>CAZXYP010000218.1:0-9310 GCA_964644955.1 uncultured Anaerolineales bacterium | reverse complement strand
GACACGCGCATAGTTGCGCTTCCCGGTCGGATAGTATTTTTCCGGCTCGCCCGCTTCGGCACCGGCTTTTTTGGTGAGACCCGGATACGTGTTGGCGGGGCTGACCATGACCAGCGGACCGGCTTGGTTCAAGATCGGAATTGAGAGTTTGGCGGCGCCGGAATTGTAGGTGCCGAGGTATGCCAAGATTTGCGAATCGGCAACGGCTTTGTTGGCGTTGGCGGTTTCTACGGCGGGATCCCACTTGCCGAGGGCGGCGCTGGAATCATCCCACGCCGCATATTCGATGGTGCAATTACCTGACTTGGCACCATGATCGTCCAACGCTTGTTTGATGGCATTAATCATGGTGTCGGTTTGTGATTTTGCGGCGCCCTGCATGGGCAGTGACGAAACCACTTTGATGACACAATTGCCGGCAGAAGGACCACCGACGCCGCCGCACGCAGACAGTACGACAGCTACGGCAAGCACGAGACCTGCCACTACGAGAGACTTGCGCGCAATCATCTTGCGATTCATCTTCTTTCTCCTCCTGAAGGGTGACTAACATTTTCTGCGATCCAACCGATACACTGCTGCTGTTGGATTACAGTTTGGTCTGTGAGAGCGCTAATCTTTTGCGGTACATGAATTTGAACGAATCAAGAGCGCCGCACCTCCTTGTACGAATATGGTTAAGCGGGACGAATGCTGAAGCAGATTTGGGCGTAACGACATCAACTCGTCCGTGAGTGTGTGCGTTGTAGGATGCGCAAGAGTCAAGTGTCGGGTAGATTCCGTTGCATCGCTGGGGATAATGGGCGAATTATATGCTACGTTGTACGGTCAGGTCAAGCAGACATTTTGGATGCGGTTCAAGGATTATTCTTCGCCGAGATATGCTTTGCGGACTTCTTCGTTGGCTGCCAATTCCTGCGCGTTGCCTTGCAAAATAATGCGTCCGGTTTCGAGGACGTAGCCGCGGCTGGCAACCGAAAGCGCACGCGCGGCGTTTTGTTCGACCAATAGAATGGTGACCCCTTCGTCGTTCAGCGCCTTGATAATGTCAAAGATGGTATCTACGAGGACGGGAGCAAGTCCCATGGATGGTTCGTCGAGCAACAAAATGCGCGGACGGGACATGAGCGCGCGTCCGATAGCAAGCATTTGTTGTTCGCCGCCCGAAAGCGTGCCGCCTGCCTGAGAACGGCGTTCTGCCAAACGCGGGAACAATTTGAAAATGTGTTCAAAATCTTTTTGCAGCTCCGTCTTGTCTTTGCGCGCGTACGCGCCCATTTCCAGATTTTCGCTGACGGTGAGCCGCGTAAAAATTTGGCGTCCTTCGGGAGATGGTCCAATGCCTTTGGCAACGATTTGATGGGCAGGCAATTCGCTGATTTGTTCGCCGTTCAATGTGATCGTACCAGAGCGCGGGTGCAGCAAACCGGAGATGGTACGGAGCGTCGTTGTTTTGCCCGCACCGTTTGCGCCAATGAGCGTGACGATTTCCCCCTGTTCGACCGTAATGGAAATGCCTTTGAGCGCGTGAATATGTCCGTAATAGGTGTGAATGTCGTTAACTTCAAGGAGCGGCATAATGAATCCCGAAGGATGAAGGAGGAAGGATGAAAAAAGATGGATTCTGTTTTCCGCCTTCTGCCTTTATCCTTCATCCTTTCCTAGATGTGCATTTCCGAAGTGCCGAGATATGCCTCGCGTACGCGCGGATTTTGCTGGACCTCTTGCGGCGTGCCTTCGGCAATCTTGACGCCGAAATCCAAAACGGTCACACGTTCCGAAATTGTCATGACCACGCGCATGTGGTGTTCAATGAGCAGAATCGTGACGTTGAGCTCTTGGCGCAGTTTGCGGATAAAATCTACCATTGCCAACGATTCTTGTGGGTTCATGCCTGCGGTCGGTTCGTCCAACAGCAGCAATTTGGGATTGGTCCCCAACGCGCGCGCGACTTCTAAACGGCGTTGGTCGCCGTACGACAAATTTTTGGCAAGCTCGTTTTCTTTGCCGCGCAAACCGGTAAATTTCAACAGTTCCTGCGCTCGAGTGCTTACGCGCTCTTCTTCGGCGCGGGTACTTTTGCTTTTCAACACCGCGCCAATGACGCCGGCTTTCATTGTCGGGTGCTGACCGACCATCACATTTTCGATCGCGGTCATGTTGCCGAACAGGCGAATGTTCTGAAAAGTGCGGGCAATGCCGAGTTTGGTGATTTGGTGCATCTTGAGTCCGACGGTGGAGCTATCCAGAAAGCGGATTTCCCCTTCTTCGGGGGTGTAATAGCCGGTGATGCAGTTGAAAAACGTGGTCTTGCCCGCGCCGTTAGGTCCGATGAGACTGACAATCGAACCTTCCTCGATTGTAAAATCTACATTGTCCACAGCGGTTAGACCGCCAAAACGTTTCGTGACCCCTTTGGCTTGAAGGATGGTTGCCATGTCTCAGCTCTCGAGTTTCAAGTCACAGGGTGCAAGCATCACCGCTTGCGACGTGCGACCTGTCACCCGTAACTAGTGAAGAATCTTGCTCAAAAACTGTCTCATCCGCTCATTCGTCGGATTGTCGAACATTTCCTTGGGGGTGCCTTCGGCAACAATCGTGCCGGCGTCCATGAAAATGACGCGGGAGGCGGCATTGCGCGCAAACCCCATTTCGTGCGAGACGACCAACATCGTCATTCCTTCCTCAGCAAGGTCAAGCATCACGTCCAAAACTTCGTTAATCATTTCGGGGTCCAGGGCGCTGGTGGGTTCATCAAACAGCATGACTTTGGGATTCATTGCCAGCGCGCGCGCGATGGCGACGCGCTGCTGCTGTCCGCCCGATAATTGTCCCGGGTACATGTGTATTTTCTCAGGAATGCGTACTTTTTTCAAGAGGTCATGCGCAATGTCAATGCTCTCTTGTTTCGCGCGTTTGCGGACTTTGATTTGCGCGAGCGTCAAATTTTCCAGTACGGTCAGATGCGGAAACAGATTGAATTGTTGAAACACCATGCCGACTTCGGCGCGCACCGCGTTGATGTTGTGATGTTTGGCATCAATCACATTGTTATCCACAATGATGCGTCCGCTGTCAATGGTTTCGAGCCCGTTGATGGAACGGAGCAGCGTAGATTTGCCGCAGCCGCTGGGTCCGATAACGACCAGCACCTCGCCTTTTTCGACATGGGTGCTTACGCCGCGCAGGGCATGCACGCTGCCGAAATGTTTATGCACTTGTTCCACGGCGATAAAGGGAGAATTGCTCATTGCTTTTGCTGAACTAACCCTGTTTCCATCGGGTTTCAATCCAACGTGTAATTAACGACAGGGTCAGCGTCAATGCAAGGTAGGTCAGCGCCAGAGCATTGTACGCTTCTACGTACCGGAAAGTAGTCGAGGCAAAAAGCCGCGCTTCTTGCGTAATATCGCGCACCCCCAAAACGGAGGCAAGCGATGAATCTTTGAGCATCGAAATCAAATCATTGCCCAACGGCGGCAGCACCCGCCGAATCGCTTGGGGCAGAACGATATACCGCATCGCTTGCGGATAGGTCATGCCGAGGGAACGCGCCGCTTCCATCTGTCCTTTGCCAATAGATTCGATGCCTGCGCGAAACGTTTCCGCTTCGTATCCGCCGTACGCAAATGCCAGTGCGACGACAACGACCCAATACAGATTGATATCCGAAGGTTTGAGCTTGACCAAAAAATTGTCTGTGCCCAACGTGGGCGCCAGAGTGCTGCCTGCCAGATTCAACAGCGCGACCAGGAGCGGAAAAATTACAAATGCCCAATAAAAAATCTGAACCAACATGGGAATGCCGCGCACAATTTGAACGTATAACGTCGCGAGATTGAAAACCAAAACATTTTTGGAAACGCGCCCCAGCCCTGCAATCAATCCCAAGACGATGGCGATAAAGTACGCCAGAGCCGTAATCGAAAGTGTAATCAGAACGCCGTTCAGAATGCGGCGAAAAACCTGCTGATACGTTTCATTGGACGCCAATTGTAACGCCGTGATGACCATCGCCAACAGAATTACAATGAACCACCAGGGCAAAGTGGAAAGGCGGTCAATCAATTTGACTTGCACGGATTGCGGTGTCTGGTTGCTGACGGTCATTTTGAAGGGAGGGCAAAATCCTCAGGCGAGGATTTTGCCCTCAATCATTGCGGAAACGAACGACTCACCTTATTGGGTTTCGAACCACTTTTTGTTCAGCGCATCGAGCGTGCCGTCTGCCTTCATGGCAGCGAGCGCGGCATTGATGGGCGCAACGAGGTCCGACCCTTTCGGGAACACAAAGCCCAAATACTGTGTGACCAGCGCCTCGTCCAGCACCTTGATCTTGTCCGCGTTCGTCGTCAAGTATTGCTTGGCAAACGAATTGTCGGCGACGACAATGTCAGCTTGTTTGGTAATGAGCGCGTTGACCGCTTCGGGGAATTGGTCCAAACCAATCACATTCGCTTCGCCCCAAACCTTGACCGCTTCATCGTAGTTGGTCGTGCCTTTTTGCGTTGCAACCTTGATATCCTTGAGCGCCTTGACTTCCGCCAATGTCTTGAAACGCGATTCGTCCGCGCGAACCATGACGACCTGACTGATTTCTTGGTAGGGGTCCGAAAAGTCAACAGTCTTGGCGCGTTCTTCGGTGATAGTGATACCGTCCGCCGCCATGTCAAATTGTTTTTGCGCGACCGCCGCAAGCATGGCATCCCAACCGATTTCTTTCATTTCGGGTTTGCAGTTCAGGCGTTTGCAGATATCGGCGAGCGCGTCATAGTCCCAACCGATGCCTTTGCCGGTGGCGGTATCAATTGAGTTGAAAGGCGGATACGCATTTTCCACGGCAACGGTAATCGTCTTGCCGCCGAGGTCAGGCATTGCGGTCGTCGAGCCGCTGCCGCCGGAGGATTCTTTGGCGGGATAGACCTGCACCCATTCTTTACCGTCATTCTTGAAAATGACGACATTGGTTGAAGAATCGGGACGGTCGCCGTTCGCGTCAAACGAAATGGCGCCGGTGACGCCGTCCAGTTTGACTGCGCGCACTGCATCTGCCAATGCTTTGCGTCCGATAACCAAATTGCCGTCGGCATCGGTCTTGGCTGCCGCTTTCAAGGCGAGCGCGAGAACGTTCACCGCATCGTAGGTTTGCGGGCTAAAGACAATGTTCTTGGTGTCGCCGCCTTTGGCTTTGTACGCTTCGACGAAATCGCCATAGGTGCTGCCTTCGGACGCCGAACCGAACGACGCATACGCGCCGAGACCGGCTTCGCCGGAGGTTTCAATGAACTTGGACTCTTTCATGCCGTCCGCGCCCATCAAGATGGTGTCTTTGAGACCGACTTCGCCTTTTTGCGTCGCAAGCACTGCCGCTTCGGGCCAGAATCCGCCAAAGAAAATGGCTTTGGGTTGATTTGCCGCGATTTTCGTCAGCGTGGCGCGGAAATCTTTTTCCCCGACGGTGACGGCTTCGATGTCGCCCACAACTTTGCCACCGGCGGCTTCGTACGCGGCTTTGAACGCCTCGACCAAACCGACGCCATACGGCGAACCGTCGTGAATCAAGGCAACGGTATCGAGCTTGAGTTCGTTCAAGACAAAGTTGGCATCCGCGGGACCCTGAACCTTGTCATTGAACGCGGTGCGAAATACGGTGGGCAGACCGCGCGATGTGACTTGGACGGCGGTGGCGGAAGGTGAAATGCTGAGAACGTGCGCCTTGTCCAAGACTTCGGTGCCGGGAATTTCGCCGCTGGAGCACATGAAACCGATGTGTCCGACGATTTGGGGATTCGCGACGATTTTGTTGGCGACGGTGGTGCCGCCGGGACCGGAGCATTGGTCATCTTCGGAAACGATTTCGAGTTTGAACCCGTTGATGTCTCCGCCGAATTTATCCGCTGCCATTTGTGCGCCGAGCTGCATATCCAGACCGAATGGCGCAAGGTCGCCCGTCAATGCGGCGCTGAATGAAGCTTTAATGGTGTCACCTTTTTTGACGGTGACGGTGCCCCATTCGTCGGTCATGGCTGCGGGCGCCTCGGTGGGTTGCGCGGGCGCAGCGGTGGGCTGTGCGGGCGCGGCAGTCGGTTGTGCGGGCGCGGCAGTGGGCTGCGCGGGCGCGGCAGTGGGCTGCGCGGGCGCTTGTGTGGGTGCAGGCGCGGGTGTTGCGGGCGCTGCACAGGCGCTAATCACAAGGACCAGCGCCAAAATGGTCAGTCCAAAAACAAACGTGCGTTTCATTCTGTTCTCCTCCTCCGAAAAGTGCGGAAACAATCCCGCGTAACTGGACGCGTGTGCGTCAACTAGATTTTATGGTTGCGCCAACCGACTCGCGGGATGCAAGGCGTCTGTCAATGCGTCCGGCGATATTTGGCGCAGCGTGTATGAAATGGATTTGCGTTTGGTCGTTTGATGAACCGTCAGGCGCTGTCGGTTCCGATATGCGTTTGTGCACCTCCATCAAATTGAGCGAAGCGATTTTTTGGAAATGCAGCGCGGCGCAGCTGTAAGCGGCATTTGATTTGCAGCTGCTTAATCATTGGTGTGCGAGTATATCCCACTTGAATGTACGTGTCAAAGCGTTGCACGCGTTTTCATGCTTGCCCCTCCGCGATTATTTTGTCCGCGCGTTCATGCGGATTCGATGGTTTCGAGTTCCGGATCGCGTTCATGAAATTCCAATTTGCGCCGCGTGGAAGGAATCAAACCTTCGGGACGGACCAACATCATGACCACCAAGAGCGCGGAATACGCGAGCAGGCGATAATCCGAAATCGGGCGCAAAATTTCGGGCAAGCCAATCAACACAATCGCCCCGATAATGACGCCGGGGATGGAACCCAAGCCGCCAATGATAATGAGCGCCAGGGCATTGATGGAAATCAACAACGTAAAGTCGTCAGGAAAAATGTGTTGTTGGCGCGACGCATAAATCGCGCCCGCGAGTCCGGCAAAAAGTGCGCCGATACCGAACGCAAGCAATTTCGCGCGAGTCGTATCTACACCCATCGCTTCGGACGCGTCCTCATCTTCGCGCATTGCGGTCCATGAGCGTCCGGTGCGCGAATCGTTCAAACGCAGGGCAATGAACGCGACAATGATGCAGGTGAAAAATATCAAGTACCAAAATGGCGTGGAGGAATTGAATTCGACAGTGTAACCGATGATGGGAATCGTAAAAGTGGGCGCCGCCACATTCAAAATGCCTTGCGGTCCCCCGGTATAAGGATTGAATTTTAAAATGATGCGAATGATTTCACCGAACCCGAGCGTGACGATTGCCAAATAATCGCCGCGCAAACGCAGCACCGGAATGCCGAGCAAGGTTCCGGCGAACGCTGCCATCAGCATGGCAATCGGTAAGGCAACCCAAAAGGGCCACCCGAAGGGATACGAAGGTGAAGTCAGAATCGCAACCGTATATGCGCCGATGGCAAAAAAACCAACATACCCCAAATCGAGCAAGCCCGCGAAACCGACGACGATATTCAAACCGAGACCGAGTAACACGTACAATCCAATCGAGCCCAGCACTTGATTCCAATACACACCGATAAACATCGGGGCGATAAATAGAAACAGTCCTGCCACAATGACCGCGCCTCGTTGAATCCGGCGTGTATCTACGTTGGATGCGCGGGTCGGCCCGTCCAGACGCTGCGAAATTTTTAACGCGCGCCAGCCATAGAGCAGCAGCGCGCCGAGCAAACCGAACCCTGCCATCAAGCCAACCCACAGCGCCGCACCCACGAGGGGTGGTTGATTGAATAACAGCGCATTGACGGTTTCGGGTTTTACTTTTTCAAAAACGAATGCGACATTGAAGCCCAAGGCATACAAGGTGTCCACGATCACCAAAAACAGTCCGACCATCGCGCCGGCGATGGCATTCGCGCTCAATGCGCGAACCAATCCTGTGCCGGGTGCTTGCGCCGGACGCGCCGCGAGAATTCCTACCACGACGGCGACCAGAATGGTCAAGATGCGCGAGAATTGGGGATTCGTTGTGCCGGGGATTTGCGCGGCGATTTCGCTTGCCGTCGCGCCTTGAATGGTGAGCCAGACTCCGTTCAAGGTCAATGCCTCGAACGTCGTGTAAACACCAATCAAGATGAAAAACAAAAGCACGAATCCGGAAATTAGTCCGGTGCGAATGGCTGAGCTCATAAGCGGGATCCTATGCTTTGTCTGTCCCAAGTTGTTCGCCCAAGATGCCTTGCGGGCGGAAAATCAAGACGAGTACGAGCATCGTAAACGCAATCACATCTTTGTATTGCGAAGGGATGCCGAGCAGACTCGGACCCAACGCCTCCGCGAGTCCCAAAATAAAACCGCCCAACATGGCGCCGGGGATGTTTCCGATGCCGCCGAGAACTGCGGCAGTAAACGCTTTGATGCCGGGGAAAAAACCCATCGTCGAATTGATTTGACTATTGTGGAAACTGAGCATGACGCCCGCCGCGCCTGCCAGCAGAGAGCCGATTGCAAACGTAATGACAATAATGCGGTCCACGCTGATGCCCATCAACGCGGCGGCTTCCTTGTTCGTCGCGACGGCGCGCATGGCGCGTCCTGTTTTTGTGCGCTGTACCAGCCAATACAACACAATCATCAGAAAAATCGAGGACACGATGATAAAGATACCGGTAATGGGAATCGGGATATTTCCCGGCAAGAGGATGACCCCTTGCAGCATTGGCGGTTTGTTATAGACCCGAATCGGCGCGCCAAAGATCAAACGCGCCGTCTCTTGCAAAAACACCGATGCGCCAATTGCGGTGATAAGTGGCACGAGACGCGGTGCGGCACGCAGTGGGCGATAGGCAATGCGTTCAAGCCCGACGCCCAAAAGCATGGACACGAGCATTCCCGCGCCAAAGACAAGCGCGAGGGTAGCGGCTTGATTGGATTTGGAAAGACCGGACGCGTCGCACGCCGCCAAAACAAAAAAGCCCGCGTACGCGCCAAACATCACAACGTCGCCATGCGCGAAATTAATCATCAACAAGATGCCGTACACCAACGTATAGCCGAGCGCAATGAGGGCATAGACGCCGCCCAGGACCAGCCCATTTCCAAATTGCAGCGCCCAATACGCAGGGGGATAGGACTTGCCCGCTTGCGCAAGGTCATATTGCACCATAATCACACGCAAAATCAGAAGGAAAACAAAAATTGACGCCGCGACAGCCACCCAGTTGACTCTCGAGTACCAGGGACGCCGCTTGCGAATAGAATTGGAATGATTACCGCCGATGTTTTCCGGTGTTGCGGACACACCTGCTCCTGAAGGGGAAAGATTCGCCGGAGA
>CAZXYP010000217.1:0-9330 GCA_964644955.1 uncultured Anaerolineales bacterium | reverse complement strand
TCCAACTGTATCCCCAAAAATCCCGCGAAATTTTCTTCCAACTTGAAAAACACTTCCGGCGTGAATTGATAAAAATACGCATTCAACACCTGGAATTTATCAAACACCAGCATCAACCCGACAATGATGAGAATCACGCCGCTGACAATTTCGATGGTGCGCAGGTATTTGTTGAATCCTTTCAAACGCAGCACCATCGTATCGAATGCGAACGCGGTCAAGAGAAACGGCACGCCCAATCCCGCCGAATACATTAACAATAACTCGGTGCCTTCCAACGCCGTCGTCGTCTGCGTTGCCGCGCCGAGAATAAGCGAAAGCATCGGACCCACACACGGCGTCCAGCCCGCGGCGAACGCCATACCCGTCAAGAAGGAACGCGGGTAGCCCAATTCGTTCGAGCGAAACTGCACGCGCGCTTCTTGATACAAGAACGGTATTTTGATGATGCCGAGCATGTTCACGCCAAAAATTATCAAGATGACGCCCGCCACATGCGACATCCAAATTTTGTCAATGAACTGGGTCAACGCAAACAGCGCCGACCAAATCGCGACAAAAATCGTCGTAAAGCCCAACACGAACGCGAGCGCGTGCATCATTACTTGCGCGCGCGGCACCGTTACGCCTTCGGGCGTGACGACTGCCCCGCTGAGGTATCCGATATAAATCGGCACGAGCGGCAAAACGCACGGGGAAAGAAATGACAACAGCCCCGCGCCGAATGCTAAAAGAAAAAGCGGTAGGTTCATATTCTATTTGTACTCAATCCCTTTGAAAATGTCACCTGACATTTGTCCTTTTTTGGGCGCAAAGCGTTACCCTAATCGTCATCGTGGTCGTCGGTATGCATCCGCTTCAATTCGTCAATTTCGCGCTGCATCTCACGCCCGCGCCGCGACAGCGAATACATGTACAAAAACAGCAGCAGCCAAATGATGCCGAACGCGAAAAACAGATACGACAGATTGCGTACCTCGATGAGAATTTGCTTGACCAAATCTTCCATTTCGATTTATTCTCCGTATTGCTCGCGCAGTTCCGCAACTTGCGCTTGCAGGTTTCCCAAGTACGTGCGTTGATACAGCAGCCAAATATACAACAGCATGACTGCGGAGATGCACACAATCAACGTCGTCAGCATTTGCGGCGTAATATTAAAGGTGAATTCACCGCCCGCGTTCGTACCAAACAAGACGGGGTGTAAACCGCGCCACAAACGCGGTGCAATGATAATGAACGGCACATCCACCGCGCCGACGAATGTAAACACTGCCGCAATGCGCGCAATCGTCGGGTCGTTGGCAGCGGACAAACGCAGCATCATGTACGCGACATAGACGAGCCACAAAATCAAAAACGACGTCAGCCGCGCTTCCCATGTCCACCACGTCCCCCATACCGGACGCGCCCAAATCATGCCCGTCGCCAATGAAATCGCGCCAAACAATACGCCGAGTTCCATGCACGCGTACGACAGGCGGTCATATTTCAAATTGCTTGTGCGGAGATACCACGCGCCCGCCACCGCCGCAATGATGATTGAAGTCAACGATGCCGCGTTCGACCCCATGTGAAAATAAAAGATGCGTTGAATCGAACCCATTGTCGCTTCCGTCGGCGCATACACAAACGCAAAGTACAATCCGACCGCCACCGCAATCAACGTGACCACGCCCAAAATGTCCGACCAGTTTCGTTTCGTGTTCATGAAAAACCTCGCATGTTGCAAATCGAAATTCGAAATTAGAAATTAGAAATTAGAAATTAGAAATTGGAAATTAGAAATTAGAAAAATCAAAAATCAAAAATCAAAAATCAAAAATCAAAAATCAAGTCTCCAGTCTCCAGTCTCCAATCCCTCACTCCTCCACCACAAATTCAAACACCAAATACGACACCACGAGAAAAATCACATCGTACGCCAGCAGCAAATTGAACCAACCTTGATAGTCCGAGAACGGCAAACCCTGTAACGCGCCCTGCGTCAATTTTACCGAAGCGACAAGCAGCGGCACGAGCACGGGAAACAACAATACGGGCAGCATCACATCGCGCATCCGTGTGGACGCCGCAATCGCGGACAGCAACGTGCCGACCGCCGCAAAGCCGATGGTGCCCATCAAGATATACCCCACCAACGGAAACCACTCAATCGGCACGTTAAACAAAATCACAAACAACGGCAGAGTCACCACTTCCATCACCAGGATAAACAAAAAATTCGCAAACGCCTTGCCGAGAAAAATCGCGCCGCGGTCTACCGGCGCCAATAACATGCCGTCCAATGAACCGCGGTCACGTTCCGCCGCGAACGAACGACCCAACCCGATGATGCCGCTGAAACTGAACGCCACCCACAACACGCCCGGACCGAAAACGGTAATGTCCACGCCCTGCAAGTCAAACGCAAAATTAAAAATCACCAACACGAGCAGCGCAAACACCAGCATCGCGCTCAAGGTCTCTTTGGTGCGCCATTCCACCTGCAATTCCTTGGCGATGATGGCATAGAGTTGGCGAAAAAAAATCATGGGCGGATTCAGTCGTTTCGGAAAATGACACTCGAACTTAGGCGCGATGACGTTCTGTACTCAACAACACATCGCTTCGTACATGCACATCAGGCACATCCATAAATTCCGGCGCATCGGCAGGCGCGGTTTTCAATCTGCGCGCAAACCATGCTGCGAGAGGTTGCGCCGATAAACCGTGCGCCAACACGCTTAACAAAATCGTCCACGTCGCAATCGAGGACAGCAGTTCTGCTTCTTTACCCGACGCGTGCAACTCGTGCGCTGCCAACAAGGCAAACACCACCGAAGCCAGACCGCGCGGACCGAACCATCCCATCAAGCCGGTTGTATCGCGGCGGAATTTCATGCCAAATAACGCGAGCGCGACGGGCGCCATCCGAATCAACGTGAGACTCAACAACGCATACAGAATAATGTGCCAATCCGGTACCATCAACGCGGCAGGCACGACAAACAGCGCGCCGAAAATCGTCCAAACGCCCAACGACAACAGCGTACCCGTCGTCTCGGTATATTCGGCGCCTTCTCTAAGTTCGCCGTGCGTGATGGCGCCAAAGGCGATACCGCCCACAAACGCGGCAACAAAACCATTGCCCCCCAGCGCAACCGAACCGAGATACGAGGCGAACGCCAGTCCCAAGACAGCGAACTGAAGCGGCGCGCCGTACGTCCATTTGTGCGCGTGCGCGTATTGCACAAGTTTGCCGCCGACAACGCCGATGCTCGCGCCCACCGCCACCGCAATAGCGATTTGCGTCACGGCGCTCGCCAACCACCCCGCCGTCGGCGCTACGCCTTCTTCGGCGACGGCAAGCGCGATAAAGAGCGTCACGAAGGGAGTCGCAATGCCGTCATTCAAACCGCTTTCCACATTCAACGCGCGCCGAATCCGCCGCGGCACATTCGGATTGACAAAGATGGGCAGCCCCAACGCCGCGTCCGTGGGCGCAAGGATTGCCGCAATCAATAGCGCAAAACCCCAACCCTCGGACGGAAACAAAAGAAACGCAATCACCGCGCCCAATGCCATTGTCAACGGCAGTCCAATGCCAAGCAAACGCGCGGGCAGCCCTGCGTCATGGGACAATCTTTTGAAATTTACCGTCGAAGCATCGGCAAAGAGCAAGAGCGCCAACGTCAATTCGGTCAGGTCGCGGACAAGTTCGTCATTCGCTTTGATCGGCAGCCAATTGAATCCGTACTTGCCCAAGAGCACGCCAAGAACGACAAACACAATGGGCATGGTGATGGAGCGGCGCCCGAGCGAAATGGCAATCGCGCCATACAGGGCAAGCAGAATCGCAAAAATCGCCTGACCGGCTTCGGTGCTCATGTTTTATTTTTTGTTTTTGGTTCTTGTCCCGCGCGCGTCAATTCCGTCGTGTACACTTGCGCGAAACCGGACGCATCGCGCCATTCTGCGCGCAAACCGTCGTAAATGATTTTGCCGTTCCGCATAATCAACGCGCGGTCTGCCGCCGCGAGACTGCGTTCGAATTCGTGCGATGAAAACAAAACCGCCGCGCCTTCTTGACGCGCGTGTTCAAAAATTCCGGTCAGGATGTGCGACGAACTTTGGTCCAATCCCGTCCACGGTTCGTCGTACAGATACACTTTCGGGCGATGCAATAACGCGCGCGCCAACGCGACGCGCTGCTGATACCCGCGCGATAACGTCCGCACCGCGTCGCCCAAACGTTTTTCGATGCTGACCTGTTTTGCCACTTCCAAAATGCGCGCGTCCGCCTGTTCCAACGCATACAAGCGCGCGTAATAACGCAAATTTTCGGCGATGCTCAATTCGTCATACAACAGCGTTTGATGCCCGACATAACCGATGCTCGCCCGCGCCTGCATCGCGCCTTGCGGAATTTCGATGCCGTTCACGGCGGCGCGTCCGCGCGTCGGACGCGACAACGTGGCGAGAATACGCAGCAGCGTGGACTTGCCCGCGCCGTTCGGTCCCGCGAGCGCGACGACCTGTCCCGCTTCAATCGTCAGCGTCGTGTTTTTTAACGCTTGCTTAAAGCCAAATGTCTTTTCGAGTTTCAGCGTTTCAATCATGCCAGCTCACCATGAATGACTGACTATCGTCCACCGCTTACTGACCACCGATGCCCGATAGACGGTCTTTGAGCAATTCCGCTTTCAATGCCGCGCGCTGCGTTTGATAGTCGCTTTCGTCTATTTCGTCGCGCGCGTAGGCGTCGTCGAGACGCGCCATTGCCTGCACGAGTGTGGCGCGGTCATACGCTTCGTTCGCTTTTTGATTGGCGGCGCGACGGCGATACACCGGATACGCCAACAATGCCAAGCCGCCCAAACCGCCCGCGACGAGAATGAGCGTTTGCAGATTTTGCGTGTTGTCCGCGCCGGGGAGGTTCGACAAATTGGCAGTGAACGTCGTTCCCGCTTGCTGTGGCGGCGCCGCATACAGCAAATACGTTTGTCCGTTTTGGGCAGTGAACGGATTGCCGGGCGTGAGATTGCTGCCCGCAACCGCAACGTCCCCCAATTTGCTGACGAGCAGATTGATGCCGTCCACACCATTCCGGAGGGGCATGGACAGGGTAAAATTCGGCGGCGTGTAGGGAATCGTCAAGCTGTACAGGATATCGGTCGTCGTCGGCAAAACGGGATACCAAACCGAGCCATCGGGCTGTGTTTCCAAGCGCGTTTGTTCGGTGAAATTGTCAAAGCGCGGCGCGCTCGCGTTATCAGGCATCGGCAGTGGAATGTAAAACGCGCGGTCGGTGGGATTGTTCACCTGAAGAAATTGCAGCGCGGTCAATGCTTTGGGCTGCACGTCCATAATCAAATGCACGCGGTCGAGGCGGAAATCGGCGGGCATGGTTTGCGTTTCATACACAGTGAGCGAAATCGGCATGCTCGCCGCCAACGCGCGCGGCATAATATCAGAGAAATAGCGCACGCCCGCGTAATCTATGCGCGCGAAATACGACGTCGCGTTTGTGATGACATTCGTGAACCGAAACGCGCCATTTGCGTCTGCCGCAACCGTGACGGTGACGGGACCGCGTTCCGTGATTTGAAACAACGTCACGGGCAGATTCGCAATGCTGTCGCGCGCGGCATCGCGCGTGCCGTTCAACACCTGTCCCCGAATTTCAAACGGCGCGGGCGCTTGCGCCTGCACGCGCGCCACAAAAAGCCATCCGCACGCAACCAACATGACAAGCGCCGCGCTAATCCACGCGGCGCCTCGATAATTCCAATTCATTCGGTGTGGTCTCGATTCATTACAACGCGCGCCCGCACTTGCTGCAAAATTTGTCGCCGGTTTCGTACGGTTTTCCGCAGCTGCGACAAAAACCGCCCGATGCTTTTGTCGCAGCGCGCGCGTTTTTGCGGTCCGACGTCTTGCGCTGCGCGCTGACTTCTCGCTCCAACGCCGCGTTCACTTCCGCCGCCGCGCCTTTGCCTTGCACCAGGTCCAACTCTTGCAGCACCTCGGTTGCCTGCGTCATGTATCTGTCGCGCAGCGCGTTGTAATCCGCTTCGTCCAATTTGCCCAACTGCCGGTCGAGTTCCAAATCGCGCAGCGTCGCATACAAGCCATCGCGCTGCTGGAGCAAATTGTCCAATGTCGAAACCGGCAGCGGCGCGGGCTGCTGCCGCGTGCGATATAGGGGATACGCCAAAACTGCCAGCGCGAGCGCGAGAACCAAAAGCGCAATCGCAAAATCCATAAGCATTTACTCGGCAGGTTTCACATAGCCGCCGGCGGGCACACTGCGGGCGCGTTCGCGCGCGCGTTTTTCTTGCGGGTCAGGGAACATGGTAATCAGCGTCGCGACCAGAAAGAGAAAACCACCCACCCACACCAGCGTCACGAGCGGATTGACAAACACGCGGAAACTGACGGTCTGAAAATTGTCGGTCCATCCTTGCACGATGATATACAAATCGCGGCGAAAAAAGGGCGTGTCGTGCCAAATCGCCGGCTCGGTTACTTGCTGCTGCTGCCGCTCAAAAAATGAAATCGCGGGTGTCAGCGTGGTCACGCGCTGCCCATTTTCGTAAATGCCCAGCGTGGCGGTTGTGACCACTGCTTCCCCGCGCACCGCTTGCGGGTTTAGTCCTTCAAACACAAGCGTATAGCCGTGCGTGCTCCACGATTCGCCGGGCGTCAGGGCGCGCACTTCATCCGACGCGTACGCGCGCGACCCAATCACGCCGACGGCGAGAATCAAAATGGACAGGTGAATCATGTAACCGCCATAACGGCGATGATTGCGTCCGACCAGCCGCGCCGCTGACGTCGCCAAATTTTCCTTTGTGTTTTTCTGACGCGCGCGCGCGGCGAGATAAATATCACTGCACGTTGTCACGAACGCAAACGCCAACAGCGCCACCGCGAGCAGCGGCAGCGGGTCGCGCCAGCCCAACAAGAACGCGAGGACCACAATGCCCAACGCAATGGCGATAGGCATGACCACTTTTCGTCCCAGTTTCGCCAACGTCGCGCCGCCCCAGCCGATGAGCGGAATAATGCCCATCAACAAGACAATGCCGCCCAAAATCGTGCCGACGACGAGATTGTAGTACGGCGCACCCACCGTCAATGTTTCACCGGTAATGACTTCGCTCAAAATGGGCCAGATGACGCCAATCAAAACCGCAATCGCCGCGCCGAGAAACAAAACATTGTTGATGAGAAAAAATAGCTCGCGCGATAACAACGAATCAAATTCGGCTTCGCTTTGCAGTTTGTCGAGACGGAAAAACAAGAGCGCAGTCGAAGCGAGCGTAATCAGCGCGACAAAGCCGAGAAACAACGGACCGATATCCGATTCCGCAAACGCATGTACGGATTGAATGACGCCGCTGCGCGTGAGAAAAGTGCCAAATAGGGTGAGCGCAAAGGTGATAATGACCAGCCCCATGTTCCATACTTTCAGCATCCCTTTGCGTTCTTGTACCATGACGGAATGCAAAAACGCCGTGCCGACGAGCCACGGCATCAACGCGGAATTTTCCACGGGGTCCCAACCCCAATAACCGCCCCAGCCCAACACATCGTACGCCCAACGTCCGCCAATCAATAGCCCCAAGCCCAAAAACATCCACGGTATCAACGTCCACCGCCGGGTTGCCGCGAGCCACGAATTGTCCAACCGCCCCGACAACAGCGCCGCCATCGCAAACGCAAACGGAATGGTGAAACCGACAAAGCCGAGATAGAGCAGGGGGGGGTGAATTGCCATCAACGGATGCTGCAATATCGGATTCAAGCCCGCGCCGTCCGCCGGAATCATTTCCATTTTTGCAAACGGCGATGCAATGAACGTGAGCAGGAATGCGAAAAATGTCTGCACCAACATGATGACAGCTGCCACATACGGCATCAAGGCGCGGTCGCTTTGCCAACGCACCAGCATTACGACCAAACCGTACAAGGACAAAATCCACGACCAAAACATCAAGGACCCGTTTTGTCCGCTCCACAACGCCGTAAGCGTGTACGGCAAAATGGGCAAATCGCGCGAAGAATGATTGGCGACGAGCGAGACGGAAAAATCGCGCGTGACCAACGCATACAAAAGCGCGAGCATCGCCACGGTCATCAAGCCCGCAAACAAAAAGACGCCGTTGCGCGCGCTCTCTGCCAATTCGGGGATATTGCGGCGCGCGCCGACAAAACCCGCCATCATTGTATAAATGGCGACGACAAGCGCGACGGCGGTGGCGATGGAACCGAGAGTGGTCATCATGTTTCAGGATTCAAGCTGCACGCGGCAGGATCCAAGTCTTGGAAAACAAAGCGAAGCAATCGTTTTCCGAATTTCCCTTGGGACCTGCAGCCGGCATCTTGTCTCTCACTGCCCGTAATTTACGTTGCCTTGCATTTTACTGGTGTCGAACTCTTCGATTTTGGATTCGTCGTATTTGCTCGGACATTTGGCAAGCAGGTTGGTTGCGGTGAACGAACCATCGGGGTTCAATTTCCCTTCGGCGACCACTTCCACCGCGCGGTCAAATGTGTCCGGCACAACGCCGTTGTACGAAACGGGGAGTTGATGAACGCCGTCTGTCAACACAAAGGCGATTTTGTTTGCCTTGACATCTTTTTGGACAGAATTGGCTTGCAGTTGTCCCGTGACGCGTACGCCCTGTCCGACTGCGCTGCTGCCTTTGGTATTCAGTTCGGTCAAGGTCATTGCCCATTGACTCGTTTGCGACAATCCAAAAAAAATAAGATAGCCGATAACGCCAAAAATGGCAATCGCGCCAATCAGATATTTCACCTGATACTTTTGTTTCGGTTTTGCTTTGACTTGCGAAAGAGTTGGAGTTGACATATTTCTTGGGCGGGGCAATATCTTTTGTTTCGGACAAAAAATCGTATCCCGTTGATGCGTACCGGAGCGTGAACATTCTAGCATCCTCAAAATGCACTGTCAATTGAATTTGTCACCGATATTACGTGATGATTCGGCTGTCCGAACGCATCACGAAAAAAAAGTCCTCAGAACCATCCGGCACGGGGATCTGTTTCGGGCGACCCGTCGTAAGATAGGATAGGAGGAGGGTCTCAGCAAACACCCGCAGCAGCGCATGTTTTCAAAGGCAATTCGTTGGAAAAACGGCGCCGCGCCGACGGCGCGAGTTTTTGACAATGCGGCATCCGCGCCGCTACAATCCCGCCAAGAGGAGCAGCCCATCATTACGCCTGCGTTGTCAATGCAAGATACGCCGCTCGCCCTGACCGGGACGAGCGATGAACAGCTCGCGCTTTTGATCGCGGCGCGCCATATGGACGCGTTTGCCG
>CAZXYP010000216.1:0-9431 GCA_964644955.1 uncultured Anaerolineales bacterium | reverse complement strand
TACTCCCTGGAACAGACCAAAGTAAATCCATGGTCTCTATTCCGATTATCAGTAGTGACCGTATTCTCGGCAGTATCACTATAGAAAATTACGAGCGCGAGAATGCCTACGGTGAATCGGAACTGCGCTTGCTCACCACTATCGCCGCATCGCTAGGAACTGGATTAGAAAACGCGCGTCTCTTTGACGAAACGCAACGCCTCTTGAAAGAAACGGAACAGCGCGCGGCGGAACTTGCCATCATCAACAGTGTGCAAGAAGGACTTGCGTCCAAATTGGACATGGGCGCGATTTATCAACTCGTCGGCGACAAGGTGCGCGAAATTTTTCAAGCCGACACAACCTACATCATGAGTTTTGAGGAGCGAACACAAAGCGCGTACTCACACTATTACGTCGAACGCGACCATGTGTTATCGCCGCGTCCGCTCGAGTTTGGTCCGGGACTCTATACGCAAGTGATTCAGACACGCGCGCCACTCTTGTTTGGCACGGGGCGGGAACAACATCAAAGCGATGTGATTGACATTCCTTCGCCCGACAGCGAACAAGACCTCAACGAGTCATTCCTCGGCGTTCCGATTTTATTAGGCAATCAAGTGACGGGTGTTGTCAGCGTGCAAAGTTACAAGCAGCACGCGTTCAGCGAATCCGATGTGCGGCTCTTGCAAACCCTCGCCAACTCAATGAGTGTGGCGCTCGAAAATGCGCGCTTGTTTGACGAGACCCAACGGTTATTAAAAGAAACCGAACAGCGCAACGCCGAACTTGCCATCATCAACAGCGTGCAAGAAGGACTTGCCGCCAAACTCGATTTCGCCGCCATTGTGGATTTGGTCGGCGACAAAGTGCGCGAGATTTTTAACTCGGACGATATATCCATCGCGCTGTATGACCCGCGCACAAACATCATGGCGATGCCGTACTTTTGTGAGGAGGGCAAACGCTATGCGATTGAACCCAAGCCGTTGACGACAGGATTCACCGCGCACGTGATTCGCACACGCAAACCGCTCTTGATTAATGAAAATCAGGCGCGCATCGCTCAAGAATTGGGCAGCGCACTCATCGGCGATGATACTTCGGCGGTGCCAATTGATGAACAGAGTTATTTGGGTGTGCCGATTCTCAAAGGCGCAGAGGCAATGGGCGTCATTGCGTTGTACGCCAATTACAAACACGCGTTCGAGCAATCGCATGTCAATCTGCTAAGCACGCTGGCTTCGGCAATGGGCGTGGCGCTCGAAAACGCGCGCTTGCTGGATGAAACGACGCGCCGCGCGAATGAAATGACCGCACTCACCGACATCGGGCGCGAAATTTCCGCGTCGCTCGATTTGCAAACGGTGTTGGAACGCGTTTCCCAAAACGCGCGCAATGTCTTGCGCGCCAGCACGAGCGCGGTGTATTTGATTGAACCTGACGGCAAAACATTGCGCGCGATTTTTGCGACCGGCGAACATGCCGAAGCTGTGATGGCGTTTCGTCCGCAGCTCGGCAAAGGACTCATCGGCAGTATCGCGCAAAGCGGCGTCGCCGAAGCGATTGCGGACACCACGCTCGACGCGCGCACGGTGCATTTGCCCGGCACCAATGATACGGCAAAAGGTGAAAAGTTGATGGTCGCGCCTTTGTTTAGCGGGAATCGTGTAAGCGGTGCGATTGCGGCATGGCGCGGCGCTGACGCAGAAGCGTTCGCGGCGGACGATTTGAATTTTCTCGACGGCATGGCGCGGCAGGCGGGCATCGCGATTCAAAACGCGCGTTTGTTTGACGAAGCACAGGGGCTGTTGAATGAAACCAAACAGCGCGCGGCGGAACTTACTCTTATCAACAGCGTCCAACAAGGACTCGCCAGCAAGCTGGATTTCAATGCCATCATTGAACTCGTCGGCGATAAATTGGCGGAGGTTTTCCATTCCAAAGATTTGGATATTCGTTTGGTTGATTACGTGAACCAGCGTATCCACTTTGCCTACGCGGTCGAGAACGGGAAACGGATTTTGATTGATTCCATACCGCTCGGCACGGGATTCACCGCGCAGATTATTCGCACCCGGCAGCCGCTGGTCGTCAATCGCGATGTGCAAGCGCGGATGCAAGAATTAGGGTCTTTTACCTTGCCCGGCACAAGTGATGAGAATGCTTTTCTGGGCGTGCCTATTTTGCGCGGAGACCGTGTATTTGCCGTCATTACAATGGCAGCCGCTCAGGAGAACGCTTTTGCAGATTCCGATGTCAAACTGCTGACCACGCTGGCGGCATCCATGGGCGTAGCGCTCGAAAACGCGCAGCTCTTTGATGAAATCTCGCGGCGCGCGAACGAAATGACGGCGCTCACCGAAATCGGACGCGAGATTTCCGCCACGCTCGATTTGAATGCCGTTCTGGAACAAATCGTCACGCGTGCGCAGCAAGTCTTGAACGCGCGCGATGTCTCGATTCGGCTGCTCGAACCCGACGGCAATTTGCCCACCGTCGTCGCGGTCGGCAAATACGCCGCCATCAACAAGCAAGACCAACTGCGGATTGGCGAAGGCATCACCGGCAATATCGCGCTGACCGGGATTGCCGAAATAGTCAATGACCCCGACAGCGACCCGCGCGCGCGCGATTTACCCGGCACCGAAGAGGACGAACCGAACGAGGCGATTCTTTTTGCGCCGCTCGTTTTGCGCGGACAGGTGACGGGCGTCATGGTGTTGTGGCGCGACCGCGAAAAAGAGGGTCCGTTCATCCAGAGTGATTTGGATTTTGCCGTCGGCTTGTCACGGCAAGCCGCGATTGCCATTCAAAACGCGCGGCTCTTTGACGAGAGCTTGCGCTTGCTGGAAGAAGCGAAACAAGCGCGCGAATCTGCTGAAGCGGCGAATCGTACCAAAAGCACATTCCTCGCCAACATGAGTCACGAACTTCGCACGCCGCTGAACGCCATCATCGGCTACAGCGAAATGTTGAGCGAAGAAGCGGCGGGCAGCGGGCAAGAACAAATGCTGCCCGATTTGGAAAAAATCAATGTCGCGGGCAAACACTTGCTCGACCTCATCAACGCGATTTTGGATTTGAGCAAAATCGAAGCGGGCAAGATGGACTTGTATCTCGAAACGTTCGAGGTCAAAAAGATGGTCAAGGATGTGGTCGCCGTTATTCAACCACTCGTCGCCAAAAACTACAACACATTGCAAGTGAATGTGGCGGACGATGTGGGAACCATGCGCGCGGATTTGACCAAAGTCCGTCAGAGCTTGTTCAATCTCTTGAGCAACGCCGCGAAATTTACGGAACACGGAACGATTACTTTGGCAGTAAGGACTGAGGCAGCAGGACTGAGGACTGAGTCTGACGACTCACTCAGCACGCAGTCCTCAGTCCTCTTTACTGTTACAGACACCGGCATTGGCATGACCGATGAGCAGCGTGCAAAATTGTTTGAAGAATTTTCGCAAGCGGATGCCAGTACCTCGCGGAAATATGGCGGCACGGGCTTGGGGCTGGCGCTCAGCCGCCGTTTCTGTCGCATGATGGGCGGCGATATTACGGTCGAGAGTCGGGTGGGCAAAGGCAGCACGTTCACCCTCACGCTGCCCGCGCAAGTGACAGACCCGAAACGCGCGGCGGAAGAAATCGAACTGCCGGTGGAACCTGTATCGGCGAACGCGAAAAAAGTGGTGGTGATTGATGATGAACCGACCGCGCGCGATTTGTTGCAGCGATTATTGCGCGCCGAAGGATTTCATGTCCTCACGGCGGCGGGCGGCGAAGAGGGTCTGCGCCTCGTCCGCGCGATTCATCCCGACATTATTACGCTGGACGTAATGATGCCGGGCATGGACGGTTGGGCGGTCTTGACGCAGTTGAAAGCGGATTCTGCAACGGCAGATCTTCCCGTTATCGTCCTGACGATTTTGGACGACAAAAATCTCGGTTACACGCTCGGCGCCGCAGATTATCTCACCAAGCCGATTGACCGCGAACGATTGTCTGAAATTTTGGTGCGCTACAAAAGCCAAGACGACATACCTCACGCGCTGATTGTCGAAGACGATACGGCGACGCGTGAAATGCTGGCGCGTTTCTTGGAAAAGGAAAATTGGCAGATTGCCGCCGCCGAAAACGGACGCGTCGCGTTGAAACGTCTTGCCGAAAAAATCCCGCAGCTCATTTTGCTCGACTTGATGATGCCCGAAATGAACGGCTTTCAGTTTGTTGCCGAACTGCGAAAACGCGACGAATGGAAAAACATTCCGGTGATTGTCGTCACCGCCAAAGACTTGACGTCGGACGAACGCTTGCAGCTGAACGGCTATGTGGAAATGGTACTGCAAAAAGATTCGTATACGCGCGATGAATTGTTGGCGCATGTGCGCGAACGCGCCAACGCGCTGGCTGCGCGCAAATAAGGCGAGCCGAACATGCTCACAGCGGCGCCAATGACACAAAGGCGTCAACACGCCGCAACAATATGTTTTTTTTGATTCGCTGACGCCGCGAGACACCGGGCGAGGCGATATTCATTTACGATTTTGTGATTCAACCGAAATATCGCGGACAGGGTTACGGCGCGCACGCGCTGCGCGCATTGGAGGAGTAAGCACGCGCGCCGGGTCTGCGCAAAAATTTCACTGCATCTGTTCGGGGACAATCGCGCCACGTGTAATTTGGATGTCAAGCCGGATTATGTCGAGACGCATGTGGTCATGTCGAAAAATGTAGAGCAATCAAAATAGGGAAAGGTAACGCATGTCAAAAATACTATTGGTCGAAGACAATGAAATGAATCGCGATATGTTGTCGCGACGTTTGGCGCGGCGCGGCTACGAGGTCGTGATGGCGTTTGACGGAGAGCAAGGCGTCGCGATGGCGCAAGCGGAAAAACCGGACTTGATTTTGATGGATATGAGCTTGCCTGTGATTGACGGCTGGGAAGCGACGCGCCGCGTGAAAGCGAACGAGACGACCAAAACGATTCCCGTGATTGCGCTCACGGCGCACGCCATGTCCGACGACCGCGAAAAAGCGATGGAAGCGGGCTGTGACGAGTACGACACCAAGCCGATTGATTTGGAACGTCTGTTGACGAAAATTCAAACGCTGTTGCCGACGACGTAAATCATGGCTGACGGAACTCCCCCCCCCCTTCATGACGACAGCGCGCGCACGCGCCGCGCGCAGCTTTCCAAACTGCGCCACGATTTGCGCACGCCCATCAACGCGATTTTGGGATACAGCGAAATTCTCATCGAGGACGCCCGCGACCGCGCCGATGCAGCCAGTTTGCCCGACCTGGAGAAAATTCATGCGGCGGGGGTGGAACTTTTGGCGCGCGTGAATAGTGTGCTTGCTAATGAAAAAATCACGGCGGACGACTGGGCTGACGATGTGGAAACGGTTGCCGCGACCCTGCACTATGAATTGCGCACGCCGACGGATGCGGTCATCGGCTATAGTGAATTGTTGTTGGAAGAAGCGCGCGCCCACGCGGACAGCGCCATGATTGCGGATTTGGAAAAAATTCGGGCGGCTGCGCATTTGTTTATCGAAACCATTGGGGAATTGGTGAAATATACCATCGTGCAGGCAGACATTCTGGGCATGGACGAAAAAACGGCATCGTCGGAAGCGATGGTCGAGCAAGCGGTCGAGACCATCAAGCCGTTGGATGAAACCGATGCTCCGGTTAAGGAGCGCGGCAAAATTTTGGTGGTAGATGATAGCTCCATCAATCGCGATATTCTGATGCACCGACTCACGCGGCAAGGGCATACCGTCGTGACGGCAGAGGACGGACGCCGCGCGCTCGCGTTGATTGCGGAGCAGAGTTTTGATTTGGTGCTGCTGGATATTTTGATGCCCGAATTGAATGGCTTTCAGGTGTTGCAGACGTTAAAAGCCGACCGGAAGTTGCGCGAATTACCCGTCATTATGATTTCGGCGCTGGATGAATTGGACAGCGTGGTGCGCTGCATTGAAATGGGCGCCGAAGATTATTTGCCCAAACCGTTCAATCCCGTCTTGTTGAACGCGCGCATCGAGTCGAGTTTGGAAAAAAAGCGTTTGCGCGACCAACAGCGCGAATTGTTTGGAAAATTCGCGACGCCCCAAGTCGTGGATGAATTGATGGCGACAGGTTTCTCTCTGGGCGGAAAAATGGTTCAAGCGACAGCAATGTTTTCGGACATTCGCTCGTTCACGACGATTGCGGAAGCGCAGACCCCCGCCGAAACCATCCGCTTGTTGAACAGCTATTTCGGATACGTGATGGAAGCCATTGCGAGTGAGGGCGGGATTGTGAATCAAATGGTCGGTGACGGTTTGATGGCAATTTTTGGCGCGCCGCTGCCGCAAGCGGACCATCGCGCCCGCGCCGTGCGCGCGGCATTGAAAATGATGCAGCGCATCCGCGAATTCAATGAGGCACAGCAGCAAGAGCGCAAACGCACCATCGAAATCGGTATCGGGATTGCGTCGGGGCAGGTGATTGCGGGGTTCACCGGCACGGAGATGCGCGCGACCTATACGTGCGTCGGCGACACGGTGAATTTGGCGGCGCGTCTGGAAGCGCACACCAAAGTCGTCAAACAACCGATTTTGATTGATGAAAATACGCGGCAAGGTTTGGACGACGCGTTTCGCGCCGAGCCGCAGGGCAGTGTGCAGCTCAAAGGCAAAACGCAAGCAGTCCAAATCTTTTCCGTGCCGCCGGAATTGACGGCATGATGCACGCGCGTTGAAGCATGTTTGTCTCTTGGTCGGTTTTTCGCTCTCCCGGGCGCAAGACCGATTTTTTTGCGCCGAAAAGCAGGTATGAAAAGCGACAGGTCAGAATTTGGTTTAGATTTGGTTTAGACTATTGACATTGAATTCTCTGTCTGCTAAAATAGAATTTGTTTGTTGGTAAAACAAACTAATTGGCTTCGCAAAGACGTGTTGTTGGATGGGCAGCGAAACGGGAATCACTCCCGCAACATCACAAGGACCGTGATGAAATGACCCATGCGCGAACCGGCGACCAAGCCCTCATCCGCGAAATCAACCTCTCTATTATTCTGAATGCGTTGCGCGACCGTTCTCCTCTTTCGCGCGCCGCGCTCGCCGTCGCCACCGGACTCAACAAAACCACGGTCTCCAGTCTGGTGCAGCAGCTGATTGACGCGCAGCTCGTTACCGAATCCGGCGTTGGTAAAAATCTCACCGGACGCCCCGGCATTTTGCTTGAATTGAATTCGTCCGCCGGCGCAATGATTGGTGTCGAAATCGGCGTTGATTACATTTCGGTCATTCTCACGGATTTTGCCGCACATATTATTTGGCGTCATCAAGAACGCACCGACCGTCGGGATGCCCAACATGCCATTCTGCAGCATGCGTTTGCTGCCATCGAGGCGGCGGTGGAACAGGCACGCCGTCTCCATTTACCCGTCCTTGGCATCGCGATGGGTGTTCCCGGTTTGATTGATGCGCAATCCGGCACATTGTTGTTTGCGCCCAATCTGGGTTGGGAAAATGTTCCCCTGCGCCAGATGCTGCTAGCGCGTTTTGATGTTCCGGTCATGGTGGATAATGAAGGGACAATGGCGGCGTTCGGGGAAAGTTTTTTCGGCATTGCGCGCGGTTCGCGGAATGTGTTGTACGTCAGCGCCGGGGTTGGAATTGGCGGCGGTCTGGTTTTGGACGGGCGTATTTATCCCGGCAGCGCCGGTTTTGCCGGTGAAGTAGGGCACATGACGTTGAAGATTGACGGCGAGTTGTGCAATTGCGGTAATCGCGGTTGTTGGGAAACCCTCGCTTCACAGTCTGCGGTATTTCGGCGTGTGCACGAGGCAATCGCGTCAGGCGCGACGTCTTCGCTCGCGCGTTTTCAAAACGGCAAGCGCGAAAGTCTGACGATTCCGTTGGTCGTGCGCGCGGCAGAGAAGGGCGATGCCGTCGCGCGGGAAGCTTTACGGGAAACGGGAAACTATGTCGGCATTGGCTTGGCAAATTTGATTAATGCGTTGAATCCTGAAATGGTTGTGTTTGGCGGGATTCTGAGTCTTGCAAAAGAATTTCTGTTGCCGGTGATTCAAGAAACGGTACAGGCGCGCGCGCTGCGCTGGTCCGGTCGATCTGCCCAGGTCGTTATTGCGGCACACGGGTCGGACGCCTGCGTAATGGGCGCGGTGGCGATGATTTATGACCAAATTCTCCGCCAACCATTCAAATCACTGCATCTGGCGGCATAACCATATTTGAGATTCGGCAGACGCGTGCCTAGACGACAGAGTTGCCGTAGCTATGCACCGCGCGTTGCCAAAGGAGGTGACCGTTCAACATTGAACTGTAAACCATTTTTGCGATAAGCCAAAGAAACCAGATTCCATCAGGAGGAGAGAAGATGTTCAAGCACACTACGCTTGTAAAAAAAGCAAGTCTGATTCTCGCGTTGGTCGCCGTTTTGGCATTGGTGGCAGCGTGCGCTGCGCCAACCGCCGCGCCGACGCAAGCGCCGCCGACTGCGGCACCGGCGCAGCCGACCGCCGCGCCCGCGCAGCCGACTGCCGCGCCCGCGCAGCCGACCGCCGCTCCGGCGTCCGGCGTCAAAGAATTGAAAATCCTCTGGGCGCAATGGGACCCCGCTGACTATTTGCAGCAAATGGGGAACCTGTACGAAAAAGAGACCGGCATCAAAGTCACCATCGTTCAAGAACCGTGGGGTACGTTCGGGGACCGTTTCTTTACTGCAATGGCTGCCAAGTCCACCGAATGGGATGGCGTCGTGGGTGATTCGCAATGGCTCGGCACGGGTGCGACTTCGGGCTATTACATGGACATGACCGATTTCCTCAACAGCACGGGGATTGCCAAGACCGTCACCCCCGCGACGTTGACGTACTATGGCGAATATCCGACCGGTTCTGGCAAATACTGGGGCTACCCGACCGAAGGCGACGCGGATGGTTGGGCGTACCGCAAAGACCTGTTCGAAGACAAAGCGAACATGGATGCCTTCAAAGCCAAATACGGTTATGACCTCGCCGTGCCCAAGACCTACAAAGAACTCAAGGACATTGCCGAATTCTTTACGCAAAAAGACAAAGGTCTGTATGGCGTTGCCATTTACACGCAAAAAGATTATGACGCCATCACCATGGGCGTCGAGAACACCATGTTCCCGTGGGGCGGCTCGTGGCAAGATGCCAACAACAATGTCATGGGTGTGGTGAACTCGCCGCAAAACATCGAAGCTGTCCAATTCTACAAAGACCTCTATGACTGCTGCCAGGCGCCGGGTTTGAGCAACGCGTTCTTTCAAGAAACCAATGACGCGCTTACTTCAGGCAAAGCTGTAATGGCGATGAATTACTTTGCGTTCTTCCCGGCATTGACCAACCCGCAAACCAACCAGTTCGCCGCCGGCACCGGTTTCTTTTCGAATCCTGCCGGTCCGAAGG
>CAZXYP010000215.1:0-9440 GCA_964644955.1 uncultured Anaerolineales bacterium | reverse complement strand
ATCTGCTGCGCGCAGGCATCGCGTGGAGCGATGACTTGTTTCCCGTGCGCGCCGCAGACGAAACGGCGCGGCGCATGGTGCGGCATCAAATCGAACGCGGCATCAACGCGCCGCTCACGTCGAGCATGGGACGATTGTTTGATGCGGCAGCATCACTCATGGGGATTCGTCAGTTTGTGAATTATGAAGCGCAAGCCGCGATGGAATTGGAAGCCATCGCGGATGAAACAGAGCGCGACGCGTACGCGTATGAAATTCGCAGCCCCAAATTAGAAATCGGTGTTTCGCCCTTGCTGAGCGGCATCATTGCGGATAGGCGAGCGAATGTCGCTCAACCCGTCATCGCCGCGCGCTTTCACAACAGCATTGCCCAAATGACGCGCGAGGTTTGTTTGCGCTTGCGCGCACAATTCGATGTGAACCAAGTTGCCTTGAGCGGCGGCGTATGGCAAAACATGACGCTGCTGCAGAAAACGATATCGCTGTTGCGCGCGGAAAATTTTGTCGTCTATTTCCACCGGCGCATTCCTGCGAACGATGGTGGGATTGCGTTGGGACAAGCGGTGATTGCGGCGCATGCCCAAAGAGGAGGTTGAAATGTGTTTAGGCGTTCCCGGAAAAATTGTTTCGATTTATGAAGCGGGCGGACTGAAAATGGGCAAAGTGAATTTCGGCGGCGTGACGCGCGAGGCGTGTCTCGCGTACGTCCCTGATGCCGAGATTGGCGATTACACGGTCATTCATGTCGGCTTTGCCATCAGCCGTCTGAGCGAACAAGAAGCAAACGAATCGCTCGAAACTCTGCGCGAAATGGTGAATCTCGAACAAGAAATCGAACCCGAACAAGCGTTCAACGTCAAACCTTGAACGCGCAGCGCTTTGCTTGAAAAATGAAATACCTTACCGAATATCGCGATGCCAAACTCGTGCACGGCATCATTCAGGAAATTCAGCGCACGGTCACGCGCCCGTGGGTGTTGATGGAAATTTGCGGTGGGCAGACGCATGCCATCGTGCGCCACGGCATTGACCAATTGCTGCCGCGCGAAATTGAATTGGTGCACGGACCCGGCTGCCCTGTGTGCGTGACGCCGCTCGAATTGATTGACAAAGCGCTGGCAATCGCGGCGCGCCCCGACGTGATTTTCACGTCGTACGGCGACATGCTGCGCGTCCCCGGCAGCGCCTCCGACTTGTTTTCCATTCGCGCGCGCGGCGGCGATGTGCGCGTGGTGTATTCGCCGCTCGACGCCGTAAAAATCGCGCAGCAGAATCCCGACAAGCAGGTGGTCTTTTTCGCAATCGGTTTCGAGACCACGGCGCCCGCCAACGCCATGAGTGTCGTACAAGCCAAAGCATGGGACGTGAAAAATTTTTCCGTTCTCGTTTCGCAGGTTTGCGTACCACCCGCGATACGCGCAATCCTTGCCTCGCCGTCGAATCGCGTGCAAGGATTTCTCGCGGCGGGGCATGTCTGCGCCGTAATGGGCTATTGGGAATATCCGCCGCTGGCAGAAACCTATCGCGTGCCGATTGTGGTGACCGGCTTTGAACCGCTTGACATTGCGCAGGGGATTTTGACGACGGTGCAAATGTTGGAGCAGGGACGCATCGGCGTTGCAAACGCGTACCCGCGCGCGGTGACATTCAAAGGCAATCAACCGGCGCAGGCGGTGATTGCGCAAGTGTTTATGCCGGTGGACCGCAAGTGGCGCGGTATTGGTGGGATCCCGCAAAGCGGTTGGGGATTGCGACCCGAATTCGCGGCATACAATGCCGAGACGCGTTTCGATGTCGGAAACATTGAAACGAATGAATCGCCATTGTGCATCGCGGGACAAATTTTGCAGGGATTGAAAAAACCGCACGACTGTCCCGCGTTTGGCAATCCATGTTCGCCCGAACATCCGCTCGGCGCGACGATGGTGTCGAGTGAGGGCGCCTGTGCGGCGTATTACAAATACGGCAGACACATGCAATTGGAAAACGCATAATGGCGAATTTGCATCACGCATCAACTGCCTGCGGCTTGCGGAGGACTGCTCATGCCTGAAAGCGTTATGATGGAAGGACTCGCGTGTCCGCTCCCTTTGGCACACACTGAACAAATCGTGTTGGGACACGGCAGCGGCGGAAAATTGTCGCGCGACCTTATCCAAACATTCTTTGTCCCCTCCTTTGATAATCCCGCGCTGCGTGCGGGTGATGATGCGGGCGTGGTCGCGTTCGACGCGTCGCGTTTGGCAATCAGCACCGATTCGCATGTGGTCGCACCGTTGTTTTTCCCGGGCGGCGATATCGGCAAACTCGCGGTGTGCGGCACGGTGAACGATTTGGCGATGATGGGCGCGACGCCCTTGTATCTCACTGTCGGTTTTATTTTGGAAGAAGGGCTTGACATGGCGATTCTCGCGCGCGTCTTGGAATCTATGCGCGCGGCGGCGGACGAAGCGCATGTACAAATTGTCGCAGGCGATACCAAAGTGGTGCAGCGCGGCAAGGCGGATGGTTTGTACATTAATACTGCGGGCATCGGGGCACTGCGCGACGGCGTACACATTTCGGGCGCAAACGCGCAAGCGGACGATGTGGTGATTCTTTCCGGCACGATGGGCGACCACGGCATTGCCGTGTTGAGCGCGCGCGGCGATTTGGGTTTTGACGCGGATGTGGCAAGCGATGTCGCGCCGTTGAATGAACTCGTCACAACGATGCTCAAAACCGGCGCGCGCATTCACGTGTTGCGCGACCCGACGCGCGGCGGCGTTGCAACAACCTTGAACGAAATCGCGCAGCAGTCGAAGGTAGGGATTGTGCTGGACGAAGACGCGCTGCCGGTTCGTCCGGCAGTTGCCGCCGCGTGTGAAATGTTGGGCTTTGACCCGCTGTATATGGCGAACGAAGGCAAATTGTTGGCAATCGTCGCGCGTGAGGATGCGGAACTGGTTTTGAATGCCATGCGCAAGGCGCGTTATGGCGCGGCGGCGACAAGGATTGGTATCGTCCGCGCCGAACCGCGCGGACGGGTTTTGCTAAAAACAGGAATCGGCAGTACGCGCGTCGTGGATGTATTGATGGGCGAATTGCTGCCGCGCATTTGCTAGCGCAAATTCTTATTTCGTTCACGTAGGATCTCTTCCCCGCTGAAGGAAAACCCTCGCAATTGCGCGCACACGGCGCAATGCTGCTCTTCCCCTTGCCGTTTGGAATCTGCGCCCGCGCGCTACTACTGCTTGAGGATTTGCCTCTATCAGATATAATGCAGAATCATTGGACAATTGCCTGTCCCCGGCGATTCGCAACCGCCAACCTGCGGCTGTGAGTTGAGCGAAAAATGCCTTGTGCGCAACACCGGACAAAAGTCATGAGCGCTCAAAGGCATGGTCACGCGAACGGGCGGAATGAATTATGTGATTGCGCGCGCACAATTAGACTATTCTGTGAAATGAACCATTAAAGCTTGAAAGTTAGCGGATACAGACCCCTTTAACTTTCAACTTTTAACTTGTCAATTGATGTCTCATCTCTATGCCGTTATTCTTGCCGGCGGTTCCGGCACCCGCTTGTGGCCCCGCAGCCGCAAGGCAAATCCAAAACAATTGCTCGATTTGTTTTCGACGCGCACGATGCTTCAAGAAACCTACGACCGTATCGCGCCGCTCGTGCCGCCGCAAAATGTTTTCGTCGTCACGAACCGCGAATATGTGACGCAGGTGCGCGAACAATTGCCGGATGTTCCGCCCGCGCAAATCATTGGCGAGCCGGAAGGACGCGGCACCGCGCCGCCCGCCGCGCTCACCGCATTGTTATTGCGCGAACGCGATCCCGATGCCGTCACTATCGTTTTGCCCGCCGACCATGTGATTCAATCCGCGCCGCCCTATGTGAAGGCATTGCAAGCGGCTGCCGCTCTTGCCGGTGACAAGTATTTGGTCACGCTTGGCGTCACGCCCGCGTATCCCGAAACCGGTTATGGCTATATCGAAGCCAGTGATGTCATCGCGCTCGACGGACACGCGGCATTTCAGGTGCATCGTTTTCGCGAGAAACCAAATTTGGAAACGGCGCAAGAGTTTATCGAACGCGGCAACTTTTTTTGGAACAGCGGCATTTTCATTTGGCGCGGCGATGCGATTTTGGAAGCATTCACACAGCACATGCCGCACATGCTCACGCAATTGAAAAACATCGTCGCTGCCGGTTTTGACGCGCCGACTTTTGACGCGGACTGGCGCGCGTTGGAAACCGAAACGCTGGATTACGGCATCATGGAACGTGCCGCGCGCGTGGCAATGATTCCGCTCGACGCGGGCTGGAGTGATGTGGGCAGCTGGGCGGCGCTGTATGCGTTAATGTCGCACGACGCGCACGATAACGCGGTGCAAGGCAATCACGTCGGGGTCAATACGCGCGCCTCACTGATTTACGGCGAACGGCGCTTGGTTGCCACTATCGGGCTGGAAAACATGATTGTGGTGGACACGGACGACGCGCTCTTGATTTGTCCCCAAGACCACGCGCAAGATGTGAAAAAGATTGTGGACGAATTGAAACGCCGCAAAGCGAACGAGTATTTATGATTTATGATTTGTGATTTACGATTTGTGATTTACGGTGTTTGGTTTTTGATTTTTCATTCAACCGACCCACAAGCAAAAAAACGACGCGCTCGCATTGAGCCGTCGTTTTCTTTTGCGTTCCGCGCGACGCGATTTGCAATCCGCGCTGTGCTACCCTGTCGGAAACCGATTGCTGTGCATTTCCCAACCCGAACGCACACGCGCTTCCGGTCCATATGCTTCCAACCGCAAGCCCAACACGCTCGCCGCGCGCCGCAGCCACGTTTGCGCTTCCGTCACATTGCGCCGCGCGTCGGCGTGTTCCAAAATCGCGCCGCACAATTCGCACAAGACCGCCGCCGCCCCCGGTGAATCCAGGTCGTTATCCAACGCGCGCTCGAACGCGTCGCGCGCGTACGCGTAATCCATCGCGTGTCCGTCTCCGCCCTGCACTTGCACCGCATGTATTAATTGCGTGCATTGCGAAACACTGTACTCCAAATCGGTGTAGGTAAATTCCCAGGGCGCGCGATAGTGATGTTTTGCCAAATAGAGCCGAATGGAATCGGGCGTATATTTTTTCAACAGCTCTGATACCATCACCAGATTGCCGAGCGATTTCGACATCTTTTCGCCTTCATAGCCCACCATCGCCGCGTGCATCCAAATCCGCGCAAAATAATCCTCGCCCGTGAAATTGACCGTTTGCGCGATTTCACATTCGTGATGCGGAAAGACCAAGTCCGCGCCGCCGCCGTGAATCTCAATCGTCGGTCCGAACGTTTTGTAATTCATCGCCGAACACTCGATATGCCAGCCGGGACGACCGGGACCCCACGGCGAATCCCACGCCGGTTCGCCCGGCGCTTGTGCCTGCCACAAGACAAAATCGAGCGGGTCGCGTTTTTTCGGGTCGTCGGGAAAATTGCCGCGCTCGTTTGCAATCGCCAACATTTGGTCGCGCGGAATATGCGAGAGCTGTCCGAATTTTTCGTACGCGTTCACATGAAAATACACACTGCCGCCGGACTCGTACGCAAACCCTTTTGCAATCAATAGTTTGGCAAACTCGATAATTTCCGGAATCACGTCTGTCGCGCGCGGATAGAAATCGGGCGGGCGCACATTCAGCGCAATCATGTCGCGGATAAAATGTGCCGTCCAATAATTTCCCAAATCTTTCCAATTCGTGCCGCGTTTCGGCGCTTCGCGAATCGTGTCATCGTCAATGTCGGTGACATTTTCGGCAAAAACGACCGTGCCGCCGCGGTATTCCAAATAACGAATCAAAACATCGAATGTGCAGTAGGTCGCCGCGTGTCCGAGATGCGTCGTGTCGTACGGTGTGACGCCGCACACATACAAACGCGTGGTTTGCGCGCGCGGGTCAAATTCTTCGAGGTGTTGAGAAAGCGTATTGTACAGTTTCATGCGCAAAATTATACACGCAAAAATAAAAAAACGCGGATGCTGCCCACCGGAGCATCCGCGTTTTTAATCCTCATTTCCACGCCTCATAGTACCCTTCATCATCAAAATAAAACACTTGCGAAAGTTCCGCTTCGAAATCCGCGCCGGGTTGAAACGCGGGCAGGGTTTCGAGACGATAAAAGGCAAAGCGGTACCACGGACGTCCGGCGAGCGTCGCCAGCGGTGGAATATCGTCCAACGGTTTTTCGTCGGGCCACGGCACGTATTCGGTGAACGGCGGCAGAATGTGCGTGAACGCGATTTCGTGTCGGTTCAACAATTGTTTTTGCCAGCGCGCCCATTTCGCCAACGATGCTTCCATAATCGTCGCGCCAAAATACCCCGCGTGCGCGTCGCCCGGCTTCAACAGCGCCAAACCTTTTTCCACAAACAACAATAGCCCTTGTTCGGTCTCGGGCGGGTCGCAAACGAACGTATCGAACGCGCCCAGCAATGCGCGCGGGAGTGGTTTGGTCAAATCCTGATGCAGTACCGTGACAGGCAAATTGTGTTTCTGCGCGACCGCGCGAATGTAATCGGCAATGCGTTCGTCAATTTCCAACACGGTGATGTTTTCCGCCAAACCCGTCAGCGCAATGGCAATGCTCGCCAAATCATCGTCGCCCAAATTCACGACGCGCGCGCCTTGCAAATCGCCCATGTGAATCATTAACGCAATGCGGCGAAACAGCGATTCCGGCGTCATTGCGCCCTGGTCGAATTCGGGATTTTCGTTGCGCGGGCGCGCGTTGTAAATCTCGACATATCGCTCAAAAATGTTTTGCAGTGCGCCCCAATCCGTGCCGCTGCCCGCGCAATGCGGACACGTCATGTTCGGTTCCGCTTGCGCGTGCAGTTCGCCTGCCAACGTTTGCCCGCGCGCGGTCAGTTCCGTCTTGGCATTGGCGAAGTGGATGTACCCTTGCGCCTGCAATTCACGCAAAATACGCACGGCAAAGGGAAACGGAATGCGCGCGCGCGTGAACCAGTCCCACGGCGCATTTTCGGACAGAATCGCGCCCAGCACTTTTTTGACATCGCCCTGCGTGATATGGTCGGGCAGTTTGGATTTGAGTGATTGATATTCGGACATGAGACCTCGGGATGGGGATTGGAGATTGGGTGAGTGGGTGAGTGGGTGATTTTTGATTGACGTTTGACGTTTTGCTATCTGCTATTCACCATCGGCTATCTGCTATTCACCATCGGCTATCGGCTAACCGCCAACTGCATTGGTTCTGCAGTCGCGTGTTTGCGCATTCTGCCGCGCGGGATTTTAATGTATTCGGTGTCACGCGGGCGAAAGTGCGCTTCCAAAGCTTGCACAATTTTTTGCGGGTCCGCTTCGCCGCACGTGAACACGTCGAGCGCGACGTAACCGAGTTCGGGCCACGCGTGCAAACTCAGATGCGATTCCGCGAGCAGCGCAATCGCCGAATACCCTTGCGGATAAAAACGGCGCACGTTCAAGTCCAACAGCGTCGCGCGCGCGCCGCGCACCGCGTCTTGAATCGCTTCCGCGAGTCCTTGCTCCGATTGCGCGTTTTCGCAGTTCCAAAATTCTGCAATGACGTGCCGCCCCAAACCGTACTGCGCTTGCGCGGCACGCTGCGCCGACGCGTTCAAAAACTCTTCGGGAATCGGAATCGGCGAGTGCGATTCACCGTTCGCCAAGACAAGCCACGCTTCTTCCAACGATTCCGCATCCTGATACAATTCATCGCGCGGATTGGAATCGTAATCCACCGGCGGCACAAATTCACTCAACGTTTCGACGCGAAAAAACGAGGCGCGATACCATGGTTCTTGCGGCGGCTCGCGCATCGGTTCAAAATTCACATTGACCGCGCCGCCCGCGTCGTTGCCTTTGGCATACACGCTGAACGGCTCCGTAATGTGCGTGAACACGAGCGCGTGATTTTGCAAAAGATGACGTTCCCACAAATTCCATTTGTGCAGGGACGCTTCAATCAACGTGATGCCGAAATAGCCCGCGTGCGCGCCGCCGGGCTGGAGCATCGCCAATCCTTTTTCCACAAACAACAGCAAGCCCTGAATCGTTTCCGACGGGTCGGTCACAAACGTATCAAAACGCGCGCGCAAGGCGGACGGCAATTTTTCGCGCGCGTCGTGTTGAATCACGCGCACGTTTAGATTTTTGGACGCGGCGACATGACGAAGAAATTCGCACAGCCGCGGGTCAATTTCGACGACCACGATTTCGCGCGGCAGTCCCGTGAGCGCGAGCGCAATGCTCAACAAATCGTCATCGCCCAACAGCAAAATGCGTTTGCCCGCAACATCGCCTTGTGCGTACATGAGCGCGAGGCGTCGAAACACCGATTCCGCTGTCAACGCCCCCTGATCGTACGTCGCTTCGGCAGGCGGACGCCGCGCGACGAGCGGAACAAATTGATGATACGCGTCGTGAAACGGCTCGAATTCAAAACCGCTGCCCGCACAGGTCTGACAAGTTACACGTTCGACACACGCCGCCTGCTGCGCGTGCGCCCATTCCGCGCCCTGACGCGTAAGCAGCAATTGCGAGCCGTGAAATTCCAACATTTCATGGTCGCGCAATTGCTGCAAAATCGTGACCAAATCAGCGAATGGCACGCGAGCATGTCCCGCCACTTGCCACGCATCCGAAGATTCGAGGAGAGCGCGCATCACGCGCGCAACATCGTCACTGCCCGCGCCGATTTTGCGCGAGAGAACTGTCATGTCCATTTCTGATTGCTGATTTTTGATTTATGATTTGCAAGACAATGCCGCGCAATCAGAAATCATAAATCTAAAATCATAAATTCTTTTTGTTCCGTTTCAACCGTTTCCGCAGCTCGTCCCATTCCAACGTATTCAACACATCCTTTTTTGTCAGCCACCCGCGCCGCGCCATCGCAATGCCCCAATACAAATCGTCAAAGCCGTCAGGGTTGTGCGCGTCGCTGTCAATCACGAGTTTGCAGCCGAGTTCCACCGCGCGCCGCGCATTCACATCACTCAAATCCATGCGGTCGGAGCCGCCGTCAATTTCCAAAATGGTGCCCGTTTCCAACGCGACGCGAAACACCTCTTCCAAATCCAACGCGCTCGGTTCGCGCGTGCCGATGAGCTGTCCCGTCGGGTGTCCGAAAATATCTACGAGCGGATGATGCAATGCGCGCACGACGCGTTCCGTAATTTTTTCACGCGGTTGATTGAGCGACGAATGTGTGGTCGCCAAAACAATGTCATACCCCGCGAGCAAATCGTCGGGCAGGTCGAGCGAACCGTCCGCGCGAATCTCGACTTCGACACTTTTGAGGACGCGGAAAGCATCGCCCATTTCCTTGTTCAGTTTGTCAATTTCCTTCCATTGCTCGCGCGTGCGTTTCGGGTCGAGTCCGCGCGCGACGCCGAGCCCTTGCG
>CAZXYP010000214.1:0-9440 GCA_964644955.1 uncultured Anaerolineales bacterium | reverse complement strand
GCGCAAACATTTGGTGCCCTGGGTGATTGCGTTTATGGCGTTCACCGAAGCATTCTTTTTTGCGCTGTTGATATTTATCTCCGGACCGTTTGTGCTGATGGCGCAAACCCCGGTGGACGGCATGGGCTTGAATCCGCTGCTCCAAGACCCCGGCATGTTCATTCATCCCGTCACGCAATATCTGGGCTATGTCGGTTTTACGGTCCCGTTTGCTTTTGCGCTCGCCGCGCTTGTCACGGGGGATTTGAGTTACGACTGGATTCGCACAACGCGGCGCTGGGCATTGTTCGCGTGGTTGTTTCTCTCGCTCGGGCTTTTGTTTGGAATGCGCTGGGCGTATGTGGAGCTCGGTTGGGGCGGCTACTGGGGTTGGGACCCGGTCGAAAACGCCGCGCTCATTCCGTGGCTGACCGGCACCGCGTATTTACACAGCGTCATGATTCAAGAAAAACGCGGCATGCTCAAAGTGTGGAATCTCGTCCTCATCATGCTGACCTTCCTGCTGTGTATTTTGGGAACGTTCATTACGCGCAGTGGTGTGATTCAATCCGTGCATGCGTTCGGCGTGAGTTCGATGGGGCCGTTGTTTCTTGCGTACATTGCGGCAGTGCTGGTGGTCTTTGCCTACTTGATGTATCTCCGCATGGACAAGCTCAAAGAAGAAAATCGTCTCGATTCGTTCGTGTCGCGCGAAGCCACATTCCTTTTGAACAATTTGATTTTGCTCGGCGCAGCGGTCGCCACGTTGTGGGGTACCATCTTTCCGATGATTAGTGAAATCGTCGCGGGCAAACAAATCACCGTCGCCGCGCCGTTCTTTAATCAAGTGAACGGTCCGATTTTTCTCGCGCTCGTCTTGTTAATGGGGGTCTGCACGTTGATTGGGTGGCGGCGCGCGTCCCCACAGCATTTGCTCCGCAATTCCATTCCGCCGTTCACGGTTGCCGTCGTGACCACGGTTGTGCTGCTGCTCATCGGCGTGCGCGATCCGTACGGATTAGTTGCCTTCGCGGCGTCCGCGTTTGTATTGACCACCGTGATTCTGGAATTTTATCGCGGCACGCGCGCGCGGATGCGGATGTATCACGAAAACGCCGCCGTCGCGCATGTGCAGCTTGTCAACAAAAATCGGCGGCGCTATGGCGGTTACATTGTTCACATCGGCGTCATTCTCGCGGTCATTGGCATTGTCGGCTCGACCTTTTTCCAAACCGACATTCAACAAAATATCGCGCCCGGTGAAACGGTTTCATTGGGACAATACACGCTGCAATTTCAAAAATTGAAAATGTCGCAAGAAGGCAATGCGCAGGTGATTGGCGCAGACTTGCTCGTGTTTGAGAACGGCAATCAAGTGGATACGATTCGCCCGGTGAAAGCGTATTATCCTGCCGCCGACCAAATGACGACCGAAGTCGCGGTGCGCACGACCTTGCGCGAAGATTTGTATGTCATTCTTGCTGGTTGGAATGACGATGGCAGCGCGACCTTGAAAGTGATTATCAATCCGCTCGTCGTGTGGTTGTGGATTGGTTTCATCGTCTTTATCATTGGCACGTTGATTGCAATGCTGCCCGACCCGCGCGAAGCCAAAGCGGCGGAGCGCGTGCGCGCGGATAAAGTGCTGGTGGGAGTATAAAGTGCAATCGTGCGATAGTTCGCTAGTGCAATCGTGTTTTTACCAACGCACTAACACACTACTGCACAATCGCACTCTCGATCATGGAAATCCTTTTGATTCTCGCGCTGGTCATTGCCGTCGTCATGATTGTAGGGTATCCGCTGGTGAATCCCGCGCGCTATCGTGATGCGAACGCGCCCGCCGATGCGTCGAGCCGTTATGATGACTTGTATGGCGCGCGTGAAAACACGTTTGAAGCGCTGCGCGATTTGCAGTTTGAATATGCGACGGGCAAGCTTTCGACTGCCGACTATGAACAACTCAAAGCGCGTTACGAAGTGCAAGCCGCCGATATTTTGCAGCAAATTGACGCAGTCCAGTCCAAAACCAAAGGCGCGGGCGGCAATCGCAATTGCCCGCGCTGCCACGCAGTCATGAGCGCCCAAGACAAATTTTGCACCAAATGCGGAGCGAAATTATGAATACGACCCTGACGCTGCCGCAAGCGCAAACGGAAACGGAACCCCTCGCGCCGCAAACCGCCTATTGGCGCATTCTGGATGACCGCGTGCTCAACAAGATTTTGCGCGTCTTGGTCCCCGTCAGTCTCATTCTTATCGCCGTTGCCTTGTATATGGCATTGTTTTACGCGCCGCGCGAAGCGACCATGGGCGACGCGCAGCGCATCTTTTATTTTCACGTGCCGAGCGCGTGGGTGGGCTTTTTGTCGTTCTTTATCGTGTTCGTGGCGAGCATTTTGTTTTTGCTGAAACGCGAACGCAAATGGGACGCGCTTGCATTGTCCGCCGCCGAAATTGGCGTGGTGTTTACAACCCTGGTCTTGCTGACGGGGCCGTTGTGGGCAAAAGCCGCATGGGGTACGTATTGGGTGTGGGACGCGCGCTTGACGACGACGTTGGTTTTGTGGCTCATCTATGTCGGTTATCTGATGCTGCGCGCGGGTTCGGATGACATGAAACGCGCGCGTATGGCGGCGGTGCTGGGCATTATCGGCTTTTTGGATGTGCCGATTATTTATCTTTCGGTGATGTGGTGGCGCACCATGCATCCGACTTTGCTCGTCAGTGAAGCGGGCGGTTTGGATCCGGCGATGCGTACGACCTTGATGGTGGCATTGCTGTCGTTCACAGTGTTGTTGGTGTGGATGCTGTTGATTCGGGTGCGGCTGGAACAAAAACGCGATGCGCTTGCTTTGAAACGCGCGCAGGAAGAGCTGTGACATGGAAAATCTGATTGTTGCATATGCCATCATTGCGGTTGTTCTGACCGCGTATATTACGAGCATTGTCGTACGCACGCGCAAAATCAATCGCGCGCTGGCGCAAGAGTGAAAGGGCAAGCCGCGTTTCAGAGTCGAACGTTCAATCTTTCAAAGGAAATTCGCAACTTGCGATTGAGCCAATGCACGCAAGAGTTGACGCCGATTCTTGCCGGAACACATCTTTCGGATGCGTTCTAACGCTTCCCGCGACGGGACTGTTAGACAGGAGACGAAAGCATGGGAAGCACACCGCAAAATCACAGTCAGGTCGAAGAACTGGCGCAGCAAATTCGCGTCAAAGCGATGCAGTTGTCTGACCTCGATGTGATGATTGAAGACTATCAACATGAACGTACCAAATTGGTACAAGAGATAAGCAAACTCAAAGCGCTGTTGTGGGAATATGTCGGTGATCCGCAAGAAATGGATAAATTGGGTGTTACGGATGTTCCGAATATCGCAACCCCCTTGCCTGACCCGGACAGGCAAACCTGACAACCAGCGACGGGAGTACGCCATGAAAAATTTTGCGCGTTTGGCAATTGCTCTGTGCATACTGACATTTTTAATCGGGTTGGCATTGGCTGCTGCCGCCGGTGTTGCGGCACAGCAGCCATCTCCGAATGTAGATGATGAAGTCTTGCGCATTTCAAAAAATTTATATTGTCCGGTCTGTACGGGTGTGCCGTTGGATGTTTGCGAGACGCAGGCGTGTGTGCAGTGGCGCGCGTTGATTCGCGAAAAATTGATGGCGGGGGAAAACGAACAAGCGATCCGCGCGTACTTTATCGCGCAATACGGGGAACGCGTTCTAGGCGCGCCCCCGCCGGAAGGGTTTAATTTGAGCGCGTATATTTTGCCGATTGCGGTATTGCTGATTGGCGCGGTCGTTTTGTTTTTCACCGCGCGCAGTTGGCTCAAGCGCCCGCAAGACAATCCGTCCAACGCGCCCGCCTCCGCGCCGCAAGTGTCTTCCGAATATGTCGAACGCATCGCGCGCGAAATGAAAGCGAGAGAATGAGATGGAGTCGTTGGTGAGCAGTAATCAGTCCTCTTCCGAACGCAGTTCGGGTGTCAGCGGCGAGCTGGCGGAACAACCCGCCGTCCGCCGTCGGTCGTCCGTCGTCCTCCTCTTGGCTCTCGTCATTGCATTTGCGCTGCTCGGCTTGCTTGCGTTCGGTTGGATACAACGGCAGGCGCCGCCGTTGGAAGCCGGTCTCGCGCCGCAGTTTGAAATCAAAACCTTCGACGGGCAAACTTTGCGTTTGGCGGACTTGAAAGGCAAACCGGTCGTTTTGAATTTTTGGGCGTCGTGGTGTATTCCCTGTCGTGACGAAGCGCCTGCCTTGCAAGCGATGTGGGAAAAATATAAAGACCAAGGGTTGATGGTGATTGGGGTGGACTATGTGGACACCGAACCGGAAGCGAAAAAATTCATGCAAGAATTTGGCGTGACGTACCCAACGGGTGCGGATGTCGGCACCGTCATTTCGACCAAGTACAAAATCACGGGCGTGCCGGAAACGTATTTTATTACACGGGACGGCAGACTGCTTCCAGGCAAAGACGGCACAGGGCGCGCCAACGGCAATTATATCGGCGCGATTTCCGCGCGCGCATTGCAAGCACGGATTGAACAGCTCATGGCGCCTTGAATGTGCGCTTTGAATGTGCGTATTGATTTGACCATTTCTCCTCTCCCCTCTCGACACGCCGGATTTTTACATTTCATGTGAGAATTCGGCGTGTTTTTGTACGTGCCGCTATGCTCCCAAGCGCGCGGACAAATCACGCCGTGTTGGCGGATAAGGGGACGCTCGTCAAGACCGCATCGAAATTTGACACGCGTTCCTGACAATATATAATAATACGCGTTCGCGGGAGTAGTACAGTGGTAGTACGTCTCCTTGCCAAGGAGAAGGTCGCGGGTCCGAATCCCGTCTCCCGCTTGAGACTGCAAACCTTGCCAGAAATGGCGGGGTTTGTTTTTTTTTACGAAATTGAATTACGCAGACGATACAGTTTCTCGCCCGCGTACGGCACGACCAACAGATTTTCGTCTTGCCGCGCTTGCCATTCGCGCACATCAATTTGCGCGGGATCACGATATTCTAAATTGACCGCGTGACATTCTCGTTCCGGAATTCCCGTCGCCAATGTGACGCGAATGCGCGCTTGCTCGACCCCATGTTCATACGTCCCCGCGCCGCGCAAATGGGTTGAATGTGCCAGAATGCCCCACGGCATCTTTTCAAATTTGTCCCACTGCTTGACAAAATAATCGCGCACGTGATATCCGATTTGCCGCAGCAGCGCGCCATGCACCACACTGATTTCGCGCAGCTGCGGCGCATACAAAATTACCTCGCCGCCATCCGCCACAATCGGTTCGGTTTTGTACATGCCCTTTGCGCCAACCCACAATTCATCGTACATTTCCGGCAGCGCCGCCAGAACTCTTTGATACGAATGTCCCATCCATTCAATATGAATTTGCGCGGAAAGGTCTGCCGCGCGCGACCATGCCGCCTCGGGCGTACCGAAAAATACGCCCGCGACACCTTCCGGCGTGACGACAAAACAAAACGCGTGACGCGGCGTTGGAATCATTGCCGCCGCGCGGTCAATCATTGCGCGCACCGGCGTATCTTTTGTGCCAATGATTTGGTGTGTCGTGAGCAGCGCGCCGAGCCAATGCGTAAAATCAATAATGTCGCGCCCTGCAACGCCCGGGAAAAAGTATTTATTGCCGCCGCTCATGCCAACCACTTCGTGCGGAAAGACGGGTCCGCAAATCAAAATGTGTTCATCCTCGACGAGAAATTTGTTCAAACGCACCGGCAGGGCTTGATGCAGCAAGCCCTTGCTCAAGTGTTCGATTTCGTCTGCCGGAATCGCGCCGAGCGTGCTTGACGCGTTTTCGTCTTGCCACGCGTGATTCAAAATTTGCACATCGCCGTATTCGTTCAAGCGTTCCGCGCGCGTCAAGCCCAACATTTTCAAAATCGCTTCCTCGCGCAGCGGCGGGTGCGTGCCTAACGCAATCAGAAACGTAATTTGCTTGGCGCGCGGGCGCAAATGTTTCACGAGCAAGCGAAAACACAACGGGAGCGGCATCGTGCGCGTCCCGTCGGGAATAATGACCAGCACGCGTTTGTTGGCGAGCGGCAATGATTCCAATCCGTTCACAAGCTGTTGTTCGATTTCCAAATTCGACAAGAAAGCTGAATGTGCCATGAGTCCTCCGTTATGTATTCCGCCCTGTAATCATATACCACGAAACGTGCATTCCACTATTTGCTGCGCCGCCAATTGCAGGTCGTGGGTCGCGCGCTTTCGCGCCGGCGGCGGCGCGGGCAGCGGTTTCGTTCGCGACCGGGATTGGAAGCATAACGCGTTTGCGTCAATGTGGACCGGCGGATAGGGCGTGCCGCGCCGTCGTGAGACAATGCGGGCGCAAGGAGCAAATCATGAGCAAAACAGCAAAATTTTTTTACGAAGCGGGCATGTTGATGCGAACGCCGCGTTCCGGGTTTCAATTTCTTGGTTCGGGCGGACAGTCTGTTGCCGAACACACGTACCGGATGTTGAATATCGCTTTTGTGTTGAATCGTCTCGTCGCGGAATCCGCCGACGAATTGCATTTGTTGAAACTGGTCTTGTTCCATGATTTGCCCGAAGCGCGTACGGGCGATTTGAATTACGAGAATCAAAAATATGTGCGCGCGGACGAGGAAAAATTATTTCGTGCATTGGAAAAGGAATTGCCGCACGGCGATGAAATCGTCGCGTACGCGCGCGAGTTCGAAGAACGCCAAACGCTCGCGGCACGCATTGCCTACGATGCCGACCAATTGGAATTTTTGGTGACCGTCAAAGAAGAATTGGACAAGGGGAATCCGCTTGCGGCTGATTGGATTCCGCCCGCCGTCGCGCGTTTGCAAAGCGATGCGGCAAAAAAATTGGCGCAAGAGATATTGGAAACGCGTTCCGACGAATGGTGGTTTCATTCCAAAGACGACGCACATTGGGTGCATCGCGGGCGCGCGGGCGAGTAACGCGGCGCGGCTATCCGCCTTTTTCGCCTACATGAATCGCCACCGTCCCCACGTTCAACAATTCGTATTTCACGGCGTGTAACCCTGCGCCGCGCATTAGGTTTGCCAATTCGTCCGCGCTCACAAAACGCGCGGCGGAATCCGGCAAATAGCGGTACGCGTTACGGTCGCTCAATGCGCCGCCGAGCAATGGCACGAGCCGATAAAAATAAAATTTATACAACGCGCTCCACAGCTGCAAACGCGGCTGCGTAATTTCCAACGCGACGACGCGCCCGCCCGGTTTCAACACGCGCGCCATTTCCGCGAACGTGCGTTCCAAACTCACGACATTGCGGAGCATGAACGCGGATGTGATGGCGTCGAAGGTATTGTCGGGAAACGGCAAATCGAGCGCGTCGCCCGCGAGGAGGGGCAGTGTCTCGCGCCTACCCCCGCGCGCGGCGTTTTTTTGCTGCGCGAATGCCAACATTTCGTACACCAGGTCCAAACCAATCACACGCGCGGCGGGCGTAATGCTTTGTATCGCCATCGCAAAATCACCGGTGCCCGTCGCCAAGTCCAAAACAAAAGGCGCGCGATTTTTTCCGACCGCGCTTTTTGCCGCGCGCGTACGCCAACCCGCATCCATGCCAAACGTCATCAGACGATTCATCAAATCATAGCGCGGCGCAATGCGCGCAAACATGGCGCGCACGTACGTCCGTTTTTGGGATGGCTCAAACATTTTTTCCTTTCCCGCAGGAATTGTGACAAATGCCCCTTGCAATTAACGCCGAATCTTTTATGCTGAGACCCGTTCACGCCAAGCGCATCCGCGTTTATAATGGGGGTAATCCCACGCACTGACAAAGGAGTCTTTCAATGAGTACTTTCCCTTCCCATGCGCGCGTCGTCGTCATCGGCGCAGGCATCGTCGGCAACAGCATGGTCTATCACCTTGCCAAACTCGGCTGGCGCGATATTGTGCAGCTCGACAAAGGTCCGCTGCCCAACCCCGGCGGCTCGACCGGACACGCGTCCAATTTTATTTTCCTCGTGGACCATTCCAAAGAAATGTGCAAGTTCACGCTCGACAGCGTGAAACAATATAAAGAACTTGGCGTCTTTACGCAAAGCGGCGGCATCGAAGTTTCGCGTACGCCGGAACGGGTAGAAGAATTTAAACGCCGCATCACTTCGGGCAAAGCGTGGGGTGTTGAAAACATGCATTTGCTCTCGCCCGCCGAAGTGAAACAGCTCGTGCCGTTCATCAATGAGAAAATTATTTTGAGCGGTTTTTATACCGAAGGCATCGGCACGGTGGATTCACTGCGCGCGGGTACGCTGATGCGCGAGTACGCGATCGCGCAGGGCGCGCTCCAAGTTTTTCCAAATACCGAAATCACCGGCATGCAGGTCGAGAACGGGCACATCCGTTGGGTCGAAACAACCAAGGGCAACATTCGCGCGGATACGGTCGTCATTGCCGCCGGTTTGTGGAGTCCGCGCCTCGCGCGCATGGCGGGCGCATACATTCCGCTCACGCCCGCCGTGCATCAAATGATTTCAGTCGGTCCTGTCCCCGAATTGATGGACACGGTTGGCGAAATCAAATATCCCATTATTCGGGACATGGATACAAACATGTACGAACGCCAGCACGGCAGTGACATGGAAGTCGGTTCGTACGCGCATCGCCCGATTCTCTGGGATCCGGACGATGTGCCGTCAAATGAAAAAGCTGCGCTGTCGCCCACCGAAGCGCCGTTCACCAAAGAAGATTTTGACCCGCAGCTTGAACAAGCGTTGGAATTGATTCCCGATATTTTGGGCAATGAAAAAGTGGGCATTCGTTACGCCATCAACGGTTTGCTTTCGCTCACGCCTGACGGCTTTCCGATTCTTGGCGAGACGCCCGAAGTGAAGGGGTTGTGGTCCGCTGCCGCGATTTGGATTAAAGAAGCGCCGGGCATTGCGCGCACCGTTGCCGAATGGATGACGACGGGTAATCCCGAAATTGACCCGAGCGGTTCGGATATTGCGCGGTTTTATCCGCATCAAAAAACGAAAAAGCATGTCAACGACCGCAGCGCGGAAGGTTTCAACAAAACGTACGGCATCGTGCATCCGCGCGAACAATGGAACTCGAATCGCAACGTGCGTTTATCGCCATACTATGAACGCGAAAAAGCATTGGGCGCGGTCTTTTACGAAGCGATGGGCTGGGAACGTCCGCAGTGGTACGAATCGAACGCGAAACTGTTGGACGAATTTGGCGACCGCGTCATGAAACGCGAAGCGGAATGGGACGCGCGCTGGTGGTCGCCCATCATCAATGCGGAACATCTCGCGATGCGCGAACGCGTCGGCATGGTGGACTTGTCCGCGTTTGCGATTTTTGAAATTCAGGGCGCGGGCGCGCTCGATTTCATGCAAAAGATGGCCGTCAATCAAATGGATGTGCCGGTGGGGCGCGTGACCTACACGAATTTCCTCA
>CAZXYP010000213.1:0-9450 GCA_964644955.1 uncultured Anaerolineales bacterium | reverse complement strand
GCGCGTCCTGTATCAAACGCCGCAGCATCCACCCATCGGGCAGCGTGATATTCTGCTCGTACCACACCACCGGCACGCGCGCGAGTTTTGCCGCGAACGCGCTCGCGAGAAACGAGTACGCGCCGTTTGCGAGCAACACGTCGGGGTGAAACGCGCGCATTGTTTTCAACAACATACGCGTCGGATACACGCGCTGCGCCATGTTCCAGAGTATGCCGCGTGTTTTTTCGATAGCGCCCAGCTCCATTTCGACGCAGTTCACATCCAACGCGCGCGCGTGGAAAGCAATCGCTGCGCGCGGGGAACAGACGACCAACGGCTCGAGGTTGGCTTGCCGCTCATGCCACTCTGCCAGCGCATTCAACAGCGCGACCTGCCCGCCGCCGAAAACATCTTTGTGTTCAACGCACAGCAAACGCATTTATCGCCTCTTGATACAACGCCTCATACTGCGCGACCGAATTCTCCCACCCGTGTTCCAATGCCCACGCGCGCGCGTTTTTTTCCAGCGCGCCGCGCCGGGTATCCTCACGCAAGAGTTTCACACACGCGTTCGCAAATTCATTCGCGTCGCGCGCCAATAACAATTCCGTTCCGTCGCGCGCCGTGATGCCTTCCACTGCCGCCGGCGTCGCCACCAATGCTTTGCCCATTGCCAACGTTTCCAATACTTTGAATTTCATGCCGCCCGCTTCCCGAATGGGCGCGACCATCACGCACCGCGTCGCAACCATGGGACGCACATCGTCCACCGTACCGGTCACATGAATTCGCGGGTCATCCGCCAGCGCGCGAATTTCGGCAGATGGATTGCGCCCGATGACCGTAAATGTCACCTGCGACAATACACGCGCAATGAGCGGGAAAATCGTTTTTGCAAAATACAATACCGCCGCCTGATTCGGCGCGTAATCCATTGCGCCCAAAAAACCAATACTGTCCGGCAAAACCTTTTCGATTTGCGGCGCAAAATACGCCGTGTCCACACCGTTGGGAATCACGCGCACGCGCAACTGCGGCGCGAGCGATTGCAGCGCGTCACGTTCGCGGTCCGTCACCACACAGACGCGCGTTGCGCGCGGATAAAAACGCGTTTCGTAATTTCGCATTTTCGGAACCTGCGCGCGCATCAGCATTCGCATCCGCCAATCCGACGCGTGCCGCGCGCGGGCTTGCAATTGCGGCGTCAACGCGTCGTGCGGCGCAGCAATGGTTGGCACATGCGGCAGCGCGTCCGCATATTGCGCCATCGCGCCCGTATCGAGATGAACGACGTGAATGTTTTCGCGCGCGGCGATTTCGGGCAATGCCGCGCGCAGTTCCGCCGAAGCATGGACGCGCGCCCACAGCGGGAGCGCGTCAAAAAAACTGTACGCCCATTTGCGAAGGCGCGGCGCGACGCGCATTGGAAAAAAATACGCGTTTTGAAAATAGGGCTGCGGGGCGGGAGGTTCGGACGTCGCCGTCAACGCCGCCAGCGTCACCGCGTGCTGCGCGGACAAACCACGCGCGAGATTTGCCATCATCACTTGCGCGCCGTCGCGCGGCGGAAAGGGGGGGGTGGGCGTAACCAACAAAATGTTCATGCGGCGGCAAGCACTTGCACGTACACTGCGTACAGTTGTCGAACGCGCGCGTCCAACGCAAAATGTTCCATAACGCGCGTCCGTCCGTTCGCGCCCATGCGCGCGCGCAGCGCGTCGTCGCCCAACAATTGGTTCACGCGCGCGGCAAGCGCGGCGGGATCGCGCGGCGGAATCAAAAAACCGGTTTCGCCGTCCACGAGCGTTTCGGCAGGGCCGCCGACATTCGTGCTGACCACCGGCACCCCGCACGCCATGGCTTCCACATTTGCCACGCCAAAGGATTCAAAATCCGACGGACACACCAACACATCACTCGCGTTCAACAGACGCGCAATGTCGCGGCGAAACCCCGCCAACGCGACGGCGCGGCGCAAGCGTTCATCGGCGTTGATGCGCGCGTAAATCAGTTCGCGCGTCGCGTTCGCATCCGCCGTATGGAATTCCGCATCGCCGACGAATAGAAATCGCGCGCGCGGAAACGCGTCGAGAATCGTCGGCGCGGCGTCGAGCATCGTCGCGTGTCCTTTGACGGATTGAAAACGCGCGAGCAGTGTCACAAGCGGCGCATCCGGCGCAATGCCAAATTCCGCGCGCAGCGTTTCATTGCGCGGCAGCGGCGCAAATTCATTCGTATCCACACCGAACGGCAAAATCGTAATGCGTTCACGCAAACGCGGGTTCGCGTCCGCGAGACATTGCGCCATATCGCGCGTCGGCGTCAGGATGCGTGCTACAAATTTTTCGACGAACGTCATTTTCCAACCGCGTTCCACGCTCCACCACGCGTGACACGTCCACACCACCGGAATACCCAACCCGCGTGCGACGGGTCCGGCATAATACACGGTTTCCAAATCGTTGCAGTGTATCAAATCCACGCGCTGTTGGCGCGCATACGCATAGAGTTGGAAAAAAAATGGCAGCGAGACAATCGGCAAAAATCCGTACTTGAAATACGGCAGCGCGAACGGCGTTACCTGAACCGGCGCCGCCAATGCGCGCAGCGCGTCCACAAACGCGCCGTCTTGCGCGCAAAGCACGTACGGCGCAAACTGCGCGCGGTCGAGCGCGGCAATATCGGCAAGCAGCGTGCTTTCGCCGCCGCCCAAACCGCCCAGAAACGAGAGGTACAAAATATGGCGCGCCATGCTCACCACAAATGGATCCGCGTTCCGACGGCGCGCCATTGCGCGCGCACGCGCGCAATGTTCAACAACCAACCGGTCGCGCCAAACAGCATCAAACCGACCGCCGCGCCGACGACGACCTGAAGCAGAAACAAAACAATTTCATTGCCGACAAACATTGTTTGGATGCCTTGCGCGCACGCGAACGCGCCGATGCCTGCAACGGTTGCGGAAAAAATGATTTTGAAAAATTCTCGCAGCGTCACGCGTGCATCGTTCGCGCGCAAACGCCGCCAAAATTCTCGCGAGCCGATGCCGGCAAATAAAACATCGCCGAGCGACGCGGCGAGCGCGACACCGAACGCGCCCCACACGCCGAGCAGCGCGAACGCCAACACAATGCTCGCGCCGGACGAGAGCGCGCTTAATAACAGCGGCAGGCGGCGCGTTTGGAACGCGGGCAGTCCGCGCACAATCAATCCGCCGATGCCGCGCCACGGCAGTCCAAACGCCAATCCTGCCAACACCAACGCAGTGCTGTGCGTTGCCGCCGCATCGAACGCGCCGCGTTGAAACAACAATGCAATGAACGGCGTTCCCAATGCAATCAAAAACGCGGCGATGGGCGCAAGCACAAGACTCACGCGCAGCGCGGTACGATTCCACTGCGCGCTTGCTTCGGCATTTTTACCTTCCGCCACCTGCGTCGCAAATTCGGGCAGATAGGTTGTGCCAATCGCGCTGCCCAATACTGCCAAAGGAATTTCGGCGAGCCGCTGTCCATACCCCCACGCCGCCACGCTGCCCGCGCCCAACGTCGAAATCAACGCGCGATTCACAATCCATTCCAATTGTCCGCTCAGCGCGCCAAACATGTACGGCGGCAAGTAGGTCAACACATGCCACACGCGCGGTTGACGCAGTTGAATTTTTGCGGTCACGCGTTTCCAGCGCAGCGTGCGCGCCAGCAAAAAAATTTCCAAAACAAACAACACCAATAAACGTCCCACCATCATGCCGCGCACGCCTTGCTCCAGCCACAGCACAAAAACAAAAAACGCGACGAGATTCAGCAGCGCGACCAAAAACGTATTCAGCGCCGCCGTCGCAAAATCGCGGTACGCATAACAAATCCCCAACAACAAGCCCGCCGTCGCATAATAAATCAGCCCCGGCAAAATCAAGCGCGTCAATTCTACCGCGAGGGCGCGTGTAGCGGGCGCAAAGCCCGGCGCAAGCAAAGCCATTAACCCCGGCATTGCCCACGCGAGCAGCGGAATGACGATAACGACTCCGCCCGTGACCAACGTTAGTAATGACAGCGCCATGCTCCACGCGTCGCTTTCGCCGTGCTGCGCGCGCGCGGCGACAAACATTGGCGTAAACACTACACTCAGCGTGGCGAGCATCAACACATATTGCAGCGACTCGGGAATCGAAACGGCGAGGGCGTACGCGTCCATTTGCGCGGTCGCGCCGAACGTGCGCGCAACAAGGAGGGTCGTGAGGAACTGCAAGACCAGCGCGCTCGCGTTTGCCAACGCAATCAGCGGGGTGGCGCGGCGAAAAAAATGAAACACGTTGAGGGAACCAATTCAAACCAACACATTGACACGTCGCAATGTGTTTTTCAGCCGATGCGCCGCCATGCGCGTTTCAAACAGAACGCGCACCAGCCAATACGCCGGTGCGCCGAAATGTTTGCGATAATAATACAAAAAACTATCCCAATGAATTTGGTGAAATTTTTCCGGCGCGCGTGCCGTCGTACTGGAACCGCCGTAATGGATGAGCTGCGCGTCGGCGACGTAGAAAATTTTCCAACCGCGTTGATGCAGTCGCAAGCACCAATCTACCTCTTCACTGTAAATAAAAAAATGCGGGTCGAGCAAACCAACCTGCTCCATCGCTTCACGCCGCACCAACAGCGCCGCGCCCGAAATCGAATCCACCTCACGCGTCGTCGCGCGGTCCCAATCCGCATACGTGTTATGCCGCCGCGCCGGATTTTGCGGAAACAGGCGATTGAGCGAGAGCGCTTCAAAAATGCCAAACCACAGCGTCGGAAAACGATTGGCGGTGCGCTGGAGCGACCCATCGCCGTTCCACAAACGCGGTCCGCACGCGCCGGCGTCGGGATGCGCGTCCATGAACGCAATCAACGTATCAAGACACTGCGACAAAAGTTGTGTGTCTTCGTTCAGGACAAACAGATAGCGCCCCGCGCCGCGTTCCAGCGCGCGATTGTGACTCGCCGCAAAACCGGCGCGCGTTTCATTTTGCAGCACCGCGACCTGAGGAAACTCGCGCTGCACCATCGCCGCGCTGCCGTCGGTGGACGCATTGTCCACCACAATCGCCTCGACCTGTACACGCGTCGTTTCAAAAATCGAACGCAAACAATTTTGGAGCAAGTCGCGGTTGTTGGTATTGACAATCGAAATCGTCACTTCGGGACGCGCCGCGCGGTCAGGGATTGGGGACGACATATTGCGGCGAACCGTCCAATGAAATACGCATACGCCCTTTGAGCGGATTCAAATCGCCCTTGCGATTGTCGCGAATGATTTTGGCATTGTCGTACAAATCGGTCACGCGCAGGCGTTTCGCTTTGAAATTCATGGTTGTCGCGGCGCGCGGATACGCGCACGGTGATTTGCCGTCCGACTGCGCGAGATTGGACCAGACAACCCATTTCTTGTTCACGCCGTCGGTGAAAAGATAGCCCTCGATAGAGTCATTTTTCGTCCAGGGTTTGACGTACGTCCACCCGTTCAATTCGCCGAACAAGGTTTGGAACGCGCCGTAGGAGGGTTTCACATTTTTGTTCGTGTCCACCAACCCGTAATACCAATTCTTGTTTGGATTGTCCACGAACGTCCACCACACAATCATTTGCAGTGAAATCGCCAGGCCGCGCACATACGAAATCGTCAAGCAGCGGCTCTGCCCGTCCGCGCCAATCCAACCCGCTTGCGAGTCATCGCCCGTCTCGGTCACAAACATGGGAAACGAAACGCCCGCGTCGTTCATGCGTTTTTGAATCGCGGCGGCTTTGGCTTGAATGCCGTGCCAACCCGCGCCGCTCGGTTGACGTTCCCAATACGGTCCGTAAATGTCGTAATAGGTGAACGTGAGCGCATCCGCATACGGCTGCCCATTCGCGCGCGGGTGGGACGCCATATAACCAAACAGATTGGGTAAAAAGTTGTAATCAAAATGCGACGGTGGGAGACACGTATAATTGGGCGGACAGGTCTTGATGTCAAAGTCGTCAAAGGCGACAGCAATGTACACTTGCGCGTCGGGATTGGCTTGATGCACCGCGTCGCGCGCAATGCCCGCCATTTCGGCGTATTCGGCGTAATCGGGTACGCCGTTGGCGTTCAAATCGCCGGTGTCGTCATCGCCAAAACAGCCGCCCGTTTGCAACAACACGCTGCTGCCGTCGGATTCATTGTACAGCCCCCAGCGTTTGATTTGAGGATAGCGCGCCGCAATCGCGCTCATGAATTGTCCGAACTCGGCGCGCAGCGTTTCATTCGTCGTATCAATCGGACCACATGCCGTATTCGCCGCCCACGCGGGATTTTCGGTAATGTACACCAGCGGCGTAATGTCGGCGTTGAACGCGCGGGCAAAATAGAGATCCGCATACTCCCAATTGTAATTCTCGGGCGTGGTATTGGAAGGTTCCAGATGTTTCCAATACAACGCCATTCGCAAATACGGCGCGCCCGTCGCACGCGCCAAGACCATCAAGTCGCGATTGGGCGATGTCACGCCGCCATCGTCCATCGCAAAAAATTCCGGCGTGATGGGTCCGTCGGCGGACGCGGCATTGGTCAAACCGCTCCATCCCAATACCAGCGCGCCCACGATCAAAACACGAATCAAGTAGGTTTCCCAACGCGATTTATTGTGCTGTTTGAACATACACCGGATTTTGGTCGAGCTGCAGCGCGATGCGCCCCGGCGCGGCATCGCCGTCTTGCGCCGAGCCGTCCGATACCGTGACGACCGTGCCGTACATGTCCGTCACGTTCAATACATTCCCCGCAAACGCGAGCGAAATCGGGTTTTCGGACGACGACCACACGACCGCCACGCCCGCGCCGCCTTTGTCATACAAATATCCTTCACCGCCCGGTACGCTCAACGGCTGAACATATTTCGCGTCGGCGAGCATTCGCACCGCGGTTTGGAACGCATTGTACGAAGGTTTGGGCGATACATTCTGGTCAATCAAACCGTACTTCCACGTGTTGGAAGGGGGGGGGGCGGAATCGGGAAAATCTTGGAACGTCCACCACACCATGTGCGCGATATTGCTGCCCGTGCCGCGCGCAAACGTTTTGACGAGAAACGCGCTTTGCGCGGCGTCGCCGATGGCAACCGAATCGTCGCCGGTTTCACTGACAAACAACGGGGCGGACAAGCCGTACTGCGCCAGCTTTTTGTTGAGCGCGTCCGCTTTGGCGCTCACACCCTTGCCCGCGTAATGGGATTCCCAGTACGAAGCGTAGATGTTGTAGTAATTGAAACCCAAATAGTCGAAATATTTTTCGCCGGGCGGCGGCGGATTCGCTTGCATGTAACCAAACAGATTGTCGAGAAAGCGCGCGTTAAAAATGCCGCCCTTGCCCGCGCCCGGATAACCGGGCGGCGCGGTCGCTTCGTCAAAATTGTCGTGCGCGATAGCGCCGACCACCAGCTTGGCATTTGGATTACCGGCATGAATCGCGCGCCATGCAATCTGCAACTGCGCGGCAAAGTCCGCATAATCGGGTTTGCCGTTGCCATCCAGGTCCTCACCGCCAAAACAGCCGCCGGTCGAGTGTGCCTCCCCGTGCGCATTGTCCGGCTCGTTGTACAAACCCCAGTACTTGACGTTCGGATAACGCGCCGCCAACGCGCGCAAGAATCGGTCGTATGCCAACAAATCGGACACGGGACCGCATTTTGTGGTTGCGCCCCAATTCGAATTGTCCATAATCAAAACGAACGGTTCCAGATTATTATCCGTCAAAATCTGAAATGCTTTGTCCGGATAACTCCAATTGTATTTCCCCGGGGTCGGTTCAACCTGCTGCCATGTCACGCTTGTCCGCACCATTTGCGCGCCGCTCAAAATGGCAAACGCGCGCACGGGGTCGTTGAAAATGACTTCACCGTTTGTGCTGATGCCAAAATACTCGCGCAAGGTTTCCGGTTCGGGCGCGGCGGTAGGGGGGGGGGCAGAAGTGGCGCTTGCCTCCGTCGGCGCGACTTGCGTCGGCGCCGCACTCGCCGCGACAGTTGGCACATTCGGCAGTGCGGTTGACGGCGCGGCATTCGCTTGCGTCGGGGCGGGCGCCGTCGTCGGCGCGTTCGTCGGCGCCACAGGCACAGCCGTTGCCGATTGGGGCATGACCACCGGTGTGGACGGCGCGCCGCACGCAACCACGCTGCTTATGAATACAATGCACACGATGCTTGAAACAAAACGAAGCAAAATACGATTCTTCCTCTCTGGATAAGTTATTGCGGATTGATTTGCACAATCAACGGGTCGGCGCCGACCATGATGGCGATACTGCCAACTGCCGGGTCTTTGTCCTTGTTACTGTTGTCTTTGATGTTCTTGACCACACCCAAATAATTCACTACCCGCAGTTTGGTGGCTTTGAACGTCGCCTTGTTGGTGTAACGGGGCCAGGCACATTCGGGTTGTACCCACGGATCCGGCGGATTCGGTTTGCTGAATGCCCAGACCACGTATTTTTTCGCGCCACTGCCCGCAAAGTAATACGCTTCAACGCCTTTGAAACCGGACTTGTTGCTTTTGGTCTTGGTAAAGTTCAAGCCGTTCAATTCCGCGGACAGCGTTTGAAACGCGGTATAGGACGATTTCGGCTGGAGGTTTTGATTGACAATCCCGTAAGTCCACGTGCTGTTTGGAAAATCGCTGAACGTCCACCAAATGATGCCGGTCAATTTTGCGGCGGCGCCGCGCACCATGGTCATGTTCAAACAACGCGCCTGTCCTTTTGCGTCCGTCCAGCTGCCGTCATTCGCCGAGTATTCGCCCGTTTCGGTCACAAACAACGGCGCGACCTCGATACCGCTGTCACTCATCAATTTGCGCAGCACTTTGCTTTTGGCTTGGATACCATAGCCCGATGCTTTGGTTTGCCAATACGGACCATAGAGGTTGTAGTAATTAAACAACAACATGTCCATATATTTTTCGCCGTTGGGCAGCGGATTGTCTTTCATGTACTTGAACAAGTCGCGCGCAAAGTACGAATTGAACAAACCGCCGTGTCCACCGCCGGGATACCCGGATGGCGCGGTCGAGATATTGAAATTGTCATACGCGAGGGCGCCCATCGCAAACTGCGCGTCCGGATTGGCAGCATGAACCGCTTTGTGCGCGGCAGCGAGCATTTCAGCGTAATCTTTATAATCGTCCTTGCCGTTGTTGTTCAAATCGCCGTTGGAACCGCGCCCGCCAAAACAACCGCCCGTGTTACGGTCCAAATCCGCAAAATCAAAATCCACTTCGTTGTACGCCGCCCACACCTTGACCTTTGGATAACGCGCTGCCAGCGCGCTATACAAATTCGCAAACGCCTGCACTTTACCCGGCTTGAGCGGACCACAATCCGTATTTGACGCCCACGTCGGGTTTTCGTCAATATATACAATCAACGAAAAGCCCGCGTCCAAAAGCCGATTCAGCGTCTTGTCCGCGC
>CAZXYP010000212.1:0-9451 GCA_964644955.1 uncultured Anaerolineales bacterium | reverse complement strand
CGCCGCTTTCGGAATTTACCGCGTCACCGCAGGACCAAGCAACGCGCGAAAAATTGTTTACGCTCGACCGCCGCATGTTGGGGGAAGCGCGCGCGCGGTATGCCATTTCCAAAAATGTTGCCGCGCGTTTGAAACGCTTTAACGCGCTCGACGCGATGCCGCTGTATCCGCCGCCGAAACTCACCGGCAAATTTTTTGCGGGCGCGTACGGCGATTTCATTTTGTATGTCGGGCGGCTCGACCGCGCAAAACGTGTGGATTTGTTGTTGCGCGCCTTGGCAAGAACAAAACGCGGGCGCGTTATCATCGCGGGAACCGGTGTGGAACAACAAAATCTCCAACGCCTCGCGCACGCTTTGAACATCGCGTCGCGCGTTGAATTTGCCGGCTTTGTGGACGACGCGCACCTGCCGGCGCTGTACGCCAATGCGCGCGCTGTGTATTACGCGCCGGTGGATGAAGATTACGGTTTTGCGACCGTCGAGGCGCTCATGTCGGCGCGTCCCGTCATTACCACCGACGACGCGGGCGGCGTGGTGGAATTTATTGAAAACGAAAATGACGGCTGGGTCACGCGCGCGGAGGAAAATGAAATCGCACAAGCATTGGCGCGCGCATTCGAAGATGCAGAAAGGTGTCGCGCGTATGGGGAACGCGGGCGCGCACGCGTGCGTGAGATTTCGTGGGACACGGTAGTGAATGTGTTGACGGCGTAGGCACAATACGCGTACAGTCCTCACGCAAAAAAATCTGTGATTTTGAGTCGGAAGCTGTGACATCTGTGAAATCAGTGTCCAAGATAAGAAGGCGCCATGCCGGTAAAAATTGACGAACCGCAACTGCGCGACGCATTCGACGTGATGCGTCACGCCGGACCGCGCGGACGCGAACTTGCCGCGCTGCTGGATGAACGCGGCGCGCGCGTGCGGGTCTCGCCGCGCATCGTCGGGGGATTCACGTTGAATTTCATCAACACGATTTTTTTACAGCCGCTCGCTGTCATGGCGAGTGAATGGGAATATCGGCGCTGGGTCACCATTTTGGCGCACGAGGCGTGTCACATTGAACAGCGTTATTGGGTGGACTCGGTGCAGCAAGAAATCATTGCGTATCAAACCCAATGCCGTGTCGCTATCGAGTTGGGGATTGATTTGGTTCTGTTGCGCGAGGCATTTGCGGCGCTGAATCCCGATTCACCACAAGACCAACTCACGGGTCGCGCCAGGATGCTCGCGCTCTTTGCAGAGGAACCTGCCGGTATCGTGTATGCGGCGCTGCCGCTGAGCCAACCGCGCGGATTGAGGGCGTTTGGACCGGGCGCGCGCGAATTGCTCGCCGTCTTGCGCGCCGGCAGACGAACGCGACGAAAATGAAAATTGCGTACGCCTCGCCCCTGCGTCCGCAAGCCTCCGGCGTCTCGGATTATTCCGAAGAATTGCTGCCGTATCTCGCGCGTGAATTAGACCTTACGCTCGTCACTGACAACATCACGCCGACGAATCCCGCGCTCGCGTCGTTCCCCAAAATGGATTTACGCGAACTGGACGCGCGCGCGCAGGCGTTCGACGCGATTGTGTATCACCTCGGCAATGCGCCGCTGTACGCAAATCTTTACGACACCGCGCTGCGCGTGCCGGGCGTAATCGTATTGCACGACGTGGTACTGCACCATTTGCGCGCGTGGCAAACGGTTGAGCAAGGCAGCGCGCCCGCGTATTTTGATGCGCTGCGCGCGGCGTATGGGGAGACGCTTGCGGCACAAGCCAAACAAAATCCTGCGTCCGTCAATCGTTTTGAATATCCGCTGAGCGAAGCGGTAATTCAACACGCGCGCGGCGTTATCGTGCACAGCGAATACGCGGCGCGTTTTGTGCGCGCAGTTGCGCCAAATGTTCCCGTCGCGCACGTGCCGATGGGCATTCCGCCTACCGCAGCGCTTTCGTCGCAAGACGCGCGCGCGCGTTTGAAATTCGACGACGACACATTTATTATTTCCGCGTTTGGCGAAGTGCATCCGCACAAGCGCATCACCGTCGCACTCGAAGCGTTTGCGGAATTTTTGGCGCAGCATCCGAACGCGCGTTTGCTGCTCATCGGCGCGGAATCGCCCAATTATGATGTGGCGACCATGCTGCGCGCGTTGAGCATCGAACCTTTCGTACAGCGCATCGGTTTCGTGCCGATGGAAACGTATCAGGATTACATTGCCGCGAGCGATGTGTGTTTGAATTTGCGTTATCCGAGCGCGGGCGAAACGTCCGCCAGTTTGCTGCGTTTGCTGGGCGCGGGTAAAACCACGTTTGTCACGCGCACGGACGCCTACGCCGAACTGCCCGACAATGTGTGCGTGAAAATCGAACCCGACGCGCATGAAAAAAATTTGCTCATCCAATCTCTCGATTATTTTTTTCGGCGCCCCGCCGCGCGCGAAAAAATCGGCGACCATGCCCGCGCGTACGTGCAGCAGCATCACACGATGGAGCAAGCCGCCCAAGGATATGTAAATTTTATGGAGAGATTGGAGATTGGAGACTAGGACCGCGCTTCTCCAATCTCTAATCTCGAATCTCTACTTTGCGTCTCGCCTATTTTTCTCCGCTCAATCCTGCACCGTCCGGCATCAGCGATTATTCACGCGAATTGCTGCCGCATTTTGCCGCGCACGCAGAGATTACGCTCGTGACGGATGGCTATGCGCCGACGGACCCCGAGTTGAAATCGTTTCGTGCGCTTGACGACCGCGCGTATGATGCGCGCGCTTTTGATTTGGCGCTCTATCATCTCGGCAATTCGCCCGCCCACGCGTACATTTACCGCCGCGCGCTGCGCGAGCCGGGCGTGATTGTGCTGCACGATTTGGTGCTGCATCATCTGGTCGCGTGGCTCACAATTCAGCACGGCGACACGCATGGTTACGTTGCGGCGATGCGCGAAGCATACGGCGACGCGGGCGCGCGTTTGGCGGAACGCGAAGTGTCCGGGACGGCAGTGTTGAATCGTTTCGAGTATCCTTTGAGCGAGCGCGTCATTCGCAATGCGCGCGGCGTCATCGCGCACAGTCGCTATGTGGCGAACGCGGTGAAACGCATTGCGCCCGACATTCCCGTCGCGCAGATTCCCCACGAGATGCCGGACATTCCCCTGCTCGCGCAAAAGGACGCGCGCGCGCAGCTGCATTTACCGCCAAACGCAAAACTCGTCGGCACGTTCGGCAATCTCGGTCCCGCCAAACGCACAACCGTCTTGTTCAACGCGTTTTGCGCGGTTCATCCACAATTGCCCGATGCGCGTTTGCTCCTCGTCGGCGCGACGTCGCCCAATTTTGACGCGCAGGGTTTGGCAGATTTGTTTGGTTTGCGCGACGCGACGCAAATGGTCGGACATGTGCCGTTCGACGCGTTTCATACGTACATGGCGGCGATGGATGTGTGCGTCAATTTGCGTTATCCGACAGCGGGTGAAACCTCGGGCGCGGTATTGCGCGCGATGGCGCTTGCCAAGCCCGTGCTGGTTTCGCGCGCTGGCTGGTTTGCGGAGCTGCCTGACGATGCCGTGGCAAAAATTGATCTGGACGACCACGAAGTCGCGCAATTGAGCGTCACACTTGCGCGTTTGTTGTGGGATGAACCATTGCGCGCGGCGATGGGCGCAAACGCGCGGCGCTATGTTTTGGAGAATTGCGCGGTGCAAGCTGCCGCGCGACGGTATGCCGAGTTTTTGCTGGCGGTGGTGGAGGGGAGAGACTGGGGACCGGAGACTGGAGATTGGGGGGCGGAGAACAGCAATCGGCAAGCGAGAGTTGATGGGATAACGGCAGAGGACGGACGACCGACGGCGAGAAATGAGAAACCTGAAGCGCGAGCTGAAACGCGCGAATCACAAGACGCAAAGCAAAATCAGAAAGCAAAAAGCATCAATCATCCATCCGAAATCGTTCCCCATCTCCCGGCACCCGTCGCTTTTACCGATTGGCGTGATACCGTCGCGCGTGCGTATGTGGATTTGGGATTGGCGGCGGACGATGCGGTGTTGGAAAATGTGGCGCGCGCGGCGATTGATTTGGGATTGGGTGAAAAATGATTGTGCTGCAAGTTTTTGGATTGGGCGCGGCGTTCGTCGTCGCGCTGTTTTATTTGGGATATGGCTTGGCGCGCGTGCTGCTGCCCGCGTCCTTTGCGATGTATCGCATTTTACTCACGCCGTTCGTCGGCATGGCGTTGGTGATTGTGTGGGATTATCTCGCGTTGTTTTTCGGATTGGAGTTGACGCGCGCGACGTGGGCGCTGACAGCATTGGCAACCGCGCTCAATCTTTTTGTTTTCGCGCGACATGGGCGCGCACACAACGCAAGCGAATCGCGTCCCGCACCGCCGCGTGAACAATGGCTCGTCCTCGCGTTTGCGTTCATTGCCTTTCTCGCGGCTATCGCGCCACTGCTGCGCTATGGCTATGTGAGCGTCATTGGCGAGAATTGGGATTATGAATTCTATTTGCCGCTCGCGGATTATTTGCGCGCCCTGCCGACCGCTGCGTTGGTGAATGCGCCGCCGAATCCGCTGCGGACCACGATTCTGTCGCGCCATATTTTGCCCCTGCCAATGGGGTTTTCGTATTTACACGCAACGCTGAATGTATTGACGCAAACCCAAGCATTAGATAGCTTTGCGATAGTCTTGGGCGTACTGCGCGCCATGGGCGTCATTGCGGCGTACTTGTTTTTTCGCGCAACGTTCAAAATGTCGGCGCGTGCGGCAGTCATTGCAGCCGCGTTGATGGCGTTGAACGGACTCTTGTTGTGGTTCACGTATTGGAGTTTCGGTTTACATCTCGCGGCGTTGCCTCTTTCGCCCATTGCGTTGATGTTTGGCGCGCACGCGCTCATGGAACGCGGCGCACACGCGCGTTCCCTTCTCACCGTCGGATTTTTTCTCGGCGCGTTGAATGTGACCTATCATCCCGCGCTTGTCGCGGTGGGCTTGCCGTTGTTGGCAATTGGGGTGCATCAATTCGTGACCCAAAAACAGCGGGGCGAGATTTTGCTGCGCGGCGCGAGCATCATTGCCTTGACGCTTTTGTTTTCATTTCCGACGCTGTTTCATATTCAAGATTTCTTGCGCGAATATTACGGACGCGCGCCGCTCGCCATCGGTTTGCGCGAGTTTGTGCCGCTGTCGGACGGCTATGGCTTGTCGCTCTATATTCTCGACCTCGCCGTCGGACACACGATTCCGACGCCGTGGTTGTATGAAATCATTACGCGCGTGTGGGATGTAGGCGCGCCCTTATTGACATTCGCCGCCGTGCTTGCGTCGCTGTATGCGTTGTGGCAATTGCGCGTTGACAGGGAACGCCGCGCGGTGTGGTATCTCGTCGTCGGCGCGAGTGTGTTTTATACCGCGCTGTTTCGTTTGCCGTTCCTGCGTCCGTATCCGTATGGATTTCTCAAAAGCTTGTCGCTGGTATCGTATGTGCTGCTGGCGTTGGTGGTGCAAGGAATCGAGTTCGGGATTGGAGGCGGGAGACTAAAGACGAGAGACTGGAGATTGGAAATCAGTCTCCAGTCTCTAATCTCTATTCTCTTTCTCTCCACATTCGCGTTCTTTACTGTACTGACGTTCGCGTTGTCGGTCGAACAATATTTCAAACCGCGTCCCGCGTTTTTTGATGCGGATGCGCTGCGAGTGCGCGAACTGTCCGCGCGTATTCCGAACAACGCAGAAATTTTTTTGACCGACCGCGCCGAGGCGCAAAAAATTCCGATGGGACTCGCCGCGTACGCGCTGCTGCAAAATCCGCTGTACGGCAATGTGACGACGGGTTATGGTGAACTAAACAATGCGGAAGCGGGGCGCGTGTACGACTATGCCTTGTTAGCGCGCGGTGAAGAGCCGACGACGCGGGGTTATCAAAATAACGCGGTGTGGGCGAATGAAACGTTCGCGTTGTATCCGCGCGGGCAGGGCGTCGTCACGCACACTGCGTTGAACGCGCAAACGGTTGCGCCGCAACCCCTGACCTTTACATTGGGCGCGCAGGAAATTGTTTCAGGCACGCGGACAATTTCGACGACGCAGGGCGTGCGCGACGTGACGATTGCGTTGGCGTCGTTCGTGCCGCAAAGCGTAGAGATTGCGCTGGGGAAGCAAACCGCACAGATTGAATTGCGACCCGGCTTGACAATCTATACGACCGCGAACGTTGCATTGCCCGCGACATTGATCGTGACGCCAACCGTTGCAGCAGAAATTCTCGACGCGACACGTTCGACCATTCCGCATCAATTGCCCGGCGCGGACGCCGCATTGATTGTGCCGTACATGCAGTTGGCGGAAGCGCGCGCGCGCGAACATTCGCGCACGAACGCGGTATCTACGCTCGTGCGCTGTACGAACGAAAATGCGAATGACTTGAGCGCGCGCTGTTTTGTGGTGAATCCGAACGGGGAAACTTTAACTTGGCGATGGATTGTGCGCGGGACGCTCGCGGGAAGACGCGAGGAACGCGTGATGGCGCAGGCAGACGTTTCGGGCGCGCCGCGTGAACGCGTTGACATTTGGGCGATGACGCGCGGCGGCATGGGTTTTCAATTCGACGACATGCCGCCGCGGTCCTTGGCGACGCCCGCCTTTCCCGACGGCACGTATCGCGGCGCACTGGAAATTTTCCGCGCGGACGTTTTGCTCGCGCGCATTCCGCTGTACGCGTTCACGGTCAGAGAAAACGGTTCGCAGCTGATACGCGATACCGGCGCATCGCCCGCGGTCATTCTCGCACCCTGAGACGTACTGTGTGTTCATGGCATTGCGGCAAAACGCGCGGCATAGTACGCCACCCACGTTACATCGGGTGCGTTGGCGCGCTGCGCCGTATTGAGGTCGCGTAAGGTTGCGGCGAGTTCGTCGCACGTCCACGTGCGCGTAAAGTTCGCGCTCCAATCGTGCGCGAGCAAATATGCGGCGTACCAATCGCTCCACTGCGCGTCATAGACACCGCCGAGTTCGTTTGTTTCATAGACAAAATGCGCGTCGGCTGCCGCCTGCAGCTGCGATGCGATTTGCGCCGCGCGCCGCGTTGCATCCATACCCGCCTCCTGCAGAGATTTGCTCTATTATGCGCGACGCGCGGAACAGCGTCAAGCGCCGTTTGCGCCGCCCCAACCGCAGGGCTGTTGCAACGTCCCTTGACAAGCGGCTTCCCCAACACAGTTGGGGCGAAACCGCAGCCACACATCGCCAAGTCAACCTGCGTTGACTAAAATGCGTTAATTCGACGCAGTGCCTGCCCTGAGCGCGCGAAGGGTCGAGATTTGCTGCGATGCTTGGCATCGCCTGTTGCGCGCAAACTATGTTTGCGACGAATTCGATTCGCTCGACTTTGCAACAGCCGTAACCCTAACCGCAAGTACTGTTGACGCTTTAATTTCGTTTAAGGTATAATCGCCGTGAGCAGCGTATCACTCGCGGAACGATGCCGGCATCCTCCGTAAATCGCGCGGAATCACTATGGCGCTTAAAGGCAACCTTCGAGATTTTTCCATCCACCAGCTGTTGAATCTAATCAACTTGGCGCACAAGACCGGGGCTTTGCAGGTAAAACCCGAACCGGTCTTGAATTCCTCCAATGGACGTGCGTCACCCGCCGCGCTGTTTTTTCGCGAAGGACGACTGATTCACGCTTCGTTCGAGGGCAAACCCGCGCGCCTCACCGATGTCATGGTGCAGGTGGGACGGCTGACCCCCGAACAGGCGCAAGTGGTCAACGCACGCTCGCGCGTGGACACGGACAAGGAACTCGGACTGCTCTTGATTCAAAACGGGTACCTCACGCAAAACGACATTATTCAGGGCGTGCGCGGGTATTTGCTGGAAACCGTGTACCAGTTGTTTACGTGGGCGTCCGGCGATTTTCATTTCGAGCCGAATCAATTGCCGCCGGACGAACGCATCACGGTTCCGCTTTCGCTGGAAAATGTGATTCTCGAAGGCAATCGCCGTCAACAGGAATGGGAACGCCTGCGCGACGAGATTCCTGATTTGGAAGTGCCTCTGCGCTTTGCCGAGCGCCCGAATACCAACCTGCGCGATATTTCCCTGACGCGCGAACAGTGGCAAGTCATTTCGTTCATCAATTCCAAAAATACCATCAAACAAATTAGCGAATATCTCGGGCTGGACGAATTTCAAATTCGCCGCGTGGTCTATAGTCTCAAGCAAAACGGTTTGATTGAAATGGCGCAGCCGGTGCGCGTCGAACCGGTCCCGCCGCGCGGTCCCATGCCCGGCGCAAAATTGTCGCGCAGTGTCCTGCTGCGCATTATTGACGGCGTCCGTCGCCGCTAAATCCAACGCAAGCATATTTCATTTTTCTGTAGCATCGCGCAAGGAATTATGCAGACCGTCAAAATGGTAATCACCGGACCCTTTTCCGCCGGTAAAACAGAATTCATCGGCAGTATCAGCGAAATTGCCGTCGTGCGCACCGAGCGCAAAATCACCGACGAGACGCGCGCGGTCAAGGCGCAAACGACCGTCGCAATGGATTTCGGGCGCATCACCATTGACAAAGATTTGGTCTTGTATCTTTTCGGCACGCCGGGACAACGCCGCTTTGATTTCATGTGGGAAATTTTGTCCGAAGGGATGCTCGGCTTTGTGGTGATGGTGGACAGCGTGCGCCCCGAAACGTTCCGTGAAGCGCGTTCGATTTTGGACACATTCCGCCGTTACAGCGAAACGCCGTTCGTCGTCGCCGCCAACAAGCAAGACCATCCCGACGCGTGGTCGCCCGAAGACATGAAGATTGCGCTCGGCTTGGACGACGGTATCAAAGTGCTGCCCTGCATCGCCAATCAAAAAGAGAGCGTCAAGTACGTTTTGCTCGAACTGTTGTATACTATTCTGGAACGCGCACAAGACTGACATCCCAAGAGAAATTTATGAGCGCTCCACAACCTTCGATTCCCGATCGCGGTATGCCCAGCGGCGCACTGCGTCTGCTGTTTCTTTCGATTGAAGAAGTCATGGGCAAGGATGGCATCAAAGCCGTGCTGAATGGCGCCAAGCTGTCCAATTACATTGACAATTATCCCGAAAACTCGCTCGAATACGGCGTGACGTTCGGCGAATATGGACGCGTGGAGCAAGCGGTCGAGGATTTTTTGGGACCGCGCGGCGCGCGCGCGATTTTGATTCGCGTCGGACGCGAATTGTTTCGCTACAGTTTGCGCGAACAATCCGCGCTGCTCGGCATTGCGGGCAACGCGTTAAAAAACATGCCGCTCATTTCCACGCAAGCGAAAATGAAAATTCTCTTGCAGCAAATCGTGGGCGCGGCAAACAAGACGGTGAATCAACCCGCGCGTTTGGAAGAAGACAGCGACAATTTTATCGTCGTGATTGACCAGTGCATGTGCCAATGGCGTCCGAAACACGAAAAACCATGCTGCCTCGTC
>CAZXYP010000211.1:0-9456 GCA_964644955.1 uncultured Anaerolineales bacterium | reverse complement strand
AACAAGGACTACACCTGCGCCCTCGGCGATTGACCGTCGTTCGTCACCGTGAAAACGTAATACGCCGTACCCTCTGTATTCCCGCGCACAACCACGCCGTACTCGTACTTGCCGCTGCCGTCAATAAAGTACCCGGTTGCGTCAACCACTGCCTCGTCATACTCGGCATCATAAAACGTATAACGCGTCGTCGCTTGCTTGTGCAGCATATAGTATTCACCAAAATCGCACCCGTACGCGCGCGTTTCATTGCTGCCTTCAAAGAGCGGACACTCGTCGGCGAAAAAATTCGCGTCGAACGCCACAAACGTTTCGGGCAATTCTACCGTTGCCGCAGCAATGGTGTTCGTTGGGGTTGGCGAATCCTCCGTGATTGCAGTTGTGAGCGTCGCAGTAGGCGTTTCGATGACTGTTGCCACCGGTGTTTGCGTGGCGAGCGCGACAAAGGTTGGCGTCGCGGTTGCAATGACTGCGCTGCCGGTTGGTGTCGTTGTGCGAAACAAATTCACTTGCGTGGTAATGAGTCCCGTCGCGTTGAGCAGCGCGTACGCGCCAATTCCACAGACACAGAAAGATAGAATTGCCGCAATCGCGATGAACAATGGCAAGTTATTGGAACGCGTTTTGTTTTGCGCGTTCATGGGCGCGGGGTACGTTTTCGGGTCGGCGGCAATCCACACATCATTTTGCTGAATCTGCCACGCGCCGTTTTCGGGCTCGATGCGCCACGCGCGTCCATATTCATCGCGCACATTCAATTTTTGCAATGCCGCGTCGAATTGTTCGCGGGGCAGCCGATTCGTTGCCAGCTTTCCTTTGAGGAGAAAGAAATCGCGTTCGGCGTTTTCAAATGGTTTTTGATTCATCCGTTTTGCAAATACGCGTTGCGCGCCCCGTCATCGGAAAACAAGTCGGCGATTTCGTCGCGCATCGCTTGCGCATGCGCGCGTTTTTCATTTGCTTGGTCCGCGCGCCCCAACGCGTGCAAACTCTGCGCTGCGCCAACGCGCGCGTCAAGAATGGTCGGACGCAGCCGGATGGTCATTGCGCGCGTTTCCGCGTCGTTAAAAAATTCCAGCGCGCGTTCGTAATTGCCGCGCGCTAATTCCAATTGTCCCGCCGCCAACGCAGTCATCGCCTGATACGGTTTCATCGCGGCAGTGTCCGCCATTTCGCGCGCTTGCGCAATGTAATTTTGCGCGGCGTCGAACTCACCGCGTTCGCGCGCGAGCTGCGCGAGTCCAAGCCAATTGCGCGGTTTCATCACGACGCGGAAAAAGGAAGGGTGTTCGAGCGCGCGCGTGAACAGTTTTTGTGCCAAATCCAAATTGCCGAGATTGACCGCGCACCAGCCAATGTCCGCCCACGCGACGCCATTCGCCATGCCGCCGACAGGCGATTCCGACAAGGCGAGCGCGTGCTTGTGCAATGCCAACGCCGTTTCTTTGTCTGCGCCCGCATCAATCATCACGCTGCCCAGTTCGGCTTCGGTCATGACGGACAGAAATGGCATGAACTCGGTGTAGGGCTGAGCGGACGCGCGTGCATATTCCAACGCCTTGAGTGCGTCTTGATATTCGCCGCGCTGCCAATGCAGCCAGCCCACCGCCCATTTGCCAATCACAACTCCGTGTGCCAAGCCAATCATTTCGGCAATCTCTGCGCCGCGTTCCCCCGCCTCAATCGCGACATCCAAATTGCCCTTGCGCCATTCCAGTATTGCTCGCGTGGTGAGAACGCCGGATTGATATTCGCGGTTGCCAATTTCCACAGCGAGCGTCCAACCTTCTTGCGCGATTTTTTCGGCTTCATCAAAGCGCGTCATGAACGCGTACGTGCTGGCGAGATGGTCAAGCCCCCACGCGATTTGTTCCTTGAGGTCGAGGTCTTTGCCCACCTGCACCGCGTCGCTCATATAGTGCATCGCGTTGTCAAAGTCGGACATGCCCACGCTGATTTGGCAGCGAATGACAAACATTTCGCCGAGCCCCACTTTGTCTTGATATTGACGCGCGAGCTCTTCGGCTTGCAATAACAACGGCTCGGCTTGTTCGATTTGTCCCATCCGCAATGAAAGAATGTTCGCCTGTTTGTTCAACGCGGAGATTTGCATCAACACGTCGTCGTACTCTTTACCGACCTTGAACATTTCTTGGAATACTTGGACGGCGCGCGGCAATTCGGGTGTGAAGGATAACGCGCCGCCAAGTCCTTCGTAGGCGCGGCGCAGCGCGGCAGCATCGCCCAACGTTTTGGCAATCTCTAACGCGCGCGTGTAATACGCAATCGCTTCGGTGGACGCGTAGGCGCGCGCGGCATTGTCGGCGGCTTGCAGCAAAAATGGCAGCGCGCGTTCATTCTCTTGCGCGTCGAGCCAATGGCGCGCGATTTCGTTCACGCGGTCTGCTTCGTGCGTTTGCAAATACGCGGCGGCGCGTTTGTGCAGCGCGCGCCGTTTTGCCAAAAGCATCGAATTGTACGCGGTCTCTTGCGTCAATGCGTGTTTGAACAAATATGCGCGCAGCGCCGCCCCGCGTTTTGGGCGCACCAATTCGCGCGCCTGCAATGTATCGAGTGAAGGTTCGAGCGTCGGCGACGCGTCGTACAAATCGCTCAAGGGCGCGTATTCAAATTCGCGTCCGAGAATGGAAGCGGTTTGCGCGGTGCGTTTCGCTTCTTCGTCCAACCGATCCAATCGCGCGGTGATGACGCCCGCGAGCGTATCGGGAATTGCGATATTGGAAATTTCGCGCGTGGCGCGCCAATGTTCGCCGTCGCGTATCACCAATTTTTGGTCGAGCAGTGAACGAATCACTTCTTCGACGTAAAACGGATTGCCTTCGGCTTTTTTCAAAATTAACGCGCGCACGCTTTCGGGCAAATCTTCGATTTCGAGAAGATTGGCGACGAGTTCGCGTGAGGCGTTTTCGTCGAGCGGTTGGAGTTCGATGGTTGTGGAGACCGGGGACTGGAGACTCGAGACGGATTGATAAAAAGTCCACGCGGGGTCCGTTTTGTTTGGACGCGTCAAAAACAAAAACAGGATGGGCGCGTTTTCGACGAGCGGTACGAGTTGGCTCAACATTTCGAGCGAGGTGGCGTCCGCCCAATGCAAATCTTCAAACACAATGACCGTCGGCTGCTGCATCGCGAGCGCGCCAAAAATTTGCGCGACCGCTTGCGTGATGCGTCCGCGCAAAAACGGCGGCATGAGATAACGCACGCGTTCCAAATCGTCGCCCGCGAGGGAAATGCCCAACATCGTCGCGACAAACGGCGCGAGTTCATTCCCTTGCGCGCCGACGAGTTCATTCAATTTCGTTTTGATTTTTTCGTACGCCTCCGCGTCGCTGTCGTCCACATGGATTTCAAAAATGTGATTGAATAAATCTACGAACGGCGCGTAGGGCGTTTGGGTTTCGTAGGAAAGTGAACGCGCTTCGAGCCAGTGGAGAATGGGGGTTGGAGATTGGAGATTGGAGACTGGAGACTGGAGATTGGAGTCTCTAGTCTCTAGTCTCTGATTTCTCAACTCTGCAACGAGACGCGATTTTCCCAATCCCGCTTCGCCGATGACCGCGACAATTTGTCCGCGACCTGCGCGCAAGTCCTCCAAACGTTCGTTGATCTCCCGCATTTCCCTTTCACGCCCGACTAACGGCGAACTCAATCCCACGATGCCGCGCGTAGATTCGCGTTCGGCTTTGACGCCGATGACGCGATACGCGTTCACGGGTTCGGCTTTGCCTTTGATTTGAAGCGCGCCGAGTGATTCGAGTTCAATCGCGTGCCGCGCCAAACGCGCGGTATTTTCGGCAATGACGATGGTACCGGGTTCCGCGCTTTGTTCCATCCGCGACGCGAGATTGATGGCATCGCCCATCGCGGTATATTCGACGCGCAAATCACTGCCCACTTCGCCGACGACGACGAGACCGGTATTGATGCCGACGCGCACGGCGAAATTTTCGATGCCGTGTGTGCGTTTGATTTGTTTGGCGTATTCGGCAATTTTTTCTTGCATCGCCAACGCGGCGAGACACGCGCGTTCGGGATCGTCTTCGTGCGCGATGGGCGCGCCGAAAAACGCGAGAATGGCGTCGCCCATCAAACGCGCGAGCGTGCCTTCGTAGCGATACACGGGTTCAATCAAATAATCGAACGCGCCGTTCATGATTTCCATGATTTCTTCCGGGTCGCGTTCATCGCCGATGGCGGTGGAACCTTTGACATCGCAAAACAAAATCGTGACGATGCGGCGTTCACCCTCGACGCGTCCCGTGCGCGATTGCAAAAGACGCGCGGCGAATTCTTTGGGAACGAGTTTTTCGAGGCGCGCGAGGTCGGAGGATTGGAGATTAGAGACTGGAGACTGACTACTGATTACTGACAACTGATTACTGGCAACCGTTATCTGTAATTTGAATCCACAGTTCTCGCAGAATTTTGCGCTCGCCGTGTTTTGATGTTGGCAATTCGGGCATTGCATTGCATTTCCTCCCTACAGAATCATGGCAAGCGTACTGTACCCGGCTCGAGATCAATATGCCAGATCAATAATTGTTCAATTGGTGCTCAATTGTGATTGAGCCGCATTCGCAGTGAAACGTGATGGGGGCGCGCGCGGATGATGCGCTCATTCTAGGCATTTTGTGGGGTTGGTCAAGGGGGTGGCAGCGCGGCAAGGGAGTTTGCAAGTTCGCGGATGATTTCGGTGGAGGCGCCGCTGTCACGCGCCAGCGTCAATGCTTCGCGGAAATACTCGGACGCGCGGAGGGTTTCGTTTTGGGCGCGCTGCAGATTGCCCAGCAACACAAGCAGCTCGAGCATGTTGGAATGGTCGCCAAATTCGCGGAGTCGGATCAGCGCCGCCTGTCCGACTTTGTACGCGCGCAGCGGGTCATCTTCTACAAGCGCTTGCGCGAGATGCCCTTGCGTAATCGCGCTGAGATGGGTTTCGCCGCGCGCCTCTGCAATCTCCAACGCTTCGGTCAAATAGAGCTGCGCCTCGCGGGTGTTACCTTGGCGGACTGCCAGAATGGCGAGGTTGTTTAAAAGATGCGCGGTCTGGTGGAAAATACTTGCGGCGCGCGAAATCATCAGTCCTTGCGCGAGAAATTTTTCCGCAGCCGCGTAATCGCCGCGTTCCAATGCGAGTTGTCCCAGATTGTTCAAATTGCCCGAACGCCCCCATGCATCGTCCAATTTTTCATACAACGCCAGACTGTCATGAAAGTAGCGTTGAGCGGATTCCGCTTCGCCGCGCCCCCACTCTGCCGCGCCCATAAAGAGCAAGCTGTACGCGACTTCGAATTCATCGTTCGCTTGCTGCAAGAGGGGCAAGCCGCGCTGCGCTAATTGCATTGTCGCGGCAAAATCGCCCAGGCGAAAGCGCATCCATCCTTCGCGAATGAGCAATTGTCCCAACACGTGCGCGGCTTCGGGCGAACCTTCGCGCAATGTTTCGATGCGCGTGCGCGCGCGCTCATACAATTGCGCGCCGAGCAAAAATTCGCCGCGCATTTCCAAAACAACAAACAGGGGTTCCATATAGGCGTGAATGGAATTCCAATCGAACCGGGTCCATGCCCACGCCCACCCTGCCAACACATTTTCAAATTCAGAAAGAATGGCGCGCAACGCGTTTTGGTCGCCTGCGCCTTTGAGCGCGTCCTGATATGCGGCGACGTACGCGCCAAAAAATTCCGAATGGTGCGTGCGCGCGGCGAACGCTTCCGCCGCGTCTTGTTCCAATTTTTCGCGCGCGAATTGGCGCGCGAGGTCGTGCATGTCGTAACGGCTTTCCGGCGCGGGTCCGGCGAGGCGAACCAGAGATTTGTCTGCCAGCGCGCTCAATTCTTGCGCCCGGCTGCCGGCAATCGCGCGCGCCGCGTCGCGCGTCCAGCCGCCGTGAAACACGGCGAGTTTGCGCCACACGGCGCGTTCGCGTTCACTCAGCCGTTTCCACGAATACTCAAACACCGCGCGCAAACTGGCTTGACGCGCCGGCACATCGCGCAGGGAGGTGGCGAGAATATCATATCCGGATTCAATTTCGCGCGCGAGTTCTTGACAGCTGTATTGTCGCGCCCAGGCGGCTGCCAATTCAATGCCGAGCGGCAGCCCTTGCACCAATTCGCAGACGCGCGCCACATGCACGGCATTGGATTCGTCCAACCGAAATGCGGGAAACACTTGCTGCGCGCGTTCGACAAACAATTGCACCGCCTCAAAGGCGGCGACGTCCGCCGCATTGCGCGCGCGCGGGTACGCAATCCCGTCCAGCGGCATCACCCATTCCGCGCGCAGATTGAGTTTTTCGCGTGAGGTGGCGAGAAATTTTACGTGCGGCGCGTGCGCCAACAACGTGGTGAGCCAGCCCGTATCCTCAATCACACTTTCCAAATTGTCGAGAACGACCAGCATTTCTTTGGCGCGCAAATAATCGGTGACTTGCGTCAGCGGGGATTGCGCGGACGAAAGCGGCAAGCCCAGCGCTTTGGCGAATGCCGAAACCGCCATCTCGGGCGCGGTAATTTCGGCGAGGGCAACGAACGCGACGCCGTTGAGAAATGCGCCCAAACGGTGAACGCGCGCGGCGGCTTCCAAGGCAAGCCGCGTTTTGCCCGCGCCGCCGACGCCCAAAAGCGTAATCAAACGCGCGTTGGGATTGAGCAGTAATTTTTCCAGCTGCGCGAGTTCGACGACGCGTCCGACGAATACGCCGACGGATCCGGGCAAATTGTACTGCGGCGCGCTGCTGGCGGCGCGAATGCGTTCGCGCCACGCGTTGCTTTCTGCCGAAGGTTCAACGCCCAATTGTTCGCGCAGGACTTGGCGGCACAATTCATATTGCGCCAACGCGGCGCTGCGCTGCCCGGTGCGCGTATACAACAGCATCAATTCCCGATGCGCTTCCTCGCGCCACGGGTCGAGCGTCAACCATTGTTTGGCGTCCTGTATTGCGTTGGCGTACTCGCCGCGTGCGATGAAATGACGCGTCAAGGTTTCGTATGCGGTGACTGCCAAATCGTGCCACCGTGCGCGCTGCGTCGAGACCCATTCCTCAAATTCGGGCGCGTCGCGCACAAAAAAGCCCGCGAGAAATTCGCCGCGATACAGCAGGACGGCAGAACGCAAGCGATTGACCCTGTCGCCGTCCGCGGTCCGCTGTCCGGTGTCTGTCATCGCTTTGTCAAATTCCTCTATGTCAAGCCAATAGGGCGCGGCGGTGTTGAACGTGACCGTCTCGCGCGTAATGTCGAGATGCGGTTCGAGCAATTTTTTGAGATTGGAGAGGGTTTGCCGCAGATTGTTTTTTGCATCCGCATCGGGCAGGTCGCCCCAAAACAAGGCAGCCAGCGCGTCGCGCGAGTGGGCGCGGCGCGTGACGGCGAGATACGCCAGGAGCGCAGGCACTTTGGAGGAGAGAAAGTTTGTGAGCGGTGCATCATCTAACGCGATGGCGAGACCACCCAAGACACGGATTTGCAGAGTCGGCATGATGTGGCGGACATGAAACGATTCGGGAGCGAGCAGTTGCGATTGCAAGCATAGCACAAGAAAAGAGAATTGCAATGACCGGCGTCACAGCATAAATGATTTCTTTACGATGGTCTGATACAGTATCGTCGTAACGTTTTTCGTAACCCCTGCGTCACGCCGGGGATGTAGTCTGTTTGCAGAGAATCAGCATTGCAAAGGAGGAACGGAACCATGTACGGCATTATCATTTTTTTGCACGTGGTCGGTGTGTTGATGTTTGTGCTCGCGCACGGCGCGTCGAACGCGGTCGCGTTTGCGCTGCGTAAAGAACGGAATATGGAACGTGTGCGCGCGCTCTTGATGTTGTCGCCAAGCACATTCGGCATGATGTACGGCGGGCTGTTGTTGATTTTGGTCAGCGGCATCATCGGTGGGTTTATGCAGAATTGGTGGGCGCAGGGATGGATTTGGGCATCGCTGGTATTGTTTATCGCCATCATCGTCGTGATGTCGGTGTATGCCTCGCCTTATTATGGCGGATTGCGCAAAGCGGCAGGGCTGCCGTACATGGAGAAAATGAAAATTCAAACTCCACAGCCGTCGGTGAGCGATGAGGAACTCGCCAAGATGCTGGAGTCGCCGCGCGGCGTCCATGCCGCTCTGATTGGCTGGGCGGGACTGCTGGTGATTTTGGCGCTGATGATGTTCAAACCGTTTTGAACTGACAGGTTCTTGGGGTGAAATGCGAGCAAAGTTCAAGCGCGCAACATGAGATACGGTTTGCCGTCGCAGCCGTGGACGGCGTTCGCCATGTTTGCGATTGTGTTGGCAACATTGATTCCTGCGATATTGCTCGCGCAATTGCGTCCGCCGCCGTTGGATGGGAGCGGTTGTGTTTTTGCGTTGGGTCACGGGCACAACATTCCTTTTCTCGGCAATACAGCGGGGGACGGAAAGGCAATTGTATTGTTGGCGGTCATCATTTTCGTCGCCGCAAGAGTGTCGGGTGAACAACTCGCTGCGTTCTTGTGCGCGTCCTGTCATACAACCAATGGCGAACTGCTGTTGAGCGGCGGCAACAATTTGAGCGCGGATTCGGGCATGCCGCTGGGCGATGTATATCCGCCAAATATTACGACGGGTGGCAGACTCAAGGAACTGTCGGACGCGGATGTGTTTCGGATTTTGCGTTCGGGCGTGCGCCCGAACGGGCAATTGACGGCAATGGGCTTTTTCCCGGTGCGCGCCTTGAGCGATGAGGATGCGAAAGCGGTGATTGCGTATTTACGCCAAGCGCCTGCGGTGGATGGACAACGCCCGCCGTTGAACGCGTCGCCGCTGCTGCTTGCCTTTGTCGGCTTGGGTTTCATCCCCGCGCCCGCGGCGGATAAACCGATTCAACCGGTCATTACGCCGCCCAAAGCTGCAACCGTCGAGTACGACAAATATGTGGCGGACTTTGGCGATTGTCGGGGCTGTCACGGTGAAAAATTGGACGGCAATGCGCCGCCGCCCGCGCCGCCCGGTGCCACCAACATCACGGTCATTGTGCCGAAATAGTCCAAGGAGGATTTCTTTAAAGCGATGCGAACGGGCGTTGACTCGCAAGGACACCAAATACAGCCGCCGATGCCATGGAAAAACATTGGCAAGCGGGACGACACGGAACTGGAGACGCTGTATTTGTATCTGCACGGACTCCCGCCCGAGTCGGGCAAATGAACCATTCGCATTGCGACGATGAATTTTGCGCGCAAAAGAATTTGTTGTCGCAGGCATGAAAAAATATCGCCGCGCGGTTTGCCATGCTGCAGCCGCGCGGCGATTTGTTTTGATGATATAATTTTTGCATGGGGATCGCGCTATGCATTTGACACCCGCGTGTTTTTCTGCTATAAACCCCCTGCGCGCGAATAAGGCGCGCACACAATCACATATCAATTTGTCCGCGCTTTTTCATCCAGAGAGGTG
>CAZXYP010000210.1:8876-9482 GCA_964644955.1 uncultured Anaerolineales bacterium | reverse complement strand
ATTCGGTTCGTTGAACCACAATTTCCTTCACGTTCATTTCATTTCCCTACCTCTTGCACTTGATAAATGTTAGCAGTCGTTCAGAATTGGACATCCAGCTTTCACTACTTCTTGTGTTGTTGTTGCCACAGATAATGTGCTGCTGCCGCGTCCTCCCATTGTCGTCGCTCTTGTTCAAGTCGTTCTTCACCCTTAGCTATCAGGTCAGGGCGTATTTGAACTGGAGGCAAAGGCTCTCCTGTACGCCAAGGCCACTTGTAGCCACATAGAGAGCAGGTGTAATGATAAATAGTTCCAACAACCTTTACATTCCTCAGAGTTAGCGCCTCGATTGGAGTGAGACTTAGTAGCCCGAGTAATGCAAAGGGCGAAGCACAAAGCAATCCCCACACCATTCCCATGGGGAGATTAAGGCCGCAACAAAAATCAACGCCGCTGAAGCGAGAAGAAAAATTGCCCATGCAATACGGCATCCCGAAGACACATGTTCATACACCTTAACTGGTTCTTCTTCCCATTTTACTTTGTATCCACCGCAATTTGGGCACTGAACCTGCGCCATGTTTCACCTCCGTGCTTAGATCAAGTTCCTCCGTTGCATGAAAG
>CAZXYP010000210.1:0-8866 GCA_964644955.1 uncultured Anaerolineales bacterium | reverse complement strand
ACACGGGAGCGCTTGCGGTAACCATCGCGGCGTCTCCTTTCAGCGCGATTGCGCCAAACTTATATTCTACGCATCTTTTATGCGGGATGCACCTGCTTTAGAGGGGGCATTACGCATAAATCATTGCGGGAATCCAACGGGGAGGATTCCTTTCCCTTTTTGGATGCTGTGCCTATTCGTATTGATGCAGTAGCGCCTCCTATAATTGCATCCTATCCAAAGGACTCGTAACGCGTTCCATCCCTTTTTGAGTCACATGCGTGTATCGTTCCGTCGTCTCCAAACTATCGTGCCCCAAGAGTTCTTGGATGTAGCGAATGTCCGTGCCATCCTCAAGCAAATGCGTGGCAAAGGAATGGCGCAAGGTATGCAAGGTCGCGGGTTTGAGGATTCCGGCTTTCTTTTTTGAATCCTTAAAGACCTGTTGGGCAGAGCGTTCCGCCAGATGACTCTTGCCATCATCGCCCGGAAACAGCCAATCCTTCGGTTTGTACACGCGTGCGTACTCGCGCAACACTGCTAACGCGGTTGCTGACAACAGCGTGTACCGATCCTTAGCACCCTTGCCCGCGCTCACGCGAATCTGCATGCGCTTCGAGTCAATCTCGTTCACTTTCAAGCGCACCACTTCGCCCACGCGCAACCCCGCCGAATAGGCAGTCATCAAGAGCGCCTTGTGCTTCAGATTATAGGTCACTTTCAAAAGCTTCGCCACCTCTTCGCGGGGGTGCATTTCACTCTTGGGGCGAGTTTGACAGGCGATGTCCCCAACACAGTTGGGGCGAAATCGCGGCAACAAGGGCACCAAGTCTGCCTCCGCAGACTCTCTTGCCGTAACGTCCGCAGGGACGTTTTGCGTTTTCGTTGCTGCAAATTCTATTTGCCCGAAAACTTGCCCCCAATGTGAATTGCACCCTTCGCGGCTCAACACCACGGGCAACTGTTCGGGACGTTTTACGCGCGGTAAATCGCCCACCTTGCCTTGCTGCTTCAATACCCTGTCGTACAAAAAAATCAACGCCGCCCGCGCGCCGCGCACATAGCCCGCCGAATACTTGCCGCTCGTCGCCATTTCGACCAAGTAGCGGCGAATGTCCTCGCGCGTCGCCTGCTCCGGCGCGATTTGCTTTTCCTTCAACCAGTCGAAAAAGTTGCGTAGATGCTGCCCGTAACTTTTCCTTGTGCCATACGCCATACCGCGCAATACGAGTTCGTCATCTACGGCTTTGATAAGGGGCTGCGGCGGATTCGTGGTGAGAGGACCTGTCCTGAGCGCAGTCGAAGGATTATCTTTGCCCGCGATGTAACGATGCTTGGGTTTGGGCACGGGCGCGTGATTCGGTTTGGGTTTGACCGCGAGCATTTGCGGCGGCGGCGCGGGCGGCATGGCGACGATTTCGGCAAGCGCGGCGCGCGTCGCAGGCGTGTCAGGTAATTGCCATTGCTTGCGTTCGGAATTCCAGCGCGCCCCCGCAATCTTTTTCAATGCCATCAATTCCTGCTCGCCAAATTGCGTCAAAGCAACCCAAATTTTGTTGTCTGGCGCAGGTTCGATTTTCAGTGTCGCCATGGCTGCGTTCCTCGCCGGGGCGGTCCCAACGAAAAACACCTGCGTGTCTCGACGCGCGCACGCACATCCGACCGCAGGTGTCCTGTTACTTGTTGTGATAAAAATTCCGAACCTATTCGATTTCCGAGACCCAAAGCACGGTTGCACGATCCAAGGAACATTGCGCTCAACTCCAAGCCGGAAACCCAAAACTGTTCTGCAAACTATTATAGCAGGAAACCGGTTGCCGCGCGCAGCGAACAATGTTTTTCTGCTACGAAAAGGTGGGACAAATTTGTAATTTGTCGTGCCAGCGCTGCTTTTCATGCGCGCGTATGACAAATTACAAATTTGTCATACGCGACTCTTTATGCCCCCGCGCGCGCCCTCACATTCTCCGCATCGAACGGACAATCGGGAACCACACGCGCGTTTCGCATCTCGCCCAACAATTCGACATGCAGTTCCGTTCCAATCTGTATATGTGCAATGTCAAGATACGCGAGCGCGATGCTTGTTTTGAGTGTGTGCGCGTAACCGCCCGACGTGGTGATGCCGACGAGTTTGCCGTCGCGAAAAATCGGCTCGTTGCCGCGACCATCCACGTCGTGCGCGTCCACTTGCAGCGTCATGATGCGATGTGGAATGCCTTGCGCTTTTTGTTTCATCAATGCCTCGCGTCCGCGAAATTCCCCTTTATCAAACGCGATAAACTTTTCCAGTCCCGCTTCGAGCGGTGTGATCTCCGCCAACAATTCACTGCCCCACGCGCGGTATCCTTTTTCCAAACGCATTGCATCCAACGCGCGAAAACCGTAATCGCCCACGCCCAAATTCTCGCCCGCGTTTATCAAGCGTTCGTACAAACCGACTTGTCCTTCCATTGGATGAAACAATTCCCAACCGAGTTCGCCCGCATAACTCAAGCGCAGCGCAAGCACGCGCGCTGCGCCGATTTCAAGCCACTGCGCGGTGCGCCACGGAAACGCGACGTTGCTCAAATCCGTGTGTGTGACGCGCGACAACAATTCTCGTGAACGCGGTCCCGCGACGGAAAGCGCGCCCCACGCAGGTGTGAGATTCTCCACGCGCACGTCTTTGCCTGCACGAACCGCTTGGGTGAGTATGTCGAAATCGCGCAATTCCGCCGCCGCCGCCGATGCAATGAAAAAGCGTTCCGCTGTTAGGCGAGTAATCGTCCATTCCGCCATCACGCCGCCGCGTTCGTTCAACGCGTGCGCCAACACAATGCCGCCATCGCGCTGCGGCAAACGATTCGCCACAAGGGGGTCGAGCATTGCTGCCGCGTCGCGTCCCGCAACCAAATACTTGCTGAAACTCGTCATGTCGAGAATGCCGACGGCATTGCGAACGCGTTCCACTTCGCGCGCAATCGCCGAAAACGCGTTGCTGCGGCGCATACTGTAATGTTCCACCGGACGCTCGCCGGGCGCGTCGAACCAGCCCGCGCGTTCCCAACCGTTGCGCGTATTGAAAAATGCGCCCCGTTCGCGCAATTTGTGATACAACGCAGAGGTGCGCGCCGGGCGTCCCGCCTCGCGTTCCTCGTACGGATAGCCGATGACGTATTCGTGTTCGTAATTGTCCACGCCGCGCGCAATCGTGTATGGCAAGGTGGCATAGCTGCTGAAACGACGCGGGTCGGTTTCAAGCGAATCAAATTCGGGACTGCCCTGCATCATCCATTCCGCCAAAATTTTTCCTGCGCCACCCGATTGTGTAATGCCAAAACTGAAACCGCATGCAAGCCAAAAGTTTCGCAGACCGGGCGCGGGGCCGAGCAGCGGGCTTTCATCGGGCGTGTAGGTGATGGGACCATTGACGACGCGCTTGATGCCGGTGTTGGCGAGCACAGGGATGCGTTCCATCGCGCTCTGCAAAATCGGGTGTAAGCGTTCGATGTCGGGGGGCAAAGGATCCGCGCCGAAATCTTTTGGAATTCCGTGCGCGCCAAACGTGCGCGCATTTTTCTCGTACGGACCGACGAGCAAGCCATCCACTTCTTGGCGGCAATAGTACGAAACATCCACCTCGCGCACAATCGGGACGCGGCGCCCGAGCGTGACGAGCTCGGGAATCGCGTCGAACACGACATACTGGTGCTGCATTGCCACAATCGGCAAATCAAGTCCCGCGAGAAATCCAACCTCGCGCGCCCACACGCCCGCCGCGTTCACGACGTGCTCGGCGACGATGGAACCCTGCGCGGTGTCCACTTGCCATTCGCCGGTGGGACGGAGTGAAATCGCGGTAACGGGCGTGTGACGAAAAATTTGCGCGCCGCTGTTGCGCGCGCCCTGCGCCATCGCGTTCGTCAACATCGAAGGGTCAATGTAACCGTCGTCGGGATTCCACACCGCGCCGAGAATGCCGTCCGTGTTCACGAGCGGATGCAATTTCTTGATTTCGTCCACGCCGACGATTTCAAACGGCAAATTGAGATAGCGCGCTTTGGCAGCGTGATAGCGGTATTCGTCCATGCGGTCGGGAACATTCGCCAGGCGCAGACTGCCCGTTTTGTGAAAACCGACGGGCTGTCCCGTTTCTTGTTCCAGCGTTTGATACAGCGCGACACTGTATTGATGCACACGGCTCATGACCATGCTGCCGCTGTAATGCGGTGTGTTACCCGCCGCGCGCCACGTGGAACCCGACGTCAGTTCCGCGCGTTCCAACAGAACGGCGTCGCGCCAACCGAGTCGGGTGAGGTGATACAAAACCGAGCAGCCGACCGCGCCGCCGCCGATGACGACGACGCGTGTGTGTGAGGGAAGGCTCATTGTAATACTCCTTGCGCTTGCGCGCGCCAAGCCATTTCGACCAAGTAGCGGCGAATGTCCTCGCGCGTCGCCTGCTCCGGCGCGATTTGCTTTTCCTTTAACCAGTCGAAATAGTGGCGTAGATGCTGCCCGTAACTTTTCCCTGTGCCATATACCATACCGCGCAATACGTGTTTGTCATCTTGCAGTGTTGCCATCAGCGCGCATCTCTCACGGCGCAAACACCTCATTCCCCCAAAAAAACCTTCGAGGTCAAGCGACGTTTTCTGTTGCCGGAGACACTCGAAGGTTTTTGACTTTGGCTCACATATGCAGTTCCTCTTCCAACGCGCCCACCACTTCTTCGATGATTCCCACCACCTTGTCAAGCTCTTGTTTCTTGATGACCAGCGGCGGCGAGAGTTGAATCACCGGGTCGAGGCGGTCATCACAGCGACATATCAAGCCGCGATGTAGCAGCTGGTCGGACAGCCAGCCCATCATCGGACCGCCGTCCATCGCTTCGCGCGTCTCTTTGTTTTTAACCAATTCAATCCCGACAAACAAACCCGCGCCGCGAATGTCGCCGATGCTCGGATGTCGGTCGAGCGCCTTGTGCAATTCCGCGCGCAAGTATTCGCCCTTTTGCGCGGCTTGTTCCACCAAATTTTCGCGCTCGATCACGGCAATGTTTGCCAGCGCCGCCGCGGCGGCAACGGGATGTCCGCCGAAGGTGATGCCGTGCAAAAGTTTTTTGTATTCCTCGCCGATGAATGAATCCGCGATTTCTTTGGACACGATGACCGCGCCGAGCGGATAATACGCGCTGGTCAATCCTTTGGCGAGCGTCATCATGTCGGGCTGCACAATCGAACCGTCAGGCATGTGCCAGTTTTCTGTGCCAAACATTTTGCCGGTGCGTCCGAAACCGCAAATCACTTCGTCCATAATCATGACGATGCCATTCTCTTTGGTCAGACGGCGAATTTCGGGATAGTACGTCGGCGGCGGGACAATGCAGCCGCCGGAATTTTGCACCGGCTCCATAATCACTGCCGCAATCGTTTCCGGATTTTCAAATTCCATCAAGTTGGCGACTTCGGTCGTGCATTGTCCCGAACACTGCGCGTCGCGTGAACAATAGTCACAGCGATAGCGATGCGGAATCGGCACGTGGCGCGCGCCGGGCACGAGCGGCTCGTACATTTTACGAATCCCCGTGAGTCCGCCAACCGATAACGCGCCCATCGTCGTGCCGTGATAGGCGATGCGGCGCGAAATCGTCTTGTAGCGTCCTTGAAAACCGCGCGCGCGTTGATATTGTTTGGAAATTTTCAGCGCCGATTCCACCGCTTCACTGCCGCCCGTGACAAAGAACACGCGCGCGTCTTGGCCCACCGGCGACATGTCCGCGAGTTTTGCCGCAAGTTCGACAGCAGGTTCATTCGGAAACGCGAACGGGCTCACGTACGCGACTTTGTGCAGCTGCGCCGTAATCGCATCAATAATTTCTTGACGCCCATAGCCGACATTGACACAAAACAAACCCGCAAGACCGTCAATATATTCTTTGTCCTGCAAATCCCACACGGTCGAACCTTCGCCGCGCGCAATCACCATCGGCGACGGGTCGTCAATGAGGTGTTTCATTTGCGTAAAATGCAGCCACGTGTGTTTTTTGATGGCGGCATTCAGTTGAATATCAGGTTGCGCAAGCATGATGCTCCTGTTGGGAATTTATGATTTCAGATTTGTGATTTCGGATTTGTGGTTTCAGATTGCGGATTGGCGCGCAAGCGCAGCGCGCTTGGCGATGCGCTTGGAACATCAAGCGGTGGATGTTTCGCGATACGCGATTTGCGATGCGCCGCGCAGGCGACGCCAGAGCCAAAAGATGCCAATTAAAACGCCCATCCACACAAACAGAAACGACACGATGCCCACAACGCCATCCAGCCCGGTGAGATTTGACCACATCATCGCGGCAGGACCCAAACCGTACAATACAACGCCGACGATAAACAAAACCCACAGCAGCAGTGGGCGCATTGACGCGTTGGTGGACGTGAGAATGTATTGCGCGAGAAAAACGGAAGTGAGCGTGAACGCCAAAATCACCGTTGCCACCGGATTCACAATCGGCGAAACGCCAAAGCGCACCATGCCCCAAATGCGAATCGGCAAGGTCGAAGATTGCGGACCGCTCACAAACTGCGTAATCACAAAATCGTCGAACGCGAACGTAAACGCAAGCAAACCGCCCGCGATGATGGCTGGCATCAACAACGGAATCGTGATTTGCCAAAAGGTTGTCCACGGCGTGGCGCCCAAATCCGCGCTCGCTTCGTCCAATGCCTCGTCCATGCCCGCCAAACGCGCGCGCACAATCAACGCGACGAGCGACGCGCTGAACACAACTTGCGTCACGACGATAGTGCCGATACCGAGAATGTTCTTGATACCGAGCAGTTTGCCCGATTGCACAAAAAACAACAGCGATGCGAGACCGGTCACAATTTCGGGCGACACAATCGTCAAGTACATGACTGCAAAAAACAACGCGACCAATACGCCCGGCGTCTTTATCAAACCGATGGCGAGCAGCGTGCCGAGAATCACCGACAGAATCATATTGAACGGCGCCACAATCAACGAATTGCGCAAGCCCGCTTGAATGTTCGGATCGGTCCATGCGCGCCCGTACCAATTCAGCGTGAACCCGTTCCACGCTTCCACATAGCGCGAATCGTTGAACGAAAAAATGACGACGACCAGAATAGGCAAATAGAGAAAAATGTAGCAAAACGCCGCGTACAAGCGAAATGCCCAATCCACCGTCGTGTTGGTTGAAGGCGCCCTCATATCGCGTCCACCGCCTCTCCGCCGCTCGAGCGAAACCACATCACCACAAAAAGGACCAGCGTCGCAATCAACACAATTGCGCTCGCGCTGCCGAACGACCAATCCCGCGCCTGTAAAAATTGATTCGCAATCAGATTGCCCATGAACAATGTTTTCGAGCCGCCGAGCAGTGAAGGAATAATATATTCGCCGGTCAGCGGAATGAACGTCAAAAGAATTCCGGTAAAAAGACCCGGCTTGGTCAGCGGCAATGTGATTTGACGAAAGGTGGCGATGCGATTGGCGCCAAGGTCTTTGCTCGCTTCGAGCAGACTCTTGTCGAGACGCTCCAGCGAAACATACAACGGAAAGACAATCAGCGGCAGGTAATTGTAAATGATGCCGAGATAGACCGCATACGGCGTGTCCAACATGCGAATGCGCGTGGCGTCCGTAATCAGACCCAACGAGACAAAGAAACTGTTGACAATGCCCTGGTCGGCGAGCAGCACCTGCCACGCGTAGGTGCGAATCAAAAACGAAGTCCAGAACGGCACAATAATCAAGACCAACAACGTGGTGCGCCAACGCCCCGCGCGCGTCGCCAAAAAATACGCGAGCGGATATGCAATAATGAGACAACCGGCGGTGCCGAGAATGGCAAAGAGAATCGTTTGGACAAATACTTTAGTGTAAATACACTCGCCCAATTCCCCGTACGCTAACGGGTTGCAGTTCCAGAAACGCGCGTAATTGTCCAGCGAAAAATTATTGAGCAGCACCCCGCCCGTCGGGTCGCTTTCGGCAAACGAAAAAATCAGGGGGAAAAGCATCGGTATCAAAAAGAATACGAGATACCAGATGCCTGCGGGCAACAAAAGCAGCCAGGCATTGGAACGACGTTGTTTTTTGATTGCAGCAGTCATAACCCTACACGTAGTCTATAGCGCCTTGGGCGCGTCACGGTCGGCGCGCTCAAGGCGCTGTGCTACAACTTGCTTCATGCGCTCTTGAGTTTGGTCCACGCTTCTTCGCGGTACTGCAGTGCCTCATCAGGCAATGATTTCGCGGGCTCGAGCCGCGCCATCACTTCGGCGGATGGATATACGGCGGGGTCTGCCAGCACATCCGGGTTGATATATTTTTTGGCTTGCTCTTGCGGACTGCCGTAATACGAATAATTGGTTTCGGCAGCTTGACGCTGCGGTTCAATGACATAATTGATAAACTCGAGCGCGAGTTCCGGATGCGGCGCCGTTTTCAAGATTGCCCAATCATCTTCCCACAGGAGCGAACCTTCGGACGGCACCGCATATACAATTGTCTCACTGCCGCCCGCCTCCTTGCGCTGCGCGTTCGCGGACGCCGCGTCGCCATTCCATCCCATGCCCAGGACTGCTTCGCCCGTTACAAACATGCCGCCTTGATTGGATTCAAACGAACGCACATGCGGTTTCAATTCCACCAACTTTTCCAACGCCGCGTCAATTTCCTTTGGGTCCGTGGAATTGTAACTGTATCCGAGCAGTTTGAGCGCGGCGCCAAACACTTCGGGCTCGGAATCTACCAACACAATCTTGCCGGAATATTTGGACGCCAGCCGCCACAAGTCCGCCCACGAAGTGAATTCATCCGGCACCTGGTCGGTATTCCACATGATGCCAAAGGTGCCCCAATTTTTCGGCACGCTCCATTG
>CAZXYP010000209.1:0-9508 GCA_964644955.1 uncultured Anaerolineales bacterium | reverse complement strand
CCGTGTGCGCGACCAACATGGGCGGTCCGACCGTTGCGATTGCGTTGGAAGAATTGGCGCACATGGGCGCGGATACATTTATTCGCGTCGGTTCGTGCGGCGCGGTGCAGCCGCATTTGGGTCCGGGGGATGTCATCATTTCGACGGGCGCGGTGCGATTGGGCGGCACGGGCAATTCGTATTTGCCGCTGCATTATCCCGCCGTGCCGACGTTTCAGGTCGTGCGCGCGATGGTGGATGCCGCAAGTGAATTGAACGTTCCGGTGCATCTCGGCATTGGCGCGGCGGGCGACGCGTTTTATGCGCCCAAAGAAGGGCGCGCCGAAATGGCAAAAGCAGGGGTTCTGTCCATTGAAATGGAAAGTGATACCCTGTATATCGTCGGGCAGTTTCGCGGCTGGCGCACCGGCGCAATTTTCGCCACCGACGGCACGCCGACCGAAGTGAAACCCGCATGGGGCGAAGAGGCATTCAAACGCGGCGAACAAAATGCCGTGGAGGTGGCGCTCAACGCCATGCACAAATTGGCGTTACAGGACGGCAACGGGTAACAGATCTTCCGTCAAGGCGTAGTACGGTCCAGGGTGAAGGTGTGATGGGTTTGCGCGTAGTGTTGTTGAGTCTCGTCTGTCTGGTGGTGCTTTTGCTGCTTGTGCTCGCGCCCATCTGGCTGCGCGCCGCATTTGCTCCGAAAGTCAACTCGCCGCTTGCCCGCGACGCGGAGCCACCGGAACCCGAAAATGTGATCGAGGGCGAATTTCGCCATATTGATTCGCCGTAGCCGCCCCCGCGATGCAACCGTTTGATTGGGCTGGCTCGTTCGAGGTCGAACAGTGTGATGACGATATCGCACACGTTCGACTTTTTTTTGGAGGAGTGTGTGTAATGTCTACGCGCTCTGAATTTTTCCGCGATGTACTGGTGGCGGCGTTTGGGATTTGCGTTGTGATTGCCTTGTTGGTCGTCGCCGGATTATGGGTCATTGACGCGCTGACGTGGGTGTGGTTTGGGCGATTGCTTCTGGTCGCGGCATTGGGAATGGGTTTGGTTGGAGGTTTGGTCTTGGCGCGCACCCTCCGCGGGCAGCGTGTGCGGCGCAGCGGCTATGGGCTAATCGGTTCTGACCGCACGGCGGGCTGTACGGCAGTCGTCCTGATCGTGTTTGTGGTTTTTGGATTGTTGGCGTGCGGCGGATTGATGGAATGGCTCTTTGAATTTCGATGAAACAATAAACGGCGTCGCATGACGCCGTTTTTTTTATTTGGGAATGACTTTGATGTTGCCCCAATCACCGACCTTGACATAGACAATGCCGAGATTAAATACTTGGACGAGATACGCCTCGCCGTTATAGTTCATGCTCAACTCGTCGGTTTGTTGGTCCTGCAATCCGTGTGACTTGGCATACTGCCACAAGGCGGCTTGATTGTTGACCGGCATCCACGGTTTTGAATTTGCGGCGGCGAGGACGGCTTGTTCCAATGTCTGTCCCGGCTGGGCATTGCCCGGCAAGCGCAATTTGAAATTTTGCGCGATAGCATTGCGAAAATCGTCCAGCACTTGATTCTTGGTGCTGAAACACCAATGCGGGTCGGTGTTGAGCCAGCGAAACATGGTGAGCGCCTGAATCGGCTGATTGTTTGAAACAGAATTCCAGCGATTGATTTCGGCAAACGCGGCAGTGACCCAGCCCGTGTTTTGATTCAACCAATTTGGCGCGTCGTTAATGAGCGGCTGCGTTTCGGTGATATAGACGGGCAACTTTTTCATGCCGGACGGAATCGCTTGCATGAAATTTTGATATGCGAGAAAACCGCGATAATTGTTGTGATACGGCGGCGGAAATTTGTCTTGATTCGTAAGATCGCCCGGATTTTGTCCGCGCGAATAGGTGTGAATGGCAATCCCGTCGCATTGTCCTTGCAGCGCGACGAGAATGTCCTGAAAATACTTGACCCAATTGCCGGTCGGGTTTGCGGGATAGTTGGTTTCAATATTGTAGGGACCCGTCGCGCCCGGCACGACATTGGCATTGGCAAAACCGGGTTTGGCTTGAATCGCGGCGCGACATTTTTGAAAACAGACCGCGTACTCGGCGGGCAAAATCGGCTGCCCCTGGGGACGTTCCGCCGCGATATTCATTTCGTTGCCGAGGATAAAAATTTTCGCGCCCTTGCAGCCCGCCACCCACTGCGCGCATTTTTGCGCGAACGCGTCGTATCCCGACGGTACGGGAATCGTGCCGGTGCTGCCATAGCCATTGTTCAAACGCACAATGACGCGGCATTTCGCGGCGACCAACGCCGTGTAATCGGCGGGCGCGTCGTTCCACACATCAACGGAATGGACGAGCCAGCCGCTGCAATTGTTTTGCTGCAAGAAACCCAAACCCTCGACATCATGAATGCCGTAAATGGTTTGCGGAAATTGGTCGGGAGTGGCAGGAATGGGTGGCATTCGATATTCCTTACTTGTTTCTACAATTCAAACTTGCGGCGCACGCGGACAAGCCCCGGCGCTATGACGGTAAACGCATCATGCAATTCTGCACGATGTTGCGCGATTGCAGCGAAAACAATTTCGGCTTTGCGGTCCGGCGAAATTCCGGCCAATCGAATCAGGACCACACCCGTCGCGATTTTTTTCTGACGAAAAATCATTTCGCCAAAATCTTTCGGCAGTGAGCAAAACCGCATTTACAACATTACTCGAATTCAAAACGGAATCGTCCGAAATGCCCGACGCCATTTCCGCGACATATAAAACCTCATCCCCGCCATTGCGTAAGCGCTCCACGATTTGACGGTCAACATTTTCGTCGGCAAGAAATTGCATTACACTGCCTCTGGCGTTGGATAGACGACATCCGCGCGTAATACTTGGGCGGCGAACTTGAGCGCGGCGCGAATTGCTTCAGGAGTCAAGCGCGGATGCGCCGCCAGAATCTCGGTTTCGGTTTCACCTGCCGCGAGCTTTTCCAAGATGAGCTCCACGGTAATCCGCGTGCCTACAATGACCGGTTTGCCCATCATTATTGAAGGGTCTGAAACAATTAAATCTTTCATATACTCTCTCCACTCATTCGCTTTTTCGCGCTGCGCATTTCCGCGCGCAATCGGCTCATTGGCGGATTCGGGTTGAGATTGACAAAGGTCATCCCTTCAAGCAAAAGTGGGTGCACCGCGCGCGCGGCATAATACATCTGTTGGCTGGTCATCCGATAATCGGGATGTCCTTGCTCCGCCGTTCGCAATTCACACCAATGATACAGCTCGCGCAGATTTAATTCAACGTTATAGCGCACGCGATAGCCATACGGAATGACATACTGCGCCTCATTCGGAAATTCCCTCGCGAGCGCGCGATACAAAGCGTCCGCGCGTTCCATCGCGGCGTGATATGCCGCGCGGATTTCGGGAACTGCTTCGATTTGTTCGCTCGTGTCGTATCCGTGCGCGGTGGTGTACGGTTGGCGGTCGGGGGTGACGACGCGATGGCGCTGTAAATCGCGGAATTCGCCGATATTGATGAGCAAATCAAATTCGTACCGTGCGTGCTCAAACGCGCGCCCCGGTTTGTGCCGCCGATTTTTGCGTTCACCCACATACGCGCGCACAATGTCCGCTTTGGCGGCGTCGGACAATGCTTGTACGCGCGCCATGACCGCGTCCTTTGGAAAATCCGACGCGGAAAATAAAATCGCGCCGACGACGGCATTCACCGCGTCCGCGTCGTAACGCACCAATGTTGCTTTGCGTGACGGGTGACGGGTAACGGGAGGCCGCGCCACATTGTCCAAAAATTCGCGCGCGAGCTTTGCTTGTGTCGCTCGGCGCGCCTGCAAATACGTTTGTTGTTGTTTGCCCTTGTCGTCGTCCGCGCGTTTGAGAAACGGACCAATGACATTTGCCAATTCGTGCGCGCCCGCGCCTCCGAGCGTACGATTTTCCGCGAACGGGTCGGCGAGCAAATGCAAGAGCAGATATTCCAACGCGCGCCCGTTGCCCCACACACCCACATTCGTCAGCGTTGCCAGCGGCAGCAAGCAGCGCAGCAAATCGCACGCTTGCGCGCGCACCGCCTGTTTGTACGCGAATGCCGCGCTGCGTTGAAATTCCGCGTCGGTGATTTTGGCAAACGGCATCACCTCGCCCGTCAGCGCGTTTTCAAATGCAATGGCATCTATCGGATGCGTTTGTTCGAGATATGTCATCATGCGCGGCAGCAGCGCCGCATACGTTTCAAACAATCCGTCGAGATGTTCCACCACGCGCGCGCCGTGCGGCGATGCAAGCAGCGTTTGGTCGCGGTAATAACGGTACTGTCCGTTCACCTTATCGTCGAACGGGACATAGCGCGACGATTTTTCGAGAAACGACAAACCGAGCCGATGGTCCTCGATGGTCTTGGCGGCGATTTGCGACACTTCTTGAAACGCAATGTGCGCGCCGCCGAGTTCGCCCACCGAATCATCGCCATAATCGGAAAGGACGCGCGTGTAAAACGCTTCCGCTTTGGCGCGCGCACCATGAGTGAGACCTTCAAGGTCTCCGAGACCTTGAAGGTTTGGAACGATTTCCGCGCGTCCAAAAAATTCATCGAGAAACAATCGCCGCACGCCTTTGGCGGAACGACTGTACCGCGAAAACAATGCCCCTTTCACCACTTCGGGCAGATTCACGAGCGCGACCACCGAACGTTCGGCATTGGAAAAATAGGGCGCGAGCAACGCGCTTTCTTCGGGCGAAAACGTTTCGCTGGAAGGAGTCAGCTGGTTTTCAAATTCTTGTGGCGACATGAATGTATCTTGGCAGATGGATTGGATTGAGGCAATGACGGCAAAATTAGAGATTAGAAATTGGAAATTGGAAAATCAAAAATCAAAAATTCTCTCACGCGTTTCGTTTCACCACCACCAAGGTCAAATCGTCAAACTGCGCCGCGCCCTGGGTGAATTGTTCCACCGCGCGCAGAATTTCGTCGGTCAATGCTTGCGCGGTCTTGTCGGCATGTTCTTGAATCACCGCGCCGAGACGCGCCAAGCCGAATTCTTCTTCGGCTTCGTTGAGCGCGTCCGTAATGCCGTCCGTGTACAAGACAACGACATCACCGCAGTGCAGCTGTACGTGATTTTGTGGTTGTTCAAAATTCGGCATGATGCCGAGCGCAATGCCATGTTCCGGCAGCGGCGTCAGGGTGCCTTTGGCTTGATGATACAACAGCGGTGGGTTGTGACCCGCATTCACGTACAGAATACTGCCATCGGTGGTGTCCAACACACCGTAAAACGCGGTCACGAACATGTCCGACTGCGCGTCCGCGATAATGACATCGTTCGCGCGTTCCATCGCTTCGCGCGGCGATGGTTTGCCGATTGCCATTGTCCGAATAATCGTGCGCGTCAGCGCCATGAACAACGCGGCGGGCAAACCCTTGTCCGAAACATCGGCGACCACCAAACCGAGCCGCCCGTGCGACAACGGAATCAAATCGTAAAAATCGCCGCTGACTTCGCGCGCCGCATACCATGCCGCGCCAATATCATAGCCCGGCAAATGCGGCGGATGGCGCGGCAGAAACGATGCCTGAATTTGATGCGCGAGGTGCAATTCGTGGTCGAGGCGTTTTTTTGCTTCGGCTTGTTCGTCCAAACGCGCACGTTCAATCGCTACGGCGGCTTGATTGGCAATCCCCGCGAGCACGCGCATTTCTTCGCCGCTAAAGCGGTGTGCATTGCTCCCCTGGTCCACGCCGAGCGCGCCGACCATTTCTCCGCGCGCAATCAGCGGAAACAAGACAACCGCTTCCAACTCAAACAATTCCGCCAAATTCAATTCGTTGGCATCGGGCGATTGCGCATTGTCAATGGCGACGGGCTCGCGCGTGCGCCACAATTCGGCAAAGACATTTTGGCGCGCGGCGCCGACGTCAAACTGCAAATGCTCGAAGCGTTCCTGAAGGGGGGGGGGCAAGCCGTATGCTTTGGCGGCGCGAAACACGTGGGCGGACGATTCGTACAAAAAGATGGCCGCGCGCGCGACGCCGACCAACAACGTCGTCAACGTGACGACGGTTGTGAGCGCATCCTCCAAAGATTCCTGGTCCACCAAGTTTTCGGCGACGTTGAGCAGCGTGTTCAAATAATATGCTTCGACCTGCTGCGTTTCAAAGAGCCGTGAATTTTGAATCGCAATCGCGATTTGCGCGCCGAGCGTTTTCATGACAAACAAATCTTCGTCGTCAAATGCGCCGGGGCGGTCGCTTTGCACGTCCAGCACGCCCACCACGCGCTGTCCGATAATCAACGGCACGGCGAGCTCGGAACGCGTATTGGTCAACGCATTGTCGGGACCGGGCGCATAGCGCGGTTCTTTGGTCACGTCATGCACGAGCAAGGGCTGCGCGTGCGCGGCGACCCACCCGATGATGCCTTCGTGATAACGCATGCGTTCGCCGCGCTGCCGCCATGCCTCGCCGAGCGGATGCGTGGAAGCAAAGAACAACAAATCGCGATTGTCTTGTTCGACCAGCACATGCACGTGCGTATAGCCAAAGCGGTCTTGGATTTCGCGGACGACGATGGGCAGCAGTTCGTCCAATTCCAGGACTTTGGCGACCTTGCTGCTCACATCGCTGACAATGGCGAGCTGGCGCGCGCGGCGACGTTCGACGGCATACAAATGCGTGTTTTCAATCGCCACGGCGGCTTGTCCTGCCAATACGTTCAACGTGCGCGCATTCGTCATGTTCAAGGCGCGCACGCGCGTACTCAAAGCCGTCACCATGCCCAGCACTTGATTCCCCGCCAACAGCGGCACAAATAACGCGGCGCGCGCGAGGCGATGCTCAAAGCGTCCGTCGAACTCGAACGGCAGTTTGCGTTGGCGCAAATCATCGGCGACCAGCGTGGCGGGATGGTCGCGCATAAACAACAGCGCGGGCGAAAGCATTTGCGTTTCGCGCTCCAATGTCGCCGCGCCGTTTTGAATTTCGGCGCGCAGCGTGATGCAGTCGCAGTCCGCGCCGTACAGTTCTACCCGCACCAAATCTGCGCGAATGACATTGTGCGCGTATTCCAGCAGCAGCTGCAGCACGCGGTCCGCGTCGAACCCGGCTTGCGAAACGGCTTGATTGAATTCATTCAACGCCGCCAATTCGCGCGTGTGACGCCGCAGACGTTCCTGCGTCATGGCATAGCGCTGAATCACAAACCCGACCAAGATCAAACCGCTCGCAAGCAAAATAAATATAGGGCGCGTGAGCCCGCCGAATTCGGTATAGACCACCGCAATCACCATCGAAAACGGCAGCGGCGCCAATTCTACCAACAGCGATGCTTTGAGCGTTTCGCGGAACAATTTGAAAAAACCGCGTGTGCCAAGACGCATCGTTTCCCAGATTGCCCAGCCCAAATTGTCCAACACAAACCAGATGAACATTGCCATGCTTGCAGGTATCAGGTTGGTAATGCCAAAATCTTGCGGCGGCAGGGTGCCGCCCAACGCCACAAACGCGGTGCCGCTGAGAATGCCCATGATAGCGCGCAATCCGGCATTAAAGATGGGAGTCTCGAGCAGTGAGATGGGGGAGTGTCGTTCGTATTCTAGGTTGTTGACGAGGATATAGAGCAGTGAGCTCATGGCGGGAACCCATGCGCCGGGCAGGGGTCCGAAAATAAAAACGGCGGCAAGGTCCACAATGCCGACCAGACTGTGCAGCGTGTCGGGACCGGAATGCACGCCCGCGCGTTTTACAATGAATGAAAGCAAAATAAAAAACAAGATGGGCAGCGCATCCGCGCGCAGCATCTCCCAGTCGGTGAGCAGGACCAAAACGCCCAGCCCCAACAAACCGACAGTGAACGAGAAAATTAGGCGCGGAATGGGAGAACGCATAAAAGGAAAAGGCGCAGTGAACTACGGAAACTCGAATGAAAGCGAAGTGGACCTAACACGCGGTAGAGTCACGCATCCGTTCAATTGTCCGATTTGACTGCCGTTTCCAGCGCTTGCTGTGCGGCTTGGACGGTCGGGTGAATTTCCAAAATGCGGTCAATGCCTGCCATACTGATGATTTCAATCAAGCGCGCGTTGAGACAGCACAACACCATCTTGCCATGATTGTTTTGGATGCCGCGACTTGCGCGAATCAAGACCCGCAGCCCTTCGGAACTGAGATACCGCGTGTCGCTCATGTCGGCGAGCACACGCAGGTGGGGCGTATGCGTCAATGGTTCCAATTCATTCCATAAACCGCGCGCGCCCAACGCGTCGAGCCGCCCCGCCGGTTTTACGAAAATGATTTCACTCATTTCAATTTTTTGGTCATGCGCGTGATATTGCCGTGTCGGTCACGCGCAAATACAACCTCGTCCATCAGCTTCCGCATAAAAAAAACACCCAAGCCGCCGATGGCGCGTTCCGAAAGCGGGCTGTGAATGTCGGGCTCCTGGATGGTGTTCGGGTCAAACGGTTCGCCCCGGTCACGGATTTCGATACGAAGCTCGCGCGCGGTCACTTGACATTCAATGACGATAGCTCCATCCGCGCGTCCGCCGTAAGCGTGCTCCATCACGTTGGTGACGGCTTCATCCATCGCCATTTGCACGTGGTCGGTGGTTTGTTCGGAAAACTGCGCTTGACGCGCCATCTCCAGCACAAAGTCCGAGACGCGCTCGAGATTTTTCATGTCGCTGCTTATTTCGAGGTGAAACCGTTTTGCGCTTGCCAAGCGATGCTGCTCCGTTTGTCGGGGATGGAATTTCGACGTTGAAATTCGTCAACCTAACCGGTGACGCTTTGTTCTGCCGACGCGGTTGGCGCAGGGGCAGGGCGGCGATTATGAAACCACACATACAGCGCCATGACACAAAAAATAATGAGCGCCAGATTCAAACCGATGTTGATAAAGGCGACGACGGTGGACGCGAGGATGTGTTCGTGCGGCGGCGTGATGCCGAGCCCCGCCATGCCCATGAGGACGGTGCCAAAACCGTAGCCGCGAATATCATTCACCTGAATCCCGAACGCGTTCAAAATGAGAGGCAAAAACTGCGAACCGCGAAAATCGCCAAAGATGTGCCGCACGTGATTTGTGCCGCCGCCATACATGGCTTGGAATGCATAGCCCAGCACAATCACCAGCCCGATGACGGAACCGCGCCGCGCGAGCCACAAACCCAACGGCGGCACGATGCCATAAATCAGCGCACAATACAGCAAAAACTCGGGAATGGTGATGCCGTACCACGCGGGTTCATTCGTAATAATCGCATCATCGAGAATGTGCAGCCACAGGAACACGTAACTGAGCAAAAACAGAACCGTGATGCGCGAGATGAGAAATTGGAAACGAGAAGAAAGATTTGTATTCATAGCTTGTATAGGGGCGATTATAGCATAGGTCGTCTTGACCTTTTCTTGATGCAGATACACGCTTTCTTGTCGCACGATTGACGCGCTTTTTACAATTGACATGCTCTTGGTCGCACTTGCATGGCAGTCGAATT
>CAZXYP010000208.1:0-9568 GCA_964644955.1 uncultured Anaerolineales bacterium | reverse complement strand
AAGACCAACAGAATCAAGACCAGCAGAATCAAGACCAACAAAATCAAGACCAACAAAATCAAAACCAGCAGAATCAACAGCAACAAGACGCGCAGAATCAAAACGGACAACAACAGCCGCAGCAAGGCGCGACGTCCGGCGAACAAACCGACGAACAAGGCAACGAGCAAGGTTACGCCTACGCGGAAGGCGAATTGACGGAACAACAAGCCGAACAATTGCTTGCGGCAGTCGGCGGCAATTCGCAGACCCTTTTGGAAAAATTGCAGCAGTACTTGTACGTGCCGGGCGATGACCCGGAAAAGGACTGGTGATGGACATGAAACGCATTCTGTATTCGATTCTCTTTTTCTCGGCGCTCGCGCTCACGTTCGTGCTGGCTGCGGCGCCCGCGCACGCGCAGTCGCCGTATGGTCTAAGCGCGCAGGTGGACTCGAACAACATCACGACGGACGACACCGTAACTTTGACACTCACACTGACGACGCCCGACGGCAGCGCGCCGCGGTTGAACCTGCCCGCGCTCGACGGCTTTGATATTGTCGGTTCGCAAACCGCGTCGCAATACAGCATCGTCAATGGCAAAACGAGCGCCGGGATGGTGTATGCGTTTCAATTGCAGCCAACGCGCACGGGCGCTTTGGAAATTCCCGCGCTGCGCTTGGACATGAACGGACAATTGCTTTCGACCGAGCCAATCGTCGTGACGGTAACGCAAGGGAACGGGACGCCGAGCAAGAAAAATAATTCGCGCCCCAATCTTTTTGGGACAAGTCCGTTTGGCGGCAGCGCGTTCAGCAGTATTTTTGGAAGCGACCCTTTTTCCAACGACCCGTTCTTTGCGGACCCGTTCAACCGAAATGCGAGTTTGAATCTTGAAGCCGTGACCGACAAGCAAAGCGTCTATGTCGGCGAGCCAGTGGAATACACGGTGCGCGTGTCGGGCGATGCAACCTTTTTGGGCGAACCCGAATACGAAAAACCAAAGTTCACCGGGTTTTGGGCGCACGAACCGCCCCTGATGCAGCGCAACGCGAACGGCAGTGAAATCACCACGCTCTTGTTTCCGACGCAAGCGGGCAATCTGACGATTGACCCTGCGACGATTCGCGCGGATGGCGGATTCTTTTCCGATGCGTTGGAAAAACAAACCGATGCGATTGCGATTGAGGTGAAACCATTGCCGCAAAACGCGCCTGCCGAATTCAATGGGGCGGTTGGCACATTCGAACTGACCGCGACGCCGGACAAAACGATGACGCGCGTGGGCGAACCGATTGTGGTGAAATATGAAATTCGCGGCGCGGGCAATTTCGATACGCTGCCCGAACCGAAATTTGGAAATGACGCGGATTGGCGCGCGTACAACGGCAAAGCGCAAACGCAGAGCAATGTTCAATATGGAAAACTTGTCGGCACAAAAACGATGGAACGCACCTTGATTCCGACGCGCGAAGGCAATTTAACCATTCCCGCGCTGCGTTACGCGTACTTTGACCCGTCCGACGCGCAGTATCACATTGTCGAGACGAAAGCGATGCAAATCAATGTCGCACCCGGCGACCCGGCATTGACGCAAAACATCGCGCCCTCCGCGCCCAACGCGGCGACAAGGAACGCGCCCGCAAACGCGTCGAACGTTCCCGCGTTGAAAACGTCGGCTGCGCCATTGACCACCGCGCCAAAACCGTTGACCGCGCAGCCATTATTCTGGGCAATGTTTCTCGTGCCGCTCGGCATTGTCGCGCTCGATGTCGCGTTCGGTTTACGCAAACGCTATTTGGACACGCACGCCGCGTCGCGTCGTTCGTCGCGCGCGTATCGCACCGCATTGAAACTATTGCGCCGCGTGCGGCAGAACGAAAATCAACAGGCAGTCGTCGCGCGCATTGTGCTGACGTATCTGGAAGACAAGATGAATCGTTCGCTGCTCGGTGTGCCGCACAGCGCGCTCGCGCAGCTGCTCATGGCGCAAGGGGTTTCGTCCGATGCGGCGCTGCAAACGATTGAATTATTGCATCACGGGGAAGCCACCGAATTTGGCAAACAGCGCATGATGTCCCCTGACCACATAGTGACAAATGCGACCGAAACTTTGACACGCCTTGAAGAGGAGTGGGCAGAATGAAAAAAATAATTGGATGGGGAATTGGTCTCGTCTTGCTCGCGGGCGCGCTGCTTTGGGGCGCCGTGCAGCTCGCCGCGCCAACGCAAGTTTCACAAGCCGACGCCGAAACCTTTGCCCGCGCGAATCAATTGTACGAAAAAGGACAGTACGCCGCCGCCGCGAATCTGTATCAGCAGTTGGTCGCGCAGGGCGTCGAAAATGCGGACGTGTACTATAATCTCGGCGCGGCGTTCAAAGCGTCGGGCGATGCTCAAGGCGCGCGTCAGGCATTCGCGCGCGCGTATGAACTTGCCCCGCGTGATGCCCAAATCGCGGAGGCGGCGAATGCGGCGAACGGATTCTTTCCGGCATTGACGCAAAATGAAACCGCGCTGGGCGCGTTGGTTTTGGCAATGGCGCTCGCATTTGCCCTCTTTCTAGTGCTAGAGCGTTATTGGCACGTGCGCGCATCTGCTTTATAATATCCCCGACACTTCCCCTGTTGTTTTCTTCATCCCCCCCGAAGAAACGCCAGGGGAAGGTCATTTTTTTGTGCGGAGCGTTCCCGTTGGAGCGTTCCCGTTGGAGCGTTCCCGTTGGGGCGTTTCCGTTGGGGCGTTTCCGTTGGGGCGTTCAATTGAACGCCCCTACAATTTTGGACTGACCACCGCTTTGACGACCTCACCGCGCGCAACGGCTTCCAATGCCTCGTTCATTTCATCCAACGCATATGCGCGCGTAATCATTTTTTCCCAACCGATGCGTTCGCCATGCCGCGCCAACACGCGCACCATTTTGTAAAAATGCGAATAGTCGGAACCCCACGAGCCGCGCACGTCCAAATGTTTTTTGTTCAGGTCCAGATGCGGATTGATGGTCACATCGCCCGCGTCCGTATATTGCCCGACAATGACATAGCGTCCCGCGTCACGCGTCATTTGCATCCCTTCGCGGACGGCAGCCGGTACGCCTGTTGCCTCAATCGTAATATCCGCGCCGCGTCCGCCCGTGAACGCGCGCACGCGTTCCAAACGTTCTTGCGGGGTTGTTGCCGCGACGGAAATGATTTCGTCCGCGCCAAATTGTTTCGCCGCGTCCAATCGCTTCGGCGGGTCGCCAATCACAAACACCGCGCCCGCGCCGGACAATTGCGCCAGAATCGCCAAACTCAAACCGACGGGACCGCTGCCTTGCACCACCACCGTATCGCCCAAAGCGATGTGCGCGCGTTCGACGGCATGAACGGCAGTGGGCAAACCGCAGCCGGCGGCAATGAGCCGTTCGGGCGGAACATTGTCGGGCAGGCGAATCACTTTGACGCCGGGTTTCAAATAAATCTGTTCGCTCCAACCGCCGAGCAAACCATCGCGCGCGGAATAGGTAATGCCGTACACTTTGCGGTGCGGGCAGCGCGTTGTCGCTTTGGCGACGAGACAGTACCAACAGTTGTTGCACGTTTCATGCACGTCGAGAAACGTCACCACGTCGCCGATATTGATGCGCGCGCCTTCAATATCATTCACAATGCCGCCCGTTTCGACGACGCGTCCGACCGAAACATGTCCGGGAATAATCGGATACGGCACGCCGGCGAGTTGTCCGTGATGCAAATGCACATCGGTGCCGCACACTTCGGAAAAAATCGTTTCCAATAAAATCGAACCGCGTTCCATCGGCGCGTTCGGCAGGTCGTGTACTTGAATCGGTTGATGCGGGGCAGTCATTACAGCGGCGCGAGGCATAGTCTCTAGTCTCCAGTCTCTCAAAATTGTGACCGCGATTATAATATACCTGTCATGGCAAAACACATTCTCCTCATTGACGACGACGCGCTGCTGGTCAAATCGCTCGCGTACACCTTGCAGCAAAACGGGTATCGCACCTCCACCGCGACGAGCGGGGAACAGGGCATCGCGTTGTTGAATCAAGACGCGCCCGATTTGATTTTGCTCGATATCGGTTTGCCGGGCATGGACGGTCTGGAGGCGTTGAAACGCATCGAACGCGAAAAACATATCCCCGTGATTTTTCTCACGGCGCGCCGTCGCGAACTCGATGAAGTGCTGGGGCTCGAACTCGGCGCGCAAGATTACATCACCAAGCCGTTCAATCAAGACGTGCTGTTGGCGCGCATCAAAACGGTTTTGCGCCGCCATGAAAGCGGGAACGAATCCGCGCGTGCTGCCTCCGAGATTGTCTGCGGCGAAATTGTGATGGATGTGTCCGCGCACCAAGTCACGCTGCGCGGCGAACCGATTGACCTTGCGCCAAAAGCGTTCGAACTGCTGCGCGTGCTGGCGCTCAACGCGGGGCAGGTCATGTCGGTGGACCAACTCATCGAGCAAGTGTGGGGCGTCGAATTTTACGGCGAGCCGCAGGTGGTCTATGTGCATGTACGCTGGCTGCGCGAAAAACTGGAAGATGACCCGTCGAATCCGAAACGTCTTTTGACGGTGCGCGGTGTCGGATACAAATTGGTGCCGTGAAGTCGCTTCGTTCCCAACTCATCCTTTCGCACGTTCTCCCGCTGCTGATTTTGCTGCCGCTGTTGGGAGCGCTGCTTTTGTTTGTCGTCGAGTCGCAGGTGCTATTGTCCGACTTGACCGATGAAATGGCGCGTCATGCTGCCGCGCTTGCGCAAGCGGCGCAAGTGGACGCCGTGATTTTTCAAGACCGCGCGCAAGCGCAAACATTTGTCGAAAACGCAGCGCGCGATGGCACGCGCGACGTCGCTTTGTATCAAGCGGACGGCGCAGAATGGGTCGCGCTTGTACGCCCCAACACGCGCGCGGCAGCGGACCCGACCCAAAGCGAACTTGCGACCCTCGCGGCAGGCAATCTGCAAACGCGCGCCGCATACAATCTCGACCCGGCGCAAATTGGTGCGGAAGCGCTCGCGCCTGTACTTGATCCGCAGCGACAATTGATTGGTATTGTGCGCGTGACCGCGCGCGTCGAGCAGGTCTCTGCGCGGTTCAACCAAATGCGTGTGTTGATTCTGGGCGCGATATTGTTGGCGCTGCTTGCAGCGGTCAGCATCGGGACATATCTCGCGGCGCGTATGGCGCGGCGTTTGAATTTGGTAACGCAAGCGGTGACGCAAGTGGCGCAAGGGCAGCGCGTGACATTGCCGAAGAATGCCATGCCGCAAGAATTCCGCGCGACCTTTGACGCGGTGACCGCATTGCAAGCGCGCTTGCTGGAATCCGAAACTGCGCGCAAACGGCTGCTCGCGAATCTGGTGCATGAATTGGGACGTCCGTTGGGCGCGCTGCAAGCGGCGATTCATGCGCTGCGGCAGGGCGCGGACCGTGATGACGCACTGCGTCAAGAATTACTGCAAGGCATGGATGCGCAGGTCGAACGGTTGAAACCCTTGTTGGATAATCTGGCGAGTTTACACGGCGAATTGGATGGTGTCGTCGCGCTCCGGCGCGCGCCGGTCAACACGAGCGAATGGTTACACAAGGTCACGTTGACGTGGCGGGAAGCGGCACAGCAGAAAAATCTGATGTGGCAAGAAAACATCGCGCCCGATTTGCCGACCGTGAATATGGATGCCGACAAAATGGCGCAAGTGTTGGGCAACCTATTGTCGAACGCCATCAAATACACGCCGGAGGGGGGGGGGATTGAATTGCGCGCGAAGGCGGAGGCGCGGGAATTGTCGTTAGCCGTCCAAGATACCGGTATCGGTATCGCGGCGGAAGATTTGCCGTATATTTTTGACCCGTTGTATCGCGGCAGCGCCGCGTCGTTCGGCGGCGCGAATCGTTTTCCGCAAGGGATGGGGTTGGGTTTGTCCATCGCGCGCGATATTGTGCACGCGCACGGCGGACGGCTTCAAGTAGAAAGTGAACCGGGCAAGGGCAGCGCGTTTACAGTTTTTCTACCGCTTTGAAAAAAAAACGGCGCACCATCGCTGTGCGCCGTTTTTTTTATTCCGGTTGCGCGCGTTTGCGCCACTGAAGCAAAAACACAAACATCATCCGCCACCCGATGACAAACAATCCGCCGAACGCAAAGGCGACGAGAATGAACGCGGTCGGAATGACGGCGCGTCCCAACAGCAGCGCGCGCAACACAATGCCGATAGGCAATGCAATCAACCACGCCGTCAACGAACGCGACAACATGACGCGCGGGGTAAATACGTCCGCGCAATACGCGCCTACTACAAACGCGGTCACAAGCCACGCGACAACAAACGGCGCGCCCGCAAGCAACAAACCGCTCAGTGGATTTTCCGCGCTGACGGTTTGATGGTCGGCTTGCCCAATCAACACAAAGAGCAAGAGCGCAAGAATATCGCCGACGACGAGAATAATTTGCAGGTTTCGTACGCGCGCCATTATTCCAAATTCTCAAAAATGCCCGCCGCGCCCATGCCGCCGCCGATGCACATGGTCACCATGCCGTATTGCGCCCGGCGGCGTTTCATTTCGTGAATGAGCTGCACGGTCAGTTTCGCGCCCGTGGCGCCGAGCGGATGTCCGAGCGCAATCGCGCCGCCGTTCACATTTACTTTGGCTTCGTCTATTTCCAATTGACGAATGACCGCGACCGCTTGCGCCGCGAATGCTTCGTTCAATTCAATCACGTCAATATCTTTTAATTCGAGTCCCGCGAGTTTCAATGCTTTGGGAATCGCTTGCACCGGACCGATGCCCATCAATTCGGGCGGCACCCCGCCGACGGCAAACGAAACCATGCGCGCTAACGGTTTCATGCCCAACGCGCGCGCCTTTTCCTCCGACATGACGACAACCGCGCCCGCGCCGTCGCTCGTTTGCGAGGAATTGCCTGCCGTGACACTGCCGCCGTTGCGAAACACCGGTTTGAGATTTGCCAACGCTTCGAGTGTGGTATCGCGGCGCGGACCTTCGTCTGTACTAAACACATATTTTTGCGCGCGCGTACCGCCGTTTTCCACTTCGACCAATTCCACATTCAGCGGCACGATTTCATCGCGAAATTTTCCCGATTCAATCGCGGCAAGCGCGTTTTGATGCGAGCGATACGCAAATTCATCTTGCGCTTGACGCGACACGTCGTACTGTTCCGCGACATTTTCGGCCGTGAGTCCCATGCCGAGATACACGCCGGGATATTCCAACGCGAGATACGGATTCGGCGCGAAATGAAATCCAATCATCGGCACCATGCTCATGGATTCCGCGCCGCCCGCAATAATGCACTCGCCCCAATCCGCGCGAATTTGCTGCGCGGCGAGCGCAATCGTCTGCAAGCCCGACGCGCAAAAACGATTGACCGTCATGCCTGTCACGGCATTGGGCAAGCCCGCGCGCAATGCCGCAATGCGCCCCAGATTCAAACCCTGTTCACCTTCGGGCATTGCGCAGCCGATGATAACATCGTCCACGTCTTCGGGTTTTAATCCGCCCGCGCGTTGAAATGCTTCGCGCACGACCGTGCCTGCCAAATCATCCGGACGCGTCGTGCGCAATTTGCCGCGCGGCGCTTTGCCGACGGCGGTGCGGACGCCGGAAACGATGACTGCTTCACGCATACGTTCTACTCCTTACGGGCAAGCCCAAGGCATTGCCTCTACTTGTTCAATGAATACCAATTTCGATATTGTTCGGGATATGTATCAATGTATTGCGCATAGCGCGCGGCATAGTGCGCCATCCCGATTTCGGCGGCGCGCGCATTGTCCGGAAATTCCAATGGCGGTTCGACGCGCAGGACAACCCGTTGCTTTTGGTCGCGAAAACAAAACAACGGCACGATGGGCGCGCCCGACAGGCGCGCCAAATTCACAATGCCGGTCGGAAACGGCGCGCGTCGTCCGAGAAAATCAATGGCGATAAATTTGTGCGATGTATCACCGTCACCCGAAAAATAAACGGCGGCATTGTTGGCAAGCAAACGCGCAATGGCGCGCACAAAATCGAACGAGCCGTCTGTTGGAATATGCACAATGGACGCCACAAAATTCTTTTCGCGCTCCTCGAACGCGGGATGCAACACGCGCTGCCGCAGTGTTGTGCTGCCGGGCGCGCTAAAGCCCGCCAAATGATTCGTCGCGTGCGTTTGATGAATTTGCCAGCCGCGCGCGTGCAAAATCCGTTTCGCCAAATTCCGCAAACCAAAATAACTGTTCTCCAAAAGAATCACACCGCGTCCTCGCGCGTGCGCGTGTTCCAAATGTTCCAAGCCCGTAATCTGCGCGGCATCCAAAACCGCGCGCCAATCCAATTGACACAGAACAAACGCGTCAAGCCAAAACGTATGAAAGGTTTGTCGCGCAATGCGCCGCAATGTGCGCGCGTCGTGACGTGTCCCAAAATAATCCGACAGCGCGCGCAGTGTGTTTTGATATTTGCGCCGCGACGTGCGCGCGGCGGTTCCACCAATGACGGCGGCAAAGCGTTCGCACAGCGCAATCGAATTGGCAGTTTCGGTCACGCGCAGCAGCGTCAATACCGTGGCAAGATACAAATCGGTCGCATCAATGCGGCGCATCCGTTCCTTCCCGCAGCAGGGCGCGGCGCAGTTTGCCGGTGGGACTCGTGGGCATTTCGTCGCGAAACTCGAATACGCTCGGAATTTTGAAATCGGCGATTTTACCGCGACAAAATTCCACCAATTCATTTTCCGAACATGCCGCGCGCCGCACCACGACCGCTTTTACTTTGTCATCGCCGTACGCCGTTTCCACGCCGACGACGGCGACCTGCGCCACAGCGGGATGTTCCTCCAACACCTCTTCGATTTCGCGCGGGTCAATTTTGAAACCGCCCTTGTTAATCAAAAATTTCAGGCGCCCTTGCAAGTACAAACGTCCCTGCGCGTCGAGCCGTCCCAAATCGCCCGTGTAAAAAAATCCGTCGCGCAAAACCTTTTCATTCAGTTCGGGCATATCGTCATACCCGTCCATCGTGCCGGGACTCGACACGATGACTTGACCGATGTGTCCCGTTTCCACGCGCTGCCCGTCGTCATTCACAATCGCGAATTGAATTTGCGGCAGCGGTTCGCCGACCGAATCCAATGTGTTTTCGATGTCGTCCGAAACATTCATGCTCATCGTTCCCGTTTCCGTCGAGCCGTAGAGCTGTCGGATGTACATGCCGAATTTTTGTTGAAACTCGCGATTGTATTTCACGGGCAGCGGCGCGCTGGCGGACACGCACAAGCGCAGCGATGAAAAATCGGGCGCGGTCTCGAAACGCGTTTGGGCGAGCGTAATGAACATGAACGGCACGGCGATAAACATGGTCAAACGTTCGCGCGCAATCGTTTCCGCGACGCGATGTCGTTCAAAGCGCGCGAGCGGATACACCGCCGCGCCCGCGCGAAAACTCGAAAGCATTGTGCGCGTCAAACCATTCACATGCGAAAACGGCGCAACGCCGAGAAAACGGTCATCGGGCGTGGTTTGAAACACGCGCTGTAACGTGTCCAATTCCCACAAAATTTTCGCGTGACTGCGCG
>CAZXYP010000207.1:0-9697 GCA_964644955.1 uncultured Anaerolineales bacterium | reverse complement strand
GGCGGTGGCGGCGCGCGATGCAAATAGGGCGCGCGCCTTTGCGCAAAAACACAACATCCCGCGTGCATTGGATTCGTACGACGCATTGGTGAACGACGCGAACATTGATGCCATTTACAATCCGCTGCCCAATGCGCTCCACTGCGAATGGACCATCAAAGCGTTGCGCGCGGGGAAACATGTGTTGTGCGAAAAACCGTTGGCGTCGAATGCGCGCGAGGCGGAGGAGATGGCGCGCGTTGCGGAGGAAACAGGGCGCGTGTTGATGGAAGCGTTTCATTATCGCTATCATCCGTTGACGCTGCGTGTCAAGGAAATTTTGGACAGCGGCGAAATCGGCGCGGTGCGCGAATTGCAGGCAGATTTTTTTATTCCGTTGTTCTTGCGCCCAAAGGACATTCGGTTCCGTTACGCGTTGGCAGGGGGGGGGGCGATGGACACTGGCTGCTATTGCGTCAACCTGTTGCGGTATTTGGGCGGCGGCGAACCGCGCGTCGTGAGCGCCCACGCGAAATTGTCGTCGCCGCAGGTGGACCGCATGATGCGCGCGGCGCTGCAATTTGAAAATGGCATCACGGCAACATTGGGCTGCTCGCTGGCTGCATTTCCGCCGCTGAGAATTTTCGCGCGGGTGCGCGGCGACAAGGGCAGCATCGAAATTACAAACCCGTTTGTGCCGCAAATGTATTTTCGCGGTTTGACGATTCATACGGCAAACGGAAAACGCCGCGAAGCGGTGTCGAGCGAACCGACGTATCATTTTCAACTGCGCGCGTTCACGGCAGCGGTGCGCGGCGAACAGACGAATGTGACCGATGGCAAGGAGGGCGTAAAGAATATGCGCGTGATTGATGCGTTGTATCAAGCGGCAGGGCTCGAGGTGAGAGGCACATGACACCTAAAGAATATTGGCAGGAGTTTCGCGATTCGTTTGAGGAGAATCCGCCGGGCGAGGACGCGTATCAGGCGTGGAGTTTTGGTGATACGCCCGAAATGGCGAACGAGTTGGGGCAATTGGTGTTGGATGGCATCAAAACCGGCACTGCCTCGTTGGCGTGGGAATACAACGTGGACAATGACCCGCTGCCGCGCGCGGGCGAATACAGCATTGTGTTGGACGGAGAGGGCGACCCGTTGTGCATTATCGAAACGACGCGTGTTTATATCGAGCCGTTCAATTTGGTGGATGAGGAACAGGCGTATGCCGAGGGCGAGGGCGACCGTTCGCTGGCATATTGGCGCGAGGCGCATTGGGACTATTTTACGCGCCGTTGTGAGGTATTGGGGCGCGAACCGAGCGAGCACATGCCGGTCGTGTGCGAACGTTTTCGCGTGGTCAAACCTGTGTGAGTGCGATATTTCATTCGTCGTGAATGCGAGTATAATAGCGCGACGAGTCGTTCCGAATCCCCGTCATTTTTTTCAGGAGCTGCACATGCCAATCCAAATCGGCGGTAAAGTCAATATCAATGCCCCACGCGATCAGGTGTGGGATATGATTTTCGATGTCGAGACGATGAAAAACGTCATCGGTCGTGTGCCGGGCATCACACTGGAGCGCATGGAACAAACCGACGACGTGACATACGAACTCACCGCAATCGTCGGCGTCGCCGCCATCAAGGGCAAATACGACGGCAAAATCTCGGTCCTCGAAAAAACGCCGCCTTCCTATGTAAAAATCAAAGGCGAAGGCAAGCGGGGGGGGAATTGGACGAGCGGTGAAGTGGTCCTCCGACTGAATGAGGCAGACCAAGCCACCGAAATGGCGTACAGCGGGCAAGGCAATTTGAATGGACCGCTGGCAAGTTTGGGGCAGCGGCTGGTGGACACGGTCGGCAAACAATTCATTGACCAAGGAGCGCAAGTGCTGGCACAAGAAATTGAACAGCGCGTCACACCTGCGGCAGAGGTGCATGTCGAACCGCCCGCGCCATACGGGTGGGGCTTCCAGGCGTTCATTTTTGTCGTGGTGATGGGCGCGATTATTGCGACAGTGGTGGTGTTGGCGCTGCAAACCAGCCCCCCCGCGCCATGACACGCTTTACCCGGTGGCGGCGCAAGCCGCCACTTTTTTTTAGGAACGCGCCAATGCTGCCTTTGGACACGATAAAATTTTGCATGCGCTGCGGACACGCGGTGGAGCTGAAAATCGAGTCGGAGCGTTTGCGCCCGATCTGCCCGCGCTGCGGATGGGTCTATTATTTTGCGCCGCAAGTCGCAGGCGCCGCCATCGTGACGCGCGCGCGCGACGAAAAAATCCTGTTGGTGCAGCGCGGCGAGGACCCGGGGAAAGGGTTGTGGGGCTTGCCCGGTGGTTTTGTGGAATTGGGCGAGACGGTGCCGGAAGCGTTGATGCGCGAAGTCTTGGAAGAGACGGGCTATGAAATTGAATTGGGCGCGTTGGTCGGCGTGTGGTCTTTTTTTAATGACGTAAAAAAAATCGCAGGCATTGTGCTGATTTATGAAACGCGCGTTGTAGGCGGTGAGTTGCAAATTGCGAGTGACTCTATCGCGGCGGAATGGGTCACGTGTGAACGCGCATTGGAATTTCCGCTCGCGTTCGAGACGCATCGCGAGGCGCTGCGCGTGTGGAATAAAAGACGGACGTGACACGTTTCTGAAAACATGTCACGTCGGTCGCGCACTATTCGAGTTCGATGACTGCCGCGCGCAGTGCTTGAACAAACGCGGTTTGATCCAAATCATTGGAGAAATCAATCGCCGCGCGCGAGTACGCTTGACGAAACGCATCAGAGGTCGCCGCGCCGTGCATGATGCTCGGCGCGAGCGCGCCGGCACGAAATTGGTCAATGGACCACTGCTGATATTCGTCATACAAAGTTTTGTCTGCATCCATGCGCGCGGGAATCGAACCTTTAATGTGGTTGAAGGCGTCTTGCGCCTCGCGCGAAGCGGCTGTTTTCAAAAATTCCATCGCGGCTTGACGGTGCGGCGCGCCTTTTGCCAGGGTGAAGCTGTCGCTCAACCACATGAACGTGCCGTCTGTGCCCGGTGCGGCTGTCCACGCCAAGTCAATGTTTGGTTTCATTCGTTCGCCCACAAAAGCCCCGTTTACCCAATCCCCCATAATTGTCATTGCGGCTTTGCCCGCGACAACGCGCTGTGCGGCGGGATACCACCATTCGCTCTCGCGGTCTGTGTTGGTATAGCCGAGCATTTTCTCAAAGGTGTGAATGGCTGTTTCCAAACGCGCATCCATCCACAGCGCGGTATCTCCGTTCACCAAGCGCACATAATCTTGCGCCCCATAGGTTGCCAGCAGGATGCTTTCAAATAAATGTCCGAGCTCAAAGCCGCCGCCGATCGCGAGTGGGGTAATTCCTTTTGCCCGAAATGTTTCTGCCACTGTGAAAAAATCTCCGAGCGTGCGCGGCGGCTGTACATTATTCTCGCGGAAAATTTTTGGATTGTACCAAAGCACATTCGAGCGGTGAATGTTGACGGGGATGCTGTAGATTTCGCCTTGAATTTCGAGTTGTTCCAAAAGTAAGGGCGGCATCACCCGGTCCAATTTTTCATCGCGAAAAATTTTCGTAATCGGTTCCAATTCACCCCGCACAACATACGCGAGCGATTCCTTGCCCGCGTGAACGACAAAACTGTCGGGCGGTTCTTGTCGCCGCAGACGTTCCAACAGCATATCGTCAGTGTTGCCGCCGCCGCCACCCAAGTCCGAATGAAGAATATCCAGCTCGGGATGTTGTTGGCGAAAAATATCCTCAAGGGCAAGGAGGGCATTTTTTTCTGCGCTGGTCTGTCCTGCCCATGTGGTAAAGAGTTCCACCGTTTGTCTGCTCGCGCCGTTGCTTGCCGTGGTTGGCGCGGTTGAAATTGGCGCGTTGTTTTGAGAGGGCGCGAGCGAATTGCACGCGGCGAGGAATACAAAGAGAACAACGAATGATTGTCGAATGGGTTGCATTGTGGTTTGTAGGTGCGAAGCATTGGCAGGAATAATCGCGGTCCTTTACGCGTCCGCGAATGCCAATGCTTCGCCCCTACGGCGATGGCGTTGGCGTCGCGTTCGTCGCATCACACAATGGCGCCAAGCCGTACAGCGCGCGTTTGTCGCACGGAATCTCGGAAACGACGCGATGCGTTCGCGTCCATTGCATCAACTCGTCGAGGGAATCAATGCGCCACACGCGCACGGTCTCGTCCACCGAACCCGAGAGTGCAAGTTTTCCATCCGGACTGAACACAACCGAATTCACCGTATCGGCATGTCCGAGCAAATGACGAATCGCTTGCCCACTCGCTACATCCCAAACGATGACGCGCTTGTCGAGTCCACCGGAGATTGCGGATTTTCCATCGGGACTGAACGCCACGCTTCTTACCGCGCCGTCATGGCCGACCAAGCGCAAAATTTCGACGCCGCGTTCCAAATCCCAATGCGCGATGTTCCCATCCGCCAATGCAAAGAGCGCGGTCTTGCCATTCGGACTGAACGCGATGGCATTCACCACACTCGCTTGTGTGGGAAAACGTTTGAGCAGTTGTCCGGTTTGCGTATCCCATAAAATTACGGCGCGGTCATAACCGCCTGTAAGCGCGCGTTTTCCATCGGGACTGATGGCGACAGAATTTATCGCGTTCGTATGTCCGGCGAGCCGATGCAAAATTTTTCCGCTCACCACATCCCAAAGAATCAGTGAATGATCTATCGCACCCGACAGCGCGAGCTTTTCATCCGAACTCAGCGCGACGGTTGTTACGGGCGCGTCATGCCCTTCAAAGCGACGTAGAACCTTTCCGGAATCCGCATCCCACAGCGTGAGCGTGCCATCCATCGCGCCGCTCAAGATATTTTTTCCAGCGGGACTTGACGCGACGGTGTTGACGATGCTTTCGCCCTTCAAGGCGCGTATTGCCGTTCCGTGTGTCGTATCCCACACGATTATTTTTCCATCTGCCCCGCCCGAAATGCCGCGCGCGCCATTTGCATCAAACGCGACACTATGGACCGCGCTCGTATGTTCCGTGAGCCGATGCAGCTGCGCGCCGCTGCCGAGCTGCCACAAGACAAGTGAGCCTGCTGAACCCGAGAGCGCGGTTTTCCCATCCGGGCTAGACGCGATGGTAGAGATACTTGGCTGCGGTCCCTCAAAACGTTCAATCATTTCTCCTGACTCTAAATCCCACCAAATCATGCTCTTGTCCAGAATGTTGGCAAACGAGGTGCCGCGTCCGCCGCCCGAAAGCGCCGTCTTGCCATCGGGAGTATATGTGACCCAATAGACCGCATCCTTGTGCCCGAGCATCCGTCGGATGAGTTGCCCTGTGCCAATGTCCCACAGCGCAACGGTTTTGTCGAGTGAACTCGACAGCGCGGTTTTACCATCGGGACTGAATCCCAGCCATGAGACCGCATCCGCATGCGCTTGAAACGTGTGAACAAGTTGTCCGGTCGCAAGGTCCATCACGCCGATTCTGCCATCTTTGAATCCTGCCAACGCGGTTCTTGCATCTGGACTCAACGCCGCCGTAAACAAGCCATCCAATCCCGAGATGCGGTGTATCATTTCTCCACTTGCGACATCCCACAAAATCAAGGGGCCATCATCGGACGCCGAGAGAAAACGTGTTCCATCTTTGCTGAAACTCGCCAACCAGATGGACTTGTCGTGTCCGTGATATTCGCGCAGCACTTGCCACGTTGCCGTATCCCAGAGTGCGACGGTACCGTTGCCATACGCAGTGAGCGCGGTTTTGCCATCCGGACTGAACGACACGCTAAAGACGCCGCCTGTTTCCGGCGAAAATTTGCGAAGCAATGTTCCATCAGACAGGTTCCAAAGATTAAACGAATTGTCCCACGTTCCTGCGGACAGCGCGGTTTTGCCCTCGGGGCTGAATGAGATGCTGCCAACCCCGGACTCGTGTCCTCCCGAAAACTGATGTTGAAAACCCGACGCATACGCGAGGTCGGCGAGCGGCGCTTGCGCTTCAATCGCGGGTGGACTCAGACGATTCGCCGCCAACGCGTATGCCAGACCCAATTCGGGATTGCCGCGATCCGCAGAGAGCTGCGCGGCAGAACTCAACGCAAGACTCTGCGTTTGGTTGGCACTGGCTTTCGCAATGGCGCTCTGATTCTGCGCGACGCCCATCAACACAAACGCAATGATTGCCAACGCGATTGCTAACGCGCCCGCGCCCGCGAGATACAACGCGCGTCGGCGCAAGCGTTTGTTCGCGCGTCGTTCCGTTTCTGCCAATTTCTGCGCCGCAAGCAATTCTCGTTCGCGTTGTTCTTCCCGCTCTTTCGATTCTCTTTTCTCTTGTTCCTCACTCGCTTCCAAAAACGCGCGCTCCAATTCGTTCATCCGTTCCGAATTCGTGACTGCCCACTCGCGCGCTTGCGCCAAACGCGCACCGCGATATAGCGCGCTCGCATCACGTTCCATCAATGCCCATTCGTTCGCCGCTTCGGTGAGATGACGATGCAGCGTCAATCCTTCGCGGTCTTGATTCAACCATTCGCGCAAACGGGGCCACTCGCGTATTAATGCTTCATGCGCGACCTCGACAAAATTTTCATGCGTCGTTACCAAACGCGCATCCGCCAGCAATGTCAAAACTCGTCGCGTCTGTTCCCAATCTCCAGTCTCCAATTCTCTAATCTCTGCGCGTCTTCGCGTATCTTCCGTCCCTACGCCCAATTCCGTCAATCGTAAGAAAATATCGCGCGCGATCTGCTGTTGTTCAGCATTCAATTGTTCGTACGTTGTCTCTGCCGTTTGCGCGATGGCACCGCGCACGCCGCCCGCTTCGTGATACCCCTTGAGCGTCATCATGCGTCCCGCGCGTCGCTTCCATGTTTCGAGCAGCGCGTGAGAAAGCAAGGGCAGCGCGCCGGGTTCATCGCCCACATCGCGCAACATCAAATCTACGAGTCCCGGTTCAAATTCCCAACGGGCTTGATGTGCCGGTTCTTCAATGGCGCGGCGCAATTCCTCCACATTCATCGCGCCAATGTATTCTTGATGTTTCGCCACCACCTCGCGCAATTCGGGATACTGCGCGAGATGCGAATAAAAGTCCGCGCGAATCGTCAACACCAACGTCAACAATTGCGTACGCGACGCGCCTTGATTTGTTTCCACATGCAGCGCGTCCAACAAATTGTCAACGAACTGCTCGCGTTCAAACTCATCGCGGCAGAGCGTAAAGAGCTCTTCAAATTGGTCAACGACAAGCAAGTGATGAGGGATGAGGGATGAGGGATGAGCACTCGTCTGTGCTCCGTCACCTGTCATCTGTCGCCTGATAAACAGTTGCAGCGCCCGCGGGTCGCGCGCTAAATCATCCAACAAAGTTGCTGTCGCAGTGATGGATTCCGAATCGCGCGTGAGAGCCACCGCTAATGCTTCGAGCGGATGCGCGGTGGGCGTCATTACGAAAATTTGCCAGTCTCCGGTCTCTAGTCTTGCGTTCTTTAACACCGGCACCAACCCTGCGCGCACGATTGAAGATTTTCCACTGCCCGACGCGCCGACGACGACAGCGAGAAAATTCTGCGCGCGCACACGCTGCGCCAATTTTTCTACAACCTGCTCACGTCCATAAAACAAACTCGCGTCATTTTCATCAAAAAAATCTAAACCTTTGAACGGCGGCTCGCCGTGCGCGGGTGGTTCGTCGTACAGCGCGCTTGCGCCGATGAAAACGCGCGGCGCGTTCAAATTCACGCGCGCCAGCGTATCGCCGCGCAGGATTTCTTGATACAGCGATTCCGTTTCGGGTGACGGCTCGACGCTCAAATCTTTTTCGAGCGCGATTTTGCAGCGTTCGTACGCGGCAGCACATTGCGCGCGGTCGCCGAGCATCGCGTACGTGAGCATGAGCGCGCGGTAGGCGGCTTCGGGCGTTTGTCCAAACGAAATCCATTTTTCTGCCCAACCCACCGCGCTCTGCCAATGTTTTTCCAAAATCAAATGTTCCAACAATTCGCGCATTTGTGTCTCGTACAACACTTGGACGCGCTCGCGTTCCAACAAGACCCAATCTTGATAAAACCCCGGCAGTAATTCGCCCTGAAACACCGCGACGTGATTGATGCGTTCGTTCAACGGCACATCGGGCGCGAGCGGCTGTTCCAACTGATGCACATCAAACCAAAAATCCGCGCGCGGCAGAAAACTGACCGTGAGTTCGTCGGCGGCAAGCGCGTTCGCTTCGTCGGTGGAGTGCGCGGCGAGCGCTTTACGCAAGCGCCACAGTTCTTGGCGCAAGCTGCGGCGCGCGTTTTCGTCCGGCGTGTCGGGCCACAACATACCCGCAAGTTTTTCGCGGCGATGCGGTGTGCCGGCGTTCAAAACGAGAAAAGCAAAAAGGGATTGCGCCGCGCGCGTGGGAACGGCGAGGGTTTTGCCGTCCACGCGCACATCAAACTGCCCGAGAAATCGAATCTGGAGCATACGCCTCCTTGTTCCTGCACTATGTGATTACGTATCTGGGCAAGGGGAATATAAGTGGACGCTGTTAATTTTGCGTCTCAAAGAAAAATCTGTCAATGCCGATTCAAATTTAACGCCCATACGCTATGTTGCCGCCAACGCGCGGGAAAAATTTTGTCATGACGGCAAAAAATTCACCCGCGCGGGGAGGTTTCCATGTCTCTCCGTCGTTGGTTGGCGTGGGCGTTTGTGTGGGTTGCAATTACGGGGTGCAGTGCCGCACAGTCCGTCTCCGCGCAGTCGCAGCAACCCGTTTTGCCTGCGGATTTGGTCGAAGCGTTGACGCGCGAGTACGGGAAATATGACGATGTTGTCACGTGGGACAGTCTTTTAAATGATTTGGAAAACGCAGAGGTCGTTTGCATCGGCGAGGCGCATTACGACGCGCGCGATATGGAGACCGCATTTGAGATTACGCGCGTTTTGGCATCCAAGAAAAAAATCGCGCTAGCGGTGGAGCGCTTTTCGTATGACATGCAGCCCGCGTTGGACAGATTGAATTTGCTTGACAGCGCAACCGCGCGCGAGGCAGAGATAGAGACGCTTTTCCAAAACAAAGCGTACCAAACCGTTTGGGGCAAGCACTCGTGGGGGCAAACAGGATATCCGGTGAATACGCCATCCATGCCCGTGTTTGAAGCGATGTTGAAATGGGCGGCACAAAGTGGGATTCCGGTCATCGCGTTGGATGTCTCGTTGGCGGAGCGACAAAATGGATTGGGCGAAGACATGGTGTACCGCAATGAATTATGGAAACAGCAGATTGAGAAATTTTGGGAGCAGCGTTCGCGCGAGAATGTTCAAATCGTCGTCATCGGCGGCATCAATCATATGACGAACGCACCCGACGCGCTCCCCACAAAAATGAAAACGAATTTGAACGCGCGCCTGATTTCAATTGGACAGCGCGATGCGATGTATCAATATCTGAGTTCAGCCTAGGTTGCCAAGCTGCTCGCTGCGCACGGCATTGCGGATTTTATTGTGCGTCATCCGCAATTTGCTTTGGTGAATTTCAATGGCGTCGCGGAAATTCTAGAGCCACCCGACTATTGGATTACCGTTCACGCGCCAAAGATTGAAAACTGATCGCGAGAGCTTTGAGGTCTCGACCATTCGCGTTGGGGTTCCTATTCGCGAAAAAACTCAAGGTCCTTTATCCCAGCCCCGCCTGCCGCGCCCGCACAATCGCTTGCGCGCGGTTGGCGACTTGG
>CAZXYP010000206.1:0-9734 GCA_964644955.1 uncultured Anaerolineales bacterium | reverse complement strand
CCGCACGAGCGCGGTCTGTCTTGATGACTTTCCACGGCTCGGTCTGATTCAAATACACATTCGCTTCGCGCGCCACTTCGAACGCGTGTTGAATCCCATCGCGGAAACGACACGCGTTGATGCAATCGCCGACGACTTGCAATGCCTTTTCGGATTTTTCGATGAGCGCATTGTCCGCGTCGTTTAACGCTTCGGGGACCGGAACGCGCTTGTCGAAATTTTTGTACGCGAACGTGAGCGCGCGATTCGCGAGATTCCCCCACGTCGCAACGAGTTCATCATTGTTGCGGCGCACGAATTCACTCCACTTGAAATCCGCGTCCGCATATTCCGGCATATTCGCCGAAAGCAGATAGCGCAGCGGGTCCGCGTCGTACGTTTCGAGATAATCGTGAATCCACACCGCCCAATGCGCGGATTTGGAAAACTTGCGTCCTTCCAAATTCAAAAACTCATTCGCCGGCACATCGTACGGCAGTGGGATCTTGCCATCCCCGTAACCGAGCAGCAGCGCGGGCCAAATCACCGTGTGAAACGGGATATTGTCTTTGCCGATGAATTGATAGCCGCGCACGTTTGGCGCGACGGTGTACCATTCGCGCCATTGGTCGCCCAAACCGCTGTTGTTTGCCCACTCGACTGCCGCGCTGTAATAGCCAATCACCGCTTCGAACCATACATATATACTCTTGGTAGGAAAATCGACGAGTTCGGATGGAATCGGAATACCCCATTCCAAATCGCGCGTAATGGCGCGCGGTTTCAGCCCCGTCGGATTTTCGTCCGTGCCGTCGCCGCGCAGGTAATTGAGCGTGAACACGCGCACATTCGATTTCCAATGCGTTTGCTGTTTCGCCCAATCCAATAACGGCTTGTTGAACTTGGGCAGGTCGAGATAAAAGTGTTCCGAATCACGCACGACAAGCGTGCTTGATTCGCCGGGTTTCGACAAACGTGAACGCGGGTTAATGAGCTGCAGCGGATCGAGCAGCGTGCCGCAGTTTTCGCATTGGTCGCCGCGCGCGCGCGGGTAATGACACACCGGACATTCGCCTTCGATGTACCGGTCTGGCAAGAAGCGTTCGCCCTCCACCCAATACAGCTGCGGTTCGGTCGCGCGAAAGATGTATCCTTTGCGATAGAGCTGCAAAAAGAAATCTTGCGTGACGCGCCAATGATTCTCGGTGTCGGTGTGCGTGAACAAGTCGAACGAGATGCCGAGTTTGGCGAACGATTGCACAAACAAGGCGTGATATTTTTCATACACCGCGCGCGGCGTAATGCCTTCTTCGTCCGCCGTTACGGTAATGGGTGTGCCGTGCGTGTCGGAGCCGGAAACCATTAACACATCGTTCCCGCGCAAGCGATGATAGCGCGCGTAAATATCGGCGGTGAGATATGCGCCCGCAATATGCCCCAAATGCAAAGGTCCGTTGGCGTAGGGCCACGCCACAAAGACTCCAATTTTGTCGGTCATAAAGTTCTCCTGTAGTGCAATAGTGCGATAGTGTCGGTAGTGCGATAGTTCGATAGGATGACGGTGCAATTGTGGATTTTCGATTTGCGATACCCGCATAGAAACAAAAACGCCGCTGTTGACGGCGAAACGAGTTCGCTCGAACAAGCGGCGGAAGGCGCACCGTTGACAGACGCGTCGAGTTAATCCACTCGTTACGCGTCGCCGCTGCTACGGCGCGCCGTGGGCATCAACATCGAAAAACGAAAACCAATAGAATGCACGAAAATTCTCTACCTCAGTACGCGCATTGTATCACAGTTCGAAACGTTTGCAAAAAGGATTTCCGGACGGGGCGCGTTTGGACATCAATTTAGACACGTTTGGAACACGATTTGGACTTTGATAGCGCAAACTTGACGTAACCGCCAGGATTGTTTCTACACGTCGAAGGAGGTCAACGTGGATTTCTTTCAAAGCGGATTGGGGCGGTGGTTGCGCGCCTATTTCAATGCCCACCCCCGCTCGGAACACTATGCCTCGGCTGTCCTCATTCCGGTAGAAGCGGTCATCAAAAAACCGCTCTTTGGGTGTCAGGAATGTGGGCAATGTCTCCTCCACGAAAACGGGCTCGTCTGCCCGATGCGCTGCCCCAAAAATTCGCGCAACGGTCCCTGCGGCGGCGTACGCGCCAACGGGCATTGCGAAGTCTATCCTGAACGCTGGTGCGTTTGGTATCGCGCCTATTATCGCTCGCAAAAACTCCCCCTCTGGCGCGAGCATATCTATCAAATTCACCGTCCCGTGAATTGGCAGTTGTTTCAGAACTCGTCATCGTGGATCAACATGCTCACCGGACGCGACATTGGCATTAAACCGACGCCGCCGGTAAAACCGAAACCTGACAAGCCCGCCCCGCCGAAAGCGGCGTAGGAAATTGAAAATTAGAAATTAGAAATCAGAAATTAGAAATTAAAGCGGCGAGCCCTGCCTTGCAGCATCGGCATTTCTAATTTTGAACTTCTAATTTTGAATTTCTCTTTACCATGGACGAAACATACACCAGTCGCCTTGAACAGTCACTGCGAACCACACACTTTGCCGTCACGGCGGAATTGGGTCCGCCCAAAAACGCGGACGCGCAAGTGATTCGCAAAAAAGGTGAACTCTTGCGCCACACCGCCGACGCGTTGAACATTACCGACAATCAAACCGCCATCGTGCGGATGTCTTCGATTGCGGGCGCGCGGGTGTTGGTCGAGATGGGCATTGAACCCGTCGTGCAAATGACCTGTCGCGACCGCAATCGTATTGCCATACAGTCCGATTTGCTCGGCGCGTACGCGCTCGGCGTCCGCAATGTCTTGTGTCTATCGGGCGACCACATGATTGGCGGCAATCATCCCGAAGCGCGCAAAGTCTTTGACCTCGATTCCGTCAATCTCGTCGCGATGGTCAAGGGCATGAACGACGGCAAATTTCAATGCGGCGAAGAATTGAAACCCGCGCCGCAATTTTTCATCGGCGCGGTCGAGAATCCGTTCGCGCCGCCGTACGAATTTCGTCCGCACCGATTAAAGAAAAAAATTGACGCGGGCGCGCAATTCATCCAGACGCAAATGATTTTCAATGTCGCGCGGTTCAAGGAATTTATGGCGCGCGTGTGCGATTTGAGACTGCATGAGCGCGCGTTCCTTCTCGCCGGAGTGGGGCCGTTGAAATCGCCGGGCATGGCGCGGTACATGCGCGATAACGTCGCGGGGATGGAGATGCCGGACGAATTGGTCAAACGCATGGAAGCGACGCCCAAAGACAAATGGCGCGCCGAAGGCATCGCCATCTGCGTCGAAATCATCGAGCAGATGAAAGATATTCCCGGCATTGCGGGCGTGCATATCATGAGCATCGAATGGGAAGAAGCGGTACCGTTGATTGTGGAACAGGCAAAGCTCTTGCCGCGACCTCATGCGCCGGAACCGCAGGAATGGATGGAACAGGCACATTGACGGCAGACGACGGACAGCCGATGACGAAACAAAACGCGCCGTCTGCGGTCTGCCGTCAATGGTCGCATTATGCGCATCTTGATTTTTTCGGACTTGCACGCCAATCTCGAAGCGCTGCGCGCATTGCAGCAGGTCGAGCCGCCGCCCGACGCGATTTTCTTTCTGGGCGACGCGGTGGGCTATGGTCCCGACCCGTTGGCGTGTACGGTGTGGCTGAAACAAAACGCGCAGGTATGGGTGCAGGGCGACCATGACGCAGCGGCGGCAACGAATTGCGTCTGTACGTCACCGGAGGAATGGCGAGAAACGGCGCACGCCACGCGCGCGATGAATCGTGTGCTGCTGCCCGCGTCCATGCTGACCTATCTCGACGCGCTGCCGGTGACGCAAACCCTCGAACGCGACGGCACACGGTTTCATCTGACGCATCGGTTCATGGACGTCAACGACGCGCTGACCGCATCCGACGAAACATTGAATGCATTATTTGACCACGCCAACGCGGATGTGATTTTGTTTGGACATACGCACGTGCCGCTGCTGCGACGTGTGGGAAAGCATTATCTGGTGAATCCGGGCAGTTTGGGGCAGCCGCGTCATGGCTTGCCGAGCTGCACGTACGCGGTGTGGAACGATGGGGATTTGAAAATACAGCACATTGATTACGACCCGCGCGTGACGATTCAAAAATTGGGACTCGTCCCGCTCGACCCTGAAGCCGTCGCGCGTTTGCAAGAAACCTTGCGCGTAGGAATGTAGAATACATGTAGATTCTGGCAGTGACTACCGGGCTATACGGCGATCGCATCGCCAACATTCTCCGCGCAAACGCGCCGGAGCATTGGCGCGTGGAGGAATGGCATGCGCCCGCGCGTTACCCGCTCGTGATAGACGAACCGCGCGATTTTCTGCCCGCGCACTTGGAACCCGCCGATTTAATCCTCGCGCTCGGCGAACATCCCGCGATTGCGGAACTACTTCCCGACATTTGCAAAATGAGCGGCGCGCGAGCGGTCATTGCGCCGATTGATAACAACGCGTGTTTACCCAAAGGGCTCGCCAATCAATTGCGCGGCTGGCTTGCCGAAATCGGCGTCGCCAGCGTCTTTCCCAAACCCTTTTGTTCGCTCACCGAAACATCCTACAGCTTGCGCAAACAGCGCGTGGAATACGACAACGCGTTGATTGCAGAATTTGCGCGACATTTTGGAATGCCGCGCTTTGGCGTCGAGGTGCGCGACGGAAAAATCTCCGATGTGACAGTTGAGCGCGCGTCGCCGTGCGGGTGCAGTGAATTTGTCGCCAACGGTTTGGCGCAGGTCCCGGTAAAGGATGTGGAATTTGCGGCGGGGATGCTGCATCATCATTACCCGTGTCTCGCCGCGATGGGCATTGACCCGGACTATTCCGATACATTGATGCACGTGTCGGGCAATTTAACAGTGGACGCGATGGCGGAGGCAGTGAAATCGTTCCGTCAAGTCGCGTACCTGAAACCGAGATAGCGGAGGAATCATGGAACGATTGTTTCTCATCATCCCACAATTGTACGCCGACCATCATGTGACGCGCGTGCGCAATGTTTTGTTTGCGTTGAACGGCGTCCAAGACGTGTACGCGAGTTCCGCGTTCAAAGAAGTCACGGTGCAATTCGATCCCGAAAAAATTTCGCGCGCACAATTGACAGAGGCGCTGACCCAAGCCGGTTATGCGCCGGGCGACCCCGAAGTCGTCGAACGCACGCCCGACCATACCGCCGACCCCGCGTGGGATATTCTTGCGCCGCGCGCGGTGACGACGCATCCCGCCGACCTGCAAGCCGCAGGCAAGCTGTGAGAAGAGAGGAGGACTGCGATGCCAAAAGATTCAGTTCAAGTGCGAACCATTGACCCCGCCGCCGAACAAGTATTGAAACGCGCCGATGCGTTGGGCTATTCCACCGCGTTTTCGCGCGCGGCAAAAATGCAGCCGTGCCCCATCGGCGAAAGCGGCGCATGCTGCTCGGTGTGCGATATGGGACCGTGCCGCCTCGTCGCGCCCAAAGGACAGCCCCTGCCGACCGGCGTGTGCGGCGCGACGATTGATACCGTCACCGCGCGCAATATGGCGCGCCATGTCGCGGCGGGGACCGCCGCGCACAGCGACCACGGACGCGATTTGTTGTTCACGCTGCTGGCGATTGCGGACAAACACGCACAAGGGTACGAAATCCGCGACCCCGCAAAATTGAAAACCATCGCCGCCTATTACGGCGTCAAGACCGACGGACGCGCTATCAACGAAATCGCCAAAGATATTGCGGAAATAGGTCTCGCCGATTTTGGCAAACAAAAAGGCGAATTGTTGTACACCGCACGCGCGCCGAAAAAACGCCAAGAGATTTGGCGCAAACTCGGCATCACGCCGCGCGGCATTGACCGCGAAGTGGTGGATATTTTGCATCGTACGCACATGGGCGATGACCAGGATGCGGAACATATTTTGTTGGGCGCGTTACGTACCTCCCTCGCGGACGGTTGGGGCGGCTCGATGATGGCGACGGATATTTCGGATGTGCTGTTTGGCACGCCGTCGCCGCTCGTGTCGCAAGTGAATCTCGGCGTGTTGAAACTCGACCAGGTGAATCTCGTCATTCACGGACACGAACCGACGCTTTCGGAAATGATTGTGAAAGCGGCTTACGACCCCGAACTCGTCGAGTACGCCAAGAGCAAAGGCGCGGCGGGAATCAATTTGTGCGGTATCTGCTGCACCTCGAACGAAACGTTGATGCGGCAAGGCGTACCGAGCGCGGGCAATTTCTTGAATCAAGAGCTCGCCATTATCACGGGCGCGGTGGATGCCATGATTGTGGACGTGCAGTGCATCATGCAGTCGCTCTCGCCGCTGTCACAAAAATTCCACACCAAGTTCATTACCACATCGTCGAAAGTGAAAATCGAAGGCGGCACGCACATTGAATTTGACGAAGACCACGCCTATGACATTGCCAAAGAAATCGTGCGCGTGGCGATTGACAATTATCCGAATCGCGGCGCGGTGGAAATTCCCGCCGAGTTTTGCGACTGTGTGCCGGGTTTTTCGCACGAATATATTCGCTACATGCAAGGCGGCGTGTTCCGCGGTTCCTTCCGTCCGTTGAACGACGCGGTGATGAGCGGACGCTTGCGCGGCGTCGCGGGCGTGGTCGGCTGTAACAATCCGCGCACGACGCACGATGCGGCGCACAATTACATCGTCAAGGAATTTCTGAAAAACGATGTGCTGGTGGTGCAAACCGGCTGCGGCGCGTTGGCGAACGCGAAATACGGATTGCTCACCGGCGAAGCCGCGCTCGAATACGCGGGCCCCGGTTTGCGCGAAGTGTGTGAAGCGATTGGCATTCCGCCGGTCTTGCACATGGGCTCGTGCGTGGACAATACGCGCATTCTCACGGTGCTGACCGAAATGGCAACCGAAGGCGGATTGGGCGATGACATCAGCGACATTCCCGGCGTCGGCATCGCGCCGGAATGGATGAGCGAAAAAGCATTAGCCATCGGTTCGTACTTTGCCGCAAGCGGTGTGTATGTGATTTTTGGCGTGAACGCGCCGACGAGCGCGAGCGAACGCGTTGTACACATCATGAGCGAGGGTTGGGAAAAAACGGTGGGCGGCAAAATCGAATTTGTGCCGGACAGGCAAGACATTGTGAAACGTTCGCTCGACCACATTGACGCGAAACGCGCGGCATTGAAACTGCCCGCGTATGACCCGCTCAAGTACGGCAAATCGGGTGACGAACGCGTCAAACAACTCTTGACGAAACAAGACGAGGAACGCAAACAGGCGTTGTACGGCTGGATTCATTCTCATGCTTCGCATGAGCCGCACGCGGAGGAACACGCGCACGCGCACGAATGTGGAATCGAACACGAACACGCTTAATCAAACCAAAAAAGGAACAAACCATGCAAGGCAATGAAAAACTAATCGCAGTCCTGAACGACCTGTTGGCGGATGAAATGACTGCGACGCATCAATACATGCTCCATTCCGAAATGTGCGACAGCTGGGGCTATGTCAAACTGCACAAGGCAATCGAAAAGCAAGCGATTGACGAAATGCATCACGCTGAATGGCTTATCCAACGCATTCTCTTTTTGGACGGGATGCCGAACGTGGCGCGCTTGAACGCGATGCACGTCGGAAAAAACGTGGTCGAAATCATCGGCGCCGACCAGGAAGCGGAAGCGGGCGCGGTGCGGGCGTACAACGCGGGCATCCGTTTGGCGCATGAAGTGGACGACCAAGCCACCGCCGATTTGCTCACCAAAATCCTCAAGATGGAAGAGGGACACATTGACTGGGCAGACCAGCAGCGCACGCAAATCGAACAGATGGGTTTGGAGAATTATCTGGCGAACCAAACGGAAGGCGCGGGGGGATAACATAGGACACGCAACGCATGACAACAACAATTGCGCTGGCAGGCAAAGGCGGCACGGGCAAGACAACGCTCGCGGGATTGTTGATTCGTTATCTCACAGCGCATCATCTCGGACGCGTGCTGGCGATTGATGCGGACCCGAGCAGCAACTTGCATCTCGTGTTGGGCATGGAACTCACGCGCACGGTCGGCGACATTCGCGAGGATGCGCGCGACAAAGTGCCGCCCGGCATTCCGCGTCCCGAATGGATGGATTACACGATTCGTATGGCGGTGGAAGAGGGCGACACTTTTGATTTTCTCGCGATGGGACGTCCCGAAGGTCCGGGCTGTTACTGCGCGCCCAATCACATGCTGCGGTCGGTCATGGACGCGATTTGCCGGACGTACGATTTCGTCGTGATGGACAATGAAGCAGGCATGGAGCATCTGAGCCGCCGCACGACACGCGATGTGGACCATTTGCTTTTGGTGAGCGATGCGAGCATGCGCGGTTTGGTTGCCGTCGAGGCGATGCTCGCGCTGGCGCCGACACTCAACATCGGTATCCGCAACACGCATCTGATTTTGAATCGCGTCGTCGGCGCGGTGCCCGACGCATTGGAACAAAAAATCGAAACGCTCGGCGTGCCGCTGCGCGCGGTCATTCCGTACGACCCGCTGCTCGCGCAATTCGACAGCGACGGGCGCGCGTTGGTGGAACTGCCCGAAAATGCACCGAGTCGTCGCGCAGTCCGGGAGATTGCGGAACACTTGCTCGAAATCCGGAAACAACCTGCCCGGTTGCAAACCGCGTGACTCATCGAAGGAGTAGAACCTATGAGCCGATATATTGCCCAATCTGCAATTCGCGGCGCCAATTATCTGGTGCGCGAGACCGAAGAATTGTTGGACCGCGCGCTCGCCGAAAAGGGCGCGGACGCGAAAATCGGATTCCCCAACACGGCATATTTCCTGCCGACCATTCTCGGTCTGACAGGACGCAAAGTGGAAACCATCGGTGATTTGCAGCCGGTGATGGCGCAGGTCAAAACACTACTGCATCCGATTCCGGCGAACCAACGCTGGGTGCCGTATCTGGGCGAGACGCTCGATTCCGGCGTGGCGACCTTGCTCGCGGAAGAATCGCTGATGGCGCTGCGCTATCTGTACAAAGAACAACCCGAACCGCTTGCGGGATTTCATCTCGCGCAAGGCGCGGGCGCGTTCACATCGCCGGACTATCAAGGCGCCGACGGCGGGCATCTCAACGGCGCGATTGACGATATTCAACTGCGTTCGTGGGGCATTCAGTTGGTGGATGGACGCATGCCCGGTTTCGCCGCGATTGTCGGCTGCGCGAAATCGAACGCGGTTGCAGTGAAAATCATCCGCGAATTGCAGCAGCGCAACATTTTGATTTTTCTCTGCGGTAATGTGAACGGGCGCAGTATCATTCATCAACTGCAAGAAGAAGGCGTCGAGATGGGCTATGACACGTACATTGTCCCGTTCGGCACTGACACGCTTTCGGCAATTTACGCGTTGGGTTTTGCGACGCGTTCCGCGTTGACGTTTGGCGGCATGAAGGGCGGGCAGTCGCGCGAAATTCTTTTGTACAACAAGGCGCGCGTGTTTGCGTTCGTGCTTGCGTTGGGCGAAGTGGACGATTTGAAATACGCGACGGCGGCGGGCGCAATTTCGTACGGCTTTCCGGTGATTTCGGATACGGTGATTCCGCAAATTTTGCCAACGGGCGTGACAACGTACGAACATGTCATTTCAATGCCGTTTGACGAAATCGAAGCACACGATGATTTGGAGCGCGCAGAAAAATTGGTGCAGAAATGTATCGAGGTGCGCG
>CAZXYP010000205.1:0-9738 GCA_964644955.1 uncultured Anaerolineales bacterium | reverse complement strand
TAAAATCGTGTGGATTCGGAATGGAAATAAAAAAACGCCGGGATACCGGCGTTTCTTTTTCTACATGCCCGCGAAATAGCGCAGGTCATTCACCAGAAAAACAACGAGGATGGCAATCATTACAACGCTCAACGCGAGATAACGATAACGCCAACTCGTATTCCACAAACGGCGCACGTTATACAAAATCATGCCGAGCGCGAGCAAGTCAATTGCCATGCTCACGCCGGTGGCGACACTTCCGCTCAGTCCCAGAAACGGCAGCACGAACGGAAGTAAAATGTATTGAATCGTACAGCGCACACAAACAATGAGTAAATACGTGCCTGTGTAACGATCGGTGCGGCGGATTTGTTCTTGGCTTGGAGCATCGAGTTTTGACATATCCCAATTGTATCCAAATTTGCTCCGAACGCATCCTCCGGCGTATTCATTTCACTCCTGCATAAGCGCAGTGTCGGTGTGCGGCGCAGGGGCGCGGTCGTCCGTATTTTCTTGCGTCTGTGTGCGAGAACTCGCGCGTTTGTCGCCGTGCGCCTGTCGCTCCGCCAAATAATAGCTGCCGACCACATACACGAACGCGAGCGCTTGCGCCGCGAGCGTTTCCACCGTCGGATAAATGCCAAACCAAATGCCCATCCAGTACGGCGGATTCATAAAGCGCAGCGGCGTGATGGACATCCACCCGACGACCTGCATCACGTGAATCGTATTGCCCACCATCACGAGAAGCACACCCGCAATCATGACGCCGGTGACAATCAACATTTTTTTGTATGGCAATCGCGCTTGCAAGCCAAAGACCGCGACGCCGACGAGAATGACGCCCGCCAGCCCAATCGCGACGCCCATCAACACGGTCGCCGCGCCCGCTTCCAACACCAACGCTTGTAAAAACAAAACGACTTCGAATCCTTCGCGATAGACGCTCGTGAAACCCAAAATCACGAGTCCCAACATTTGCCCCGCAGTCTGTCCCAAAATCGCGCGCTTGCGCGTGTGAAAGCCGCTAATCCAGCCCGTCCAATACACTTTGTGAAAAAACCAATTCAGAATCAACAGCAGCACGCCGACGGCAATCAATGAGACAACGGCTTCGAGCATTTCACCGTACCGCGCAAGCATGTTCAACACGCTCCCCGCCACGAGCCACGTGAGCACCGTCACGAGAAACGCAAGCGCGACGCCAAGCCACATCCCTTTGCGATACTTGCGCATCTCACCGATTTTCAAACTGCTCATCAACGCCGCGAGAATCAACACGGCTTCGAGTCCTTCGCGGAAAACAATAATGCTCGCGTTCGTCGCCACCGCGAACGGCGCGGAGGAATTTGCCAATTCCGATTGCGCGAGCGCGAGCTGCGCGTCCAACGCATCGCGGCTGGCTTTGATTTTTTGAATCGGCGCGCGTTCACGAATCAAGAACGCGAGACCTTTCTCCTCGCCCTGACCGAACCAGAACAAATCCTCAATCGGCGTTTTCAACTGCGGCGCGGCAGCAACCAATCGCGCTTCGGGTCCGCTCTCCAGAATGGCGTACGCTTCCAAACGCGCCGACTCTGCCAGCGTATAGTTTTCCGCCGCCGCGGCTTGTTCCATCTGGTCGAGCATCGAAGCAATCACGTCAAAATCGCCGTCGCTGTTGCGCTGCGACCATTCGGGCGGGGCGATTTCTGTAACGAGTTTGACAATTTCATCACTCGTTTCTTGAATCTGCGCGGGGTCTGCCACCCGAACGCGTGTCGCGGAATGTTCCAATTGCGTTTGCAAGTCGTCGAGCAGCGCCGCAATGCGCGCCGTTTTTGCCGCGTCGCGTTGCCCGAGCAGGGCTTGTAAATCATCGAACGCCGCTTCCGCACCGTCGCGAAACGTAAGTGCTTCTTGAATTTCAAAATCCGCCGTAACCATCCCTGCCTTGACGCCGCGACCATATTCCGTCGGCACGAGCCCGAGAAAACGATACAGCTGTCCCGCGCGGCGCGCTTGTTCTTGCGGTGTCAAGGGCGCGGCGCGAAATGTTTGGAGAGTCGGTTTGAGCTTGTCGAGTGCGGCGGCGACGCTTGCATTTTGACGCGCGGTGTTCCGCAATCCGTCGAATTCCTGCTGCACGCTTGCCGCTTGTGCCGCGCCGCGTTGTTGGGCGTACGATGCCGCGAGAATTTCAAAATAACCGGCGGCGAGCGAAATATTTTCCGCGCGCCGCGCCGCATAATTCTTTCCCTCCGCCGTCAGTGCATCGTCGAGCGCAAGTTTCAAACGCGCCTGATACGTGTCCAACACGTCCGCGCGCACGGACGCCAAGGCGTCATTCCCCGAAATTGTATTTTGCGCGAACTGTTCCACTGCGCGTGTTGCATCGGCGTTCGGACGCGAAAAACGCGTGGCGCGGCGAAACTCGCGCAACGGCAGCCACGTTTGCGCGGTGCGCGCGTCATGCGTCGTAATCGCGTTTTCGACAACGGCATAGCCGCCTTGCAATAGGGCAGTCCACACCTGCGCGCGCGCGTCGGCGAGCCACAGCGCGTTTTGTGTTTCCACCGCGCGCTGCGCGTCATTCAAACCCGCGCGCACGCGTTCGTCCGCGCGCGGCGACGCGTGCGCAATCGTTTTGGCAAATTCGCCCGCGTACAAGTTTTGCGCGCGCATAACATCTTGCTGCGCGCGCGCAGAATCCTTCAGGTAGAGTTGCGCGTCGAGCAGCGCGGCGCGAATCTCTTCTGCAAACAGGAACGGCGAAGGTTCCGCCGCGTCGGCGGTGAGTGAAAAAATCGCAAAGAGAAAAATTGCGAAAAGGAGAAAAAACAATCGGCGCATCGAGACAGGCAAGACCTGACAGGTTTTCGCGCGGATGATTCAAATGGAACCGCTCTTGAAGACACCGCGAACGCGATACATTACGCGTCTGCTTGGAAACCTGTCAGGTCGTGTGGGGGACTATTCCACAATCTTGATATTCAATTTTTCCGCGACCTGCGCGATTTCACCCGCAATCGCCGTCGCGCGATTTTGTGTTTCCGCGCCGAGCGTGTCCGCTTCTTCGGCGGTGAATTTTTTGCCGCCCTGTTCTTGCGCGTACACGTGCGCGACAAATGCTTTCAAATCGTTCAGCTGCTTTTCGAGTTGGTTCGCTTGCGTTGCATCTACTTTTGTAATTTGCGGTTTCACGCTCGCGTACACTATTTGGAGCGAACCGAGAATATCTTGAATGTCCGCGAGGCGCGAAATGGCGACGAAATCGCGCTGTGTGGAAGTTTCGCCCGCGACGAATCGCGAATTTTTCCACGAATCAAAGTATTCGCCCATCGTCGGCACCATCACCACGAGCGCGCTGAACGCGTCGGAATCGGTGGGCGTCCACGCTTGCGCGGCGGCGTCCAATTCATTCGCGTATTTTTGCAAAAGTTCCGCGCCGGCTTTCAACACATACGCGTCGGGCAGCGCGTCGCCCAAATCTTGTTTGCCGTTGTTGTCAAAATCGGCGACGAGATTGGGAATCGTGTATTCCGCTTCGGTGCCCCACAACGCGCTTTCGGTCACACCGAAAAGATTGCCCGGTTTTTCCAACACGCGCCCGTCGGCTAAATTCAAATCAAACGGCACCGCGTCATCCGGCGATTCTTGAACCGACGCGCCTGCATCGAGAATGACATCAAACTCGACGAGCGAAGGTGTGCCCGCCACAATGCCTTCCGTTTGTTCGTACGTCGGGCTAGCAAGTTTCCACGCCGCGCGCGCGTCGGTCAATGTTTTTACGACCGCGTCGCGTTGGTTGTGCCACAACGCGGCGTAATCAAACTGCGCGCCCTTTGCCAAATCAAAATACGCATTGCTTGCGGCAGTCAACGCCGCAGTATGCGTTTTCAACGCGGACGTTTTTCCAAGCAAGTACGTTTTGATAGCGGACAAATCGGATGCGGTGAGGGAAGCGGTTGCGGGCGGAGTCGGGGTGGGAACGGGCGCGCTGCACGCGCCCATCAAAGACAATGCGCTCAAGGCGAAAAGCATCAGCCGGGAAAATTTCACAAGGCTCCTCGTTTATTGTGATATCGTACAAACTGATGATGTTAGTATAGAGTAACAAATTTCCAAGTCAATTAAAAAGACGTTGGAGTGCGTTGGAGATGTATAAAAAAAACGGACGCCTTCCTTTGAGGCGTCCGTTGAGGATTGTTGCGTTGATGGTTTATTCGTACCGCAGCGCGTCAATCGGATTCAATTGGGCGGCGCGGCGCGCCGGATAGATTCCAAAAAAAATCCCGACGGCGAGCGCAAAGCTGATTGCCAATGCCATCGCGGTCAACGAGACCGATGCTTGCAGCGCGCCGGTCAAGGTTACGATGCCTGCAATGCCCACGCCGAGCGCAAGTCCAATCAAACCGCCGGTAAGCGACAAGACAACGGCTTCGACCAAAAACTGCATCAAGATATCTTGCCCGCGCGCGCCGACCGCCTTGCGCAAACCAATCTCGCGTGTGCGTTCGGTGACACTGACGAGCATAATGTTCATGATGCCGATTCCGCCGACGAGGAGCGAGATGCCGGCGACGGCAGCCAGGAACGCAGTGAGCAAGCTCGTAATCGTGTTGAGTGTGTTGAGAAAGGATGCCTGATTCAGCACATTGAAGTCGTCTTTGCTCCCGTCGTTGGCGAGATTGTGCTGCGCGCGCAGGGTGGTCTTGACACGTTCTTGGACCGCGTCAATGTCGTTCGCATACGTGACCGAAATCGTGATGATGGACACGCGCAAATGATTGCCGTCCGGCGTGCGCGTGTTTGCAAAGTGCTGATACGCGTAATTGAGCGGTACAAACGCTTGATCATCCGGTGAACCAAAACCACCGCCGCCTTTGGCATCCAACACGCCAATCACGCGAAGTGGTTGTCCATTCACGCGCACGATTTGTCCCAGGGCGCTGCCTTCACCAAACAAATCCGCGGCAACGGTGTTGCCGAGTACGACGACCGCGGCGGCGCTTTTGTTTTGTGCGTCGTCAAAGAATGTGCCGGCAGAAAGGGTCAAGGAATTGAGCGCCGCATAATTTGCGGTTGTGCCGACGAGGGTGACCGCTTGGTCCGCCGCGGGCGCGACCAGAGTTTGAGATGAACTCAGCTGCGGCGCAATGCCATTCACCGGCAGATTCAACGCTTGCAGCGCGTTTACGTCGTCCAGTGATAAATTCTGTGCGACCGAACCGCTGGCGCCGGGGCGCAGCGTGTTGGGCGCGCCATTAATGACGGTGAGCGAGTTTGTGCCGATTGCTTGGATTGAGCCGGTGATGGACGCGCTGGCGCCATCGCCGAGCGCCATGAGCGCGACGACCGACGCGACGCCGATAATGACGCCGAGCATGGTCAAGAATGAACGTACGCGGTTTGACATCAAGCTGTCAATTGCGGTGCGAAAAATTTCACCCCAGCCGACGGTGCCATTGCTTTCGAGCGGCGCAAAAATAATATCGGCGGCAGTCCGCGGCGTTTCGATTTTTGGATGGACGGTAGTTAGGGTTCTAGACATGTTAACCTCTTGGTTTATGCCGCGCGCGGCACTTGCTTTTCATCGTTGACGATTTCGCCGTCGCGGACGTGAATGACGCGTGACGCGTACGCGGCAACATCGTGTTCGTGTGTGACCAAAACGACGGTCAGTCCTTGTTCGCGATTCAGGCGTTGCAGGATGCTCATGATTTCGACGCTGGTTTTGGAATCGAGCGCGCCGGTCGGCTCGTCGGCGAGCAGGACGGATGGGCTGCCTGCCAACGCGCGGGCAATCGCGACGCGCTGCTGTTGCCCGCCGGACAATTCGTTGGGCTTGTGTTCCATGCGTTGTCCCATGCCGACGATTTCGAGCGCTGCCGCCGCGCGTGCATGGCGTTCGTCCGCCGGCACGCCGCGATACATGAGCGGCAGTTCCACTTGATGCAGTGCCGTCTGGCGCGGTAACAAATTGTATTGTTGAAACACAAAGCCCAATTTCTGCGCGCGCACGGCAGCCAATGAAACATCATCCAATTCGGACACATTCACCGCATCGAGCAGGTATGTGCCATCGGTGGGCGTGTCGAGACAACCGATCAAATTCATCAAGGTGCTTTTGCCGCTGCCGCTCGGTCCCATGATGGCGACAAATTCGCCTTGCTTGACCTCGAACGAAACTCCGTTAAGCGCCTGCACCTCGACATCGCCCATCTGATATGTTTTGGTTAAACCTTCTGCATGAATAACATTTTTCATTTTCGTTTCTCGCTTTTTCGCGTGTCGCGTATGGCAAATCGCATATCGCATATCGCATATCGCACCATTGCCCTATCACACCATCGCACGACAACACTATCGCACTGCCTAAAACGGTCCCGGCAGTCCGCTGCCTTGTTGTATTTTGGCGTTGGGGAGCGCGATAATTTTTGCGCCTTCGCCGATGCCGCCGAGAATTTCCGTTTGCGCGCCATCGGACAAACCGGTTTCGACCGGAACTTTTTGCGTGGTGTTGTCGGCGTTTACAATTTCGACGACGTGCCCCGTGCCTTGCGGAAGCAGCGCTGTGTTTGGCACGACGAGTACGTTTTCTTTTTGTTCAATCGTAATGTCCACGTTGGCGGTCATGCCCACTTTGACGCGCGGGTCGGTGTCGGGCAGAGTCACACGCACGGCATAGGTGGCGACGCCGTTGGAGGAAACCCCCGCAGGCGCAATGTATTCGACGATGCCTTGCGCGTTCCAGTTTTTGAGCGAATCAATGGTCAATTGGACGGGCATGTCGTCCTGCACTCGCACCACATCGGTTTCGTTCAATTTCAAATCCACGTGCAGCGCACTGCGATCCATCATCGAAATCGCCACCCCCGATGCGCTGCTGCCCGGCGCAATGCGCACGGCGGTGATGATGCCCGCGAACGGCGCCGTCAAGCGCGCATTTTCCAAATTCAACTGCGCCTGTTTCAAAGACTCTTGCGCCGCTTTCAGATTTGCTTCTGCAATTGCCAAGTCGTTCGCACTCGCGGAGGCGGTCAGTTTTGCCAAAGTAGCTTTTGCGGATTCGAGCGACGCTAACGCGGACGCACGTTCGCTATCGCTGACCGTCAAATCGTCGAGCCGTTTTTGCGCGGACGCGACGGATGCTTGCGCGGACGCGATTTGTTTTTGCGCGTCGGGTCCGTTCGTCGTCAATTTCGCCTGATAGTTTGCCAACGCCTGTTGATAATCAATCGTCGCGGTTTGTAAATCTCGGGATTGTTTCGTCATGCCGATATTCGGGTTGGACGCGCCGCCGATTTGGTCGTACGCCGACTGCGCTTGCTGCAAATTCACTTGCGCTTTTTCGATGGCGGCTTTTAAGGATTCCAAATCTTTGCTCGATGTTTCGGACGCTTTCACCGCGGCGATATGGGCGGCTTGCGCAGACGTGAGGTCGGCTTGCGCGGCTTTTAATTCTGCGGCGGTCGGACCGGCAATGACTTTGTCGTAATTGGCTTGCGCCGAAGCGACGGCGGCGCGGGCGGAAATAATTTCCGCTGTTGTCCCGTTGCCTTGTTGTTTTTGCGCGAGCTGCGCCTGTGCGGTTTCCAATTGCGCTTGTGCGGACGCGACTTGCGATTCCAATTTCCGCGTATCCAAAAGCGCAAGGGTTTGTCCTTGCGTTACCGTGTCGCCGGCTTGTACCAAAACTTGGGCGACGACGCCGGAGGATTGAAATGCGAGGTCAACAGTCTCTTTTGCCTCGATGGTGCCGGCGCCCGAAACGGCGCTCACAATAGTGCCGCGCCTGACGATGATTGTAGATTGCGTGCCGACCGTGTTGGCGGTCGCGGTGTTTGCGCGCGCTGCCATAAATACACCGGCGATGATGGCGAGGACGATAACGCCGCCGCCGAGAATGAACCAGCGTTTGCTGTGGGTGTTTGTTTTTTTCTGTTTGTTGGCTGCCGTTAAGGTTGTCATATTTTTCTCCTCTTGAAAGACCGAGTGTCGTTCGGTTTCCTGAGTATTGATGGATGCCAACACTATAGCGTGCGAGGGTGCAATTGTAAGCAGGCGCGCAGGTGATTTTGTCGCTGTCATTCCGCATGAACGCGGTATCCCCCAAACGGGTGATACGCGCGCCATCCGACGCGGCGATTACGGCGGCGCGCGCGAGTGATATAATGCGCGTATGCGAAAACGCTTGCAGCACGTTTCAGGCGTCGGCGCGGCGAACGAAACACAGCGGCGCGGGGCGATGTTTTTGCGCGCGCTGCCGATTTTTTTGATTCCGCTCTTTGCCACGTTTGCGGCAGGTATGGTGATTTTGTTCTTGTCGGGCGGAAATGTGCCGCCCGACGCGACGCGTGACCGTAATCCATGGATTCCGTTGGTCGTCGGCGCGGTGTTTTTGATTGCGTTGGTCGTACTCGTGCGTTTGGGCAAACCGAATTGGTCCGGCGTGTTGTTGATTGGCGTGTGGACGCTGCTCACAACGTTGTTTGGTATCATGAACGGCGTCAGCAGTCTTTGGGCGGCGCTGTTGATTGTGCCGATTTGCGCGGCGGGTTTGTTGATTGACGGCTTTGCCAGTATTACGTTGGCGGCATTGGCGAGTTTGTTGATCGTGGCGCTCGGCATTTTGGAATGGTACGGCGTGCTGTCTCCGGAAGGGGGAATGCCTCGCGCATTTGTTTCGTACTTGCCGATTATTTCGATTGCGTTCTGGGTCGGAATTTTTTGGACGATTGCGGCGTTGACGTATTTGCTGGCGAGCAATATGCAGAGCGCGCTCAAAGCGAGCCGCGCGCAAGCCGCGCAATTGCGCGAACTTTCGGACTCGCTTGAAGCGCGCGTGGAAAAACAGACATCGGAGTTGTTGGCGCAATCGCGCGAGGCGGCAGTGATGGAGGAACGCGCGCGCGTGGCGCGTGACATTCACGATACGCTGGCGCAAGGATTGACGGGCATTGTCGTGCAACTCGGCGCAGCCGAGCGCGCGCTTCACGTCGCGCCGAACGACGCGCGCGAGCACATTACGCTCGCGCAAGACATGGCGCGTGAAGCATTGGCAGAGGCGCGGCGTTCGATTTGGAATTTGCGCGCAGGTAATTTGGAACGCGGTGAATTACGCGACGCGCTGGCGGGACTCGCGGCGCGCGCGTCGAACGAAAAGATGCGCGTAACGTTTGACATGCGCGGGGATGTATGGGCATTGCACGCGGATGTCGAATCGGCGTTACTGCGTGTGGCGCAAGAAGCGCTGGTCAATGCCAACAAACATGCGAACGCGACGCAAGCAGATGTCTTGCTCGAATATCAACCGGACGCGATTCGCTTGTTGATTCATGATAACGGAATTGGATTGGATGATGACGCGCTGAAGGATGCCGAGCGGTTGAAAAATCCGCATAGCGGTTTTGGTCTCATGGGGATGCGTGAACGCATTGCGCAGTGGGGCGGCACATTGAAATTGACCAATGACGATGGCGCAAAAGTGGAAGCGACGATTCCGCGCCTGCGGGCGGAACGCAGTGAAAAGCCCTTTGAGGTTTCCGAAACCGCGAAGGTTTTGACTTGAATGATTCGGTTAGTTGTAGTTGACGACCATCCCGTTGTGCGGCACGGACTCGTGTCCATGTTGAAATATGAACAGGACATGCAGGTCGTCGGCGATGCGGGTGATGGCGCGGAAGCCGTGCGCGTGATTTTGGAACAGCAACCCGATGTGGTGCTGCTCGATTTGCGCCTGCCGCAGCTGAGCGGTATCGAGGTCATGAAACA
>CAZXYP010000204.1:0-9740 GCA_964644955.1 uncultured Anaerolineales bacterium | reverse complement strand
GGCGACGCGACAAATACCTTTTGTCCGGGGCTTGGCTCTTCTTGGCGAAATCCGCGCCAGAGGCGCATTGAAATATGGCGATAATCAAAAATACCCAAAGGGGTCTTCCAACGTCCGGGTCGCCCGGTCGTCACGCTGGTAACCGTCGGCACAAATTCCGGAATCATGTCATAGTAGGCGAGCGCGGCCTGCGCTGTGACATACGAAGGACGCACCAGCCGGTTGGCGACGAGAAACGGATGGGGCTTGCGCTTTTGATACGGCGGCGCCAGCGCATACACACCGCGGCGCAATTGATAGAGCCGCCCCGCTTGAGTCCAGCGCGTCAATTGCCTACGTACATCCTGCGGATTCACCGCGCCCGCCAGAAGCAGTCCCGTTTCAAAAACCGGTTCCGCGCCGACAATTTCGAGCAATCTGCCAAATTCCATACCGGTAGATTACCATGAATGGCAATTTACTGCAATGAAATCCAATCTTCACAAGCGCGGGACATCAAGACATTGCGCCAAGAGTTGCGGACGGTTGTAGGTGCAAAGCAAGACAGAAACGCGAGTCATGGCAAACGATAAATCCAAATCGGCGGACCGTTCGACGTTGTCCCGTCGGCGACAAATGTGGCGGTCAATTCACCCCGCTCATTCAAGCGGTCGTACTCGGCAGCGATAGTCGGGTAGAACGCGCGATTCAAGAGATAGTTTTCCCGCACGGTCCCGACCACAATAAAATTGACGCGCGCAGCGCGCCATCCAGCACAAACAATTGATAAATCGTCAGCGACGAATACCGAAAAAAATGCGGATTCAAATCGCCGCCCAACATGCCCCGCGCGATTTCGACTTGAGACCATTCGTCAGGATGCAACTGGAGCGGCAAGCCAAAGTCAATGCCGATGAGACGCAGCGCGAGACCCAAACAACAGATAAGTAGCAACAAAAATTTGTTCAATCGAGAAAGCTCTGAATTGGCATGTCAATGGGCGAGCACAAGAGCCAGTTTCAAGAACACACCAAGTTTGAAAAGCGAGCTGCCAGTGCGTTCCAAGCAAAATGATCGCGGACATGTGCGCGGGCAGCCATTCCCAAGGCAGCGCGTCGTGAGGCATCTCGAACTAAACCTATCAATCCGGCGGCGATAGCTTGAGTGTCCCCCATGTTGACTGCCACACCGTTAGACGCGTTGACCACTTCGCGAAAGCCCCCGTTGTCCGAAACTACAGCGGGCAAACCTGAAGCCATCGCTTCCAATAATGCCACTGAACCCGCCTCTTGATCCGAGAGCATGACAAAAATATCTGCCGCATTGTAATAGCCCGTCAGGTCGGACGTTGTGCCGCCGAATACAATCGCGTCGCGCACGCCCAATTCTAACGCGCGTTGTTCCAAATTCGCCCGTTCCGGACCTTCGCCCATGATGAGATAACGCACGCGCGGGGACAGCGCGCGAATTTGCGGCAGCGCTTCGATGACGCGCCACGTGCCTTTGCGCCGTTCCAACGCGGACACATTCAACAGCGCCACGTCGTTTTCCCCAAACCCTAAATTCATTCGCAGCGCCGCGCGTTTTGCCGCGTCCGGTTTGAACCGTTCGGGGTCGGTCCCGCTCGGCAGAACGGCAACGGGGCGTCCGAAAAATTTTTCCCCGTCGCGCGCGGTAAAAGCCGCATCTGCGAGCAAAACATCTGCGCGTTTCTCCCAGCCAAATTTCTGGAACGCGTGATACCGATGCGGCGCGCTCGCGTAGGGAAACGTCAGATACAAAACATGCTTGAACCTTGCAAACGGCGCGGTAAGTTGAAACGCGCGCCCTTCGCCAAAATCGGCAAAAAAGGTCACGACGACATCATACCGCTCGCGAGTCAGCGCCTGCGCGTATAACGGCACAATCGTTCGCGTTTCAAAATAACGAAAAGTGGGAAATTCTTGCACGCGCACAGTGGCGGCGGGCTTGACCAGCGGTTCGCGTGTGTGTTTCGCGCACAGAATCGAAACTGCATGCCCTTGCGCCGCCAACGCATTCGCCAAACTCAGCGTCAAGGTTTCTACGCCGCGCGGCAAACGCAGGGTCCAGAAATGGAGAAAGGCGATTTTCACACCTTGCGCCCCACGGCAAGAATCTGAATCGCCATTTGCGCTCGCAGCGCGCGGGGCAGCGGCACAAAGCGCAAACCCCGCCCGGTCAGATAGACCAGCTCATTCGTCACACGCCAGCGCTGATGCCAACGCGGGTAAAAAAACAAGACGCGCCACGGTTCAATACCGTCCACCGTCACATTTTTCAATCCGATGTCGCGCAGGGCTGTGCCAAGGATCTGCGGCGTAAAAGGCATCACCGGCGGCTGCCGCGTGTATCCCTCCCAGCCCAATTTTTCCCACCACGGACGCAGTTTGTGCGCCGTATGTTGGACAATGACTGCCACATAGCCCCCCGGCTTGGTCATGCGCACCATTTCCTTTAACGCCTGCGCGCGTTCCGAGAGTGGAAAATAATCCAGCACCCCCTGATTAAACACCACATCAAATTCGCCGGTGGGCTGCTGCGCCTCAAGCAAATTGTCTTGATAAAAACGAACCGGCTCAAAGGAACACTCTTGCCCCACAATCGTTTGCAGGGCTTGTGCCCGTTCGACGGCTTGGGCGTTGTAATCAAATGCCGAGACCCGATGTCCCATCACCGCCAGACTCAAACTGTACAATCCAATGCCGCAGCCCGCATCCAGAATCCTGGCGCCGCGCTGCGCGTCCAAACGCGTATGGCGGACAAGACGCTGAAGCCATTCGGATTGTCCCATCCGTCGCAAATACGCGCACGAGGCGTACTCGGGACGGAACCATGAAATTTCGCCTGCCTCATAGATTGCGCGCCATCCTTCGCCTGCCGCGCTCCGGTCACTTTTTGTTTCGGTTACAAGTTGCTTGGACATTTGTTCAATGCGTTCAAAGCGGTTTCAGGTTCAGGGCAGGCACACCACCGACAAGCATCTGCGGCGCGACATCTTTTGCCACGACGGCGCCTGCCGCCACCATTGCGCCCTTGCCGATTTCCACGCCGGGCAATAGAATCGCGCCTGCGCCCACGTACGCGCCCTCGCGAATCGTTACCGGCTCGTGTGAGGACGCATAATGTTCACCGGCTTGACTCTTGCCGGCATTAAAATGGGTCAGGATGATTACACGCATCGAGACCACGACTCTTGGCTCGAGCGTAATGCGGTCGGACAAGTCCAACATACAATCGCGCCCGAGATAACAGTCTGCTCCGATGCTTAATTTCCCATAATCTTTTGCCGCGTTGTGAATCACCAGCCCGCTCTCGACATACGCGGTCGAGTCAATCTGCGCACGCAAATCCTTGAGAATCCATTGGGTCTCGCGCCGGTCGGCGTGCTGCAATCGAACACTGATTTTGCCCATGTCGCCGCCGCTTATCACCAATGGCAGATAAATTTGGCGCAGATACCATTGCCGTATCCCGCCTCGTAAAGTTACAAGCAAATGCAATCCTGCAAACAAGATTTGTCGCATAAGCTTTCTCCAAATGACTCACTCCCCCTCCCCATAGAGTCCGAGATACTTGTCAACCATGCTTGTCGTGGTATATTGCAGCGCTCTTTCCCGATTGCGCGCGCCGTATTGCGGTTCCCGCGCGAGGCGTTCCAGCATGGCTTGTATGCCTTGCGCCACCGCCGCCGCGTCATTCGGTTCCACCAAAATCGCATCGGCATTTTGCAAAAGTTCGGGCAGTCCGCCTACGCGTGAGGCGACGATGGGTTTGCCGAGCGCCATCGCTTCAAGCGCGACCATCCCGAACGGTTCTTGGAGCGAAGGGACGACGATGAATTTGGCATGACGCATTGCGTCATACACTTCAGATTGCGACTGCGCGCCGCGAAATTCGACGCGCGCCCGGATTGTTAGTTCGACGGCGCGGCGTTCCAGGTCTTGTCGTTCGGGTCCGTCGCCAATCAGAACGAGTTGCAGAGATTTTTCGGTGGATGACGACTGCGCGAACGCGTCCAATAAAACATCAAATCCCTTTTTGGTCACCATGCGCCCAACGCCAAGCGCCATGTCCCGCGCGGGCGCGGGGGAAATCTCCGGCAGTGTAATGCCATTGGGGATGACGCGTGCTTTGTCCGCTGCCGTTCCTTGAATTGCGAGCGCTTCATTCAAGAGCGTCTGTGAACATGCCGTCACAGCATCCGCGCGGCCCAGCGTCGCGCGAAGAGTCCATCGGTCGAACCACGTTCCGCGCGCGAATCCTTGCACGTCGTCGCCATGCAGCGAAACGACATAACGAAATGATTTGAACATGGTTGCGGCGAGCAGGAACGGCGCGGGCGCGCCGACAAAATGGAGATTCACCACAGCAGGAGAAAAGCGCGCGAGTTCGACAAACAATCGGAAAAATGTCCACGGCGCAAAAAACAACCCCGCCGCAAACAAATCAAGGCGTCCGCGTTTTACATCGGCAGCGCGCGGCAGGATAAAAAAGAGCCGCCGCACCTCGATGCCGTCAATGCGTTCCCGCGCGGGGAGCGAGCGCGGATGACGCGGCGCGAGCACGCGCACGCGGATGCCGCGCGCGGCGAGCCCTTGCGCCAATTGACAAGTAACGCGCTGCAAACCGCCCACATGCGGCAGATAACTCGAAACCACCAAGAGGACGTTCAAGGCGCCAATCGCTTTTGCCGCGCGCGTTCATATACGCGCAGATTTTGCGCGGCGACGCGCAGCGCATCAAACTCTTGAAGCGCGCGCGCGCGCCCGGCGCGTCCCATTTCCATTCGCCGCGCCGGATGCTCTGCCAATTGCAAAATAGATTCCACGAGTCCTTGAACATCGCCGGGTTCAAAGAGCAGCCCCGTCACGCCGTCTTGAATCGTTTCGGGAATGCCGCCGATGCGCGACGCAATCACCGGTTTCCCCGCCGCCATCGCTTGCGCGCAGGTGTAGGAAAAACTTTCGTAATTCAATGACGGCACGACGCAAATGTCCGCGCGCGCGTACCATTCCAACAATGCCGCGTGGTCAATACCCGCTTGAAATTCGACGCGTTCGCGCGCGCCCGCTTGTTCCAAAAATGTTTCCAATTCCGCGCGTTGGCTCGTTCCGTTCACCGTCCGCAAATCATCGCCGATAAAAACAAAACGGACATTCAGATATTGTTTCACCACGCGCGGAATCACCTCTGCCAGCACCCGCACGCCTTTGACGCGTTCGAGGCGACCGACATGGAGAATCAAGAGACTGGAGATTAGAGACTTGTCCTGAACAAACGTGAAGGATTGGAGATTGCGGGAGTGCGAGTTGCCGTCTGAAATCTGAAATCTGAAATCTGAAATCTGAAATTCAGCCGGCAGCGCGTTGGGAATGACGGTGATTTTTTCTAGCGGGATATTAACTGTGTCCGCGATCACACGCGCCATGTCGTGCGAAGGCGCGGTGAGCGCGTGGGCGCGGCGAATCATGTTCTTTTCGCAAGCAGAAATCACGCGCGTGTCATAGGGCATTTCGGCGGGGAGATAATATTTTTTCAAAACAAACGTCGGCGTGTGACAGCGGACAACCACCGCCGCGTCCGGCTTGCGCGCGTAAAAAAATCCTTCCGCGTTCACATCGGCAAATTCGACGACATCGAACGGCTGCGCCCGATATAACGCGCGCAGTGTCTGCGCGACACGGCGCGCGTATTCGAGTTGAAATAATTCGCGCGCGTAACGCCCCACCAGCGGGATTCTTTGCCAGCGATACATATCGCGCACGAACAAACGGTGAATGGTGATGCCGTCACGTTCCTCAAGTCGCGGAACTTGCGGATTCGTTTGCGCGGTAACGACGGTGACAACATGTCCCTGCGCGACCAGCGCGTTTGCCATCGCATAATTCCACATGGCGACGCCGCCCCACCCGCTTTCGGGTGGATACCATTGATTGGCGAGGAGGATGCGCATTCTATTTCAACCACGCGCGCAGATGGGGATTGACCGCGTACAACATGCCGGTTTGCCAACCCGATTGGGGATATGTTTCACAGATAAATGCCGCGCTCGCCAGTAACCTTTGAATTTCGTGAACGCGATGCCCGCCGACCTCATGATACTCCATCGCAAGCCAACGAATTTTGTCTTTCAGCAATTGCTCGTTGCCGCCGAGAATGGCGTATTCTGCGCCTTCACAATCCAGTTTGAGTAAGTCAATCGTATCGAGTGAGTATTCCCGCAGCAGCTCTGCCAAACCGAGCGTCTCGACCGTAATCCTCTCGGCATCGGGTTCGCCAAAAATCGAATGCCATCCCGCTCGCGCTTGAGATAAAAATCGGTTGTCCCTTTGTCCTTGGCAATCGCCGCGCGCCGAATTTCTATCTCGCGTCCGGGACTCGAGCGCAGGTTCTCTTGCAAGAGCGCAAAGTTTTCGGGCGCCGGTTCAAATGCCACAATGCGCGCGTCGTGCCACTGCTGACGCGCATACAGTGTAAAGATGCCAATGTTTGCGCCAATGTCCACCACGGTTCGCGGCGCGCTGCCGTGAAAAAATGATGGGGTGTATTGTTTGTATCGCCAAACTTCTTGAAAAATCTGAAACGGCGGCGCGCCCGTGAATTGAATTCGTGCGCCGCTGTGGAGGACAAATTCGCTCAATGGCGTACCGCGCCGACGCGCTTGAATCACTGCACGCCAATTGCGGCAGGTTCGAAAATAAAACCAACATTCCTGCAACAAACTGACCCGCCAATCCAAACCGAGGGAATGAAGCCAAGTTTCAAGCATCGAGGACCTGCTGATAGAGTTCCAAGGTGCGATTCAAGATTTTTTCTCGCGAAAAATTTTCAACTGCTTTTTCACGCGCCGACACGCTCATCTTTTGTAACCCCGCCACATCGCCCAACAACGCGCACACTGCGGATGCGAGCGCGAGTGGTTCACCCGGCGGCACAAGCAATCCTGTCACCCCATCCTCCACCAATTCCGGAATCCCCCCCACGCGCGTCGCCACCACCGGCGCGCCGCACGCCATCGCTTCATAAATGACATTCGGCGAATTGTCCCACTGCGACGGCACGACGACCATCGTTGCTTGTTGATACAGCGTTACCAGTTCGTCACGCGGTTTCACGCCGAGAAATTTCACTTGCGGCGGCATCGTCGCGGCGAGTTCCTTTAATTCCTCATTCATACTGCCCGCAAAAATAAATTCGGTATCGGGAAATTGCGCCACCACATTTGGAATCGCGCGCATCAACGTATCCGCGCCTTTGCGTTTTTCGATGCGTCCGACAAAAAGCACCATCGGGCTGTCATTTCGAGCGGAGCGAGAAATCTCATCGCACGGTTTGAATCGGTCCGTGTCCACGGGATAGGGAATGATGTCTATCGGACGCTTCACATGGCACGCGTTGGATACATATTCCGCGACGAAACGACTCGGGGATGTAATTGCGGCTGCGCGTTCCAGCGATTGACTTTCAAGACGAATTTCAAATACGTCCGTTGGGGGGATGGGTTCGTTGAACAATTTCCGGCACATCCACGCCGAAGAATGTAGCCGCATCACATACGGCGCGGGCAATTGATTTTTTCGCACAACCATTTCGGGGAGTTCTATCAGGTCGAGCGGTTGACGACGCGCGATTTCACACATTGCGCGCGCCGCATCTTGGCTGTGTTCCCACGCGCGCGCCAATTTTCCCAAGTGTCCGACGCCGAACGTGGCGCGATGCAAGTAATAGTGTTTGTGACCAATCGGCGCGCGGTATTCGGTAATGCCCTCGACGGTTGTTTGTGTCAATGCGCGCACGCGTGCGTCCAAATACAGAATCGAAACCTGATGTCCTGCCTGAATCAACGCGGGCGCCAGCACGCGCACATTCGTTTCCAAGCCGCCGCCGGGGGATGAGAGATAGAGGATGCGCATTCAGTTCGACCACCCGCGCGCGGCAATGGCATCCAGCATGCGTTGAAAAGCGGCTTGCCATGTCCAGAATTCAAGCACATACTGTCGCCCCCGTTCGCCGAGACAACGCGCCAACGTTCGATTATCCAAAATCCGTGTCAACGCGTGTGCAAAATCTTGCGCGTCGCGTTCGACGAGCAAACCCGTTTCGCCCTCGCGCACCGATTCGCGCACCCCCCCCTCTCGCACCGCAACGACAGGCGTCTCACACGCCATCGCTTCGAGCGGCGCAAAGCCGAACGGTTCCAGAATGGGCGCATACACCAACGCGCGCGCGCGGTTGTAGAGCTGCACCAGTTCGTCCTCACGCACATTGACTCGAAAACGCAGCGTGACATGGCGCGCCCCCGCAAGTTTCTGCAAATACAAAGTTTCGCCCTGCGATGCAGTGTTGCCGACAAGCACCAATTCCGGGCGCAGCGGCTCCGGCACATGGCTCAACGCCTCAAGCAAAAAATCATAGCCCTTGAGCGGCGAGATCGCGCCAACGGACAAGACAAAATTTTCGCGCGGCACATCGAGCGGACGAAATGTTTCCGCGTCCACGCCGAGATAAACGACGCGCGCGCGCAAGCCATAGGCGCGATAAATGGATTCGGCAGAAAAAAAAGAATTGGTGAGCAAGAGTTTCGCGGCGCGCACATTGCGCGCATCGGCAGTTTGAATCAGGCGGCGGCGCAGCGCGCGTTGGGGCGCATACCATTTTTTCTGCCAACGTTCCGCGCGTGTTTGCGGTTCAGTGTAAGGACGCGGAATCGGCGGCTCGTAAAATTCGCGCATTGGCTCGGCGCAGTAATACACCGAAGGCGTTTGCAAAAAATTCAAGAGATACGGACTCTGCACCGGTTGGTCGTGATGCAGAAAAACAAAATCGTATTCGCGCGCATCAATCTCTTGCGCGATGTGGAACGCCAGCGCGCGGCTCGCGTCCAGATTTTTTTTCAAGCGATAGAGGTCAACGTATTTGCGGAGCAGCGGCAGGCGTCCATCGAACGGCGCAGCCGTTTGCAAATCATACACATACGTTTGCCGCGCAAGATGCGTGAGAGGTAAAAAATCTTCGTCGGCGGCGCGGGGATGATAGAGGTCGAACGTATGCCCGTGCGCCACAAACTGTTTGGCAAATTCATACGCCTCGCGCTTGCTGCCGCCGGAGGTGAGATTGTGGTAAAGGGCGAGGTTCATTGTCGGGACTGCTCAAGGCAGCAAAGGCGCGCGCGAATTGAAAATGACATCGCAAATAACATCTAACTGCGCGTTCTGTCCCGCCGCCAAATCCTGCAGCGAACGAAAGGGGAAATCGGTCACACAAAACAAACGGTCGGCGCGCAGAAACGTTTCATGCGGAATCATTGCGCGTATAAAAAAGAGGTGTGCGTAGCGCAGCGCCAACTCGCGCGCAACTGGATTCGATTGAATACCTGTCGCCGATTCGAGCAGTGAGAGAAAGGATTCCGGCGTTGACGCATCCAGCGTGAATCCCTTGTCCGCATAGTGCGTCAGCCCTGCCACAATCACCGGTTTGCCCATGCACGCGGCTTCCAAGCCGATGGTCGAAGTATAGACCAACACCGCGCGGCTGGATTCCATCAACGCATACGAATTGAGCGGTGCGTCGGCGTGAATGACGCGCACGTTTGGCGGCAGAGTTGGAAATTCTTGCGCTAACCGCGCGGCAAGCGCGTCTTTCGTCTCCATCATGGGAATTACTTGCTCGCCCGGATGAATCCGGATGACGAGATATTTTTCGGGATGCCGCGCGAAAAATTCAACCGTCCTTTTGAGCCA
>CAZXYP010000203.1:5348-9742 GCA_964644955.1 uncultured Anaerolineales bacterium | reverse complement strand
CACCGTCTCTTGCGATTGCTGAATAGTCTCAGCGCCGACGAATTGAAAAATCAGGTTCAGTGGCTGAACGAATTCAAGTAGTCGGACGGGAAGAATGCACGGCTGCTAACATTTGCTTGCCGACAACCGCGCGCGAGTGGGTCGAGTCCGTCGCGCTCAAAAGAGTCAGTTTCGAGCGGGGGGCGCGGTTGCGGCAAGCGTAGCGTTTGCTGCGTCGTCTGGGTTTCGATGAACGGATTCGTGGCAGCCACCACATCTTCACCAAAGAGGGTCTCGAAGACATTTTGAATCTACAACCCAAAGGAGCGAAGGCAAAGCCATATCAGGTGAAACAGGTACGCAACGTGATTCTCAAGTACAAACCTGGAGGTGAAGAAGATGATTCGGTATGAAGTCATAATCTATTGGAGTGAAGAAGACCGAGCCTTTATCCTAGAAGTGCCAGAACTACCAGGTTGCATGGCAGATGGCACAACATATCAAGAAGCGCTCGCTAATGGGGAAGTTATCATCCACGAGTGGATTGAAACAGCGCGGGAATTGGGGCGACCGATTCCAGAACCGAAGGGGCGGTTGGTTTACGCATAGGACATTGAGGACAACGGCTGCAAACACCTGCCCGCCGATTCCGCCACCGTCGCGCCTTTTGGCGTGCGCGGTTTGCGCTGGCAAACGTACTTGCATTTCGCAAGACACTTTGCGGCGGAATCGGCGTGCTACACGTTGCATAGGATGAACCCCATTCAATCTATCCTCGAAACTCAACCTCTCGTCATTCTCGACGGCGCGCTGGCGACAGAGTTGGAACGACGCGGTTGTGATTTGAACGACCCGTTGTGGTCGGCAAAAATTCTGCTCGAACAGCCGGACATTATCAAACAGGTGCATCTCGATTATTTTCGCGCGGGCGCAGATTGCGCGACGACGGCGAGTTATCAAGCCACGTTTGAAGGATTTGAAAAACGCGGTTTGACGCACGACCAAGCGCGCGCGTTAATTCAACAATCCGTGAGAATTGCGCGCGACGCGCGCGATGAATTTTGGCGCGATGAAAAGAATCGTGTCGGACGCGCATGCCCATTCGTCGCGGCGTCCATCGGACCGTACGGCGCGTTTCTGCATGACGGTTCCGAATATCGCGGCGACTATGCGCTGCGCGAAAACGAATTGATGAATTTTCACCGCGAGCGCATGGCAACGTTGATTGACGCGGGCGCGGACATGCTTGCATGTGAAACGATTCCCACACTCGTCGAAGCCCGCGCGTTAATTCCGTTACTGCAAGAATTTCCAAACATGACCGCGTGGTTCAGTTTCACCGCGCGCGATGAAGCGCACATTTCGCACGGCGAACATTTTGCCGATGTCGTCGCCGAAATCGCGCCACATCCGCAAGTCGCGGCGATTGGGATCAATTGTTCGTCGCCGCGTTTCATTTCATCGCTCGTCAAACTCGCGCGCGCAACAACCGACAAACCGATTGTGGTGTATCCCAATTCCGGCGAAACGTACGACGCGGCAACCAACAATTGGCAAGGCAAAATTGCGTGCGCGGATTTCGGACCGCAAACGCGCGCGTGGTATGGTCTCGGCGCGCGTGTCATTGGCGGCTGCTGTCGCACGACACCGGAACACATTGCCGAAATCGCGCAGTGGGCGCGCCGCACATAGGAATTCCGGATGAAGGAAAATATCTCGCCTGCCCTTTCCGTCATCATGGTCACGCCGCAGAGTTACGAAACTTGCCGCAAGACCATTTCTTTTTTGCGTCAACAAACCGCGCGCGACAAATTGGAAATTATCATTGTTGCACCATTGGCAGACGGATTGGATTTGAACGCGGCAGAATTGGAATGTTTTGCGTGTTATCAGGTTGTCACCGTAGGGACACTGCATTCAAACGGTTATTGCATTGCGGCAGGCATTCGCGCAGCGCGCTCGACCGTTGTGGTGTACGGCGAGGAACATTCCTATCCCGAACCGCCGTGGGCAGAACGACTCATCGCGCGCCATCAGGAAGCGTATGCGGCGGTCGGTTGCGCGATGGGCAATGCGAACCCAAATACGCTGACGAGCTGGGCGCATTTCTACGGACAATTCGGTCCCGTCGTCGAACCCGTTCACGCAGGACCGGCAACGTATTTGGCGGGACACCACACCTCCTATAAACGCGCAGTGTTGTTGGAATACAGAGAACGGCTCGCGCAGCTGATGGACAATGAATGCGCGCTGCACCAAGATTTGCGCGCCCGGGGGCATGTGCTCTATTTGGAAAGTGTCGTGTCGCAGCACGTCAACATTTCGCGATGGCGCGCGTATTGCTTGCTCGATTTTATGGGACAGCGCGGTTTTGCGGCAGCGCGCGCCGATTCCGGCAGGTGGTCAAAAGCGCGGTGTTGGTTCTATGCCGCTGCATCGCCCTTGATTCCGTTCGTGCGTTCGTACCGCATCGGGCGCGACCTCAAACGCACCGGACGACTGCGCGCGCTGGCGCCGCAAATCTTTTTTATCATTTTTCCGGCGCTCGTCTGCGGCATGGTCGGCGAAGCGCTCGGTTATCTCTGGGGCGATTCCCCTGCGACATATAGACGCAAAATAGACATGGAATTGAATCGCTACGCCTACGTGGCGGAACAAGACAGAGCGACTCAAAAAAATTCCGTCACGCTGTGACGGAATTTTTTTCATACTGCAAAACAATTTTGTCTGCTTGCACCTCTGCCGTGGCGTTTCCTCCGCCATCCGCGAGTTCGCCAAATAACATCGCTTCGGCTAACGGTTTCCGCAGCGCGTCGTCAATCAAACGCCCCATCGGACGCGCGCCGAAGTTTTTGTCGTAGCCGTGTTGGGCGAGCCATTCGCGCGCGTCGCCGCTCACACCCAACGTCACATTTTTCGGACGCAGTGCCGCGCGCAATTCATTCAACTGCTTGTCCACGATTTTCAAAATCGTCGCGCGCGACAGGGTGTCGAAACGCACGATCGCGTCGAGGCGGTTGCGAAATTCTGGATTGAATAAATTTTCAATCGGCTTTTTCGCCGCGTCGCCGGCTTCAATGCCTTTGAAACCCAACGGCGTCGCGGTCAATTCGCGCGCGCCTGCGTTCGTCGTCATAATCAAAACGACGTTGCGAAAGTCCGCTTTGCGTCCCGTGTTGTCGGTAAGCGTCGCGTGGTCCATCACCTGCAAAAGAATATTGAACAAATCGGGATGCGCTTTTTCAATTTCGTCGAGCAGCACAACCGAATACGGCTGACGCCGAACCGCGTCCGTGAGCAAACCACCTTGGTCAAAGCCGACGTACCCGGGCGGCGCGCCAATCAAACGCGATACGGTATGCTTTTCGGAATACTCGCTCATGTCATAGCGCAGTAAATCCACACCCAACGCGTGCGCGAGCGTCCGCGCCAATTCCGTTTTGCCGACACCCGTCGGACCAAAAAACAAAAACGAACCGACGGGCTTGTTCGGCGTCCGCAAGCCCGCGCGCGACAAACGAATCGCGGCGACGATGGCATCAATCGCCTTGTCCTGCCCGAAAATTTGTGCGCGCAACGCCGCATCCAAATTTTTCAAACGCGTGCGTTCGTCGCCCGAAACGCTGTCGGCGGGAATTTTTGCCATCAGCGCGACGACGCGTTCGATATCATTGCGGTCAACGACATGCGTCGCGTCTGCATCCAAGCGCAACCGTTCGCGCGCGCCCGCTTCGTCCAACACATCAATCGCCTTGTCGGGCAAAAAGCGTTCGAGAATATGTTTTGCCGAGAGTTCCGCCGCGCCGCGAATCGCGGCATCGGTGTACGTCACACCATGATGTTTTTCAAATTGTGGCTTGACGCCCATCAAAATCTGAACCGTCTCTTCGACGGACGGTTCCAGCACATCTATTTTCTGAAAACGGCGCGCCAACGCGCGGTCGCGTTCGAGCGTTTTGTATTCTTCATGCGTTGTCGAACCAATACAGCGCAGTTCGCCATTTTGCAAGACGGGTTTGAGCAGTGACGACGCGTCCACCGAACCGCCGCTGGTCGCGCCCGCGCCGACGAGCGTATGAATTTCGTCAATAAACAAAATCGCGTTCGGGCGCGCTTCCAATGCTTTCAACACGCCCTTGACGCGTTCTTCAAATTGTCCGCGAAATTTTGTGCCTGCCAACAACGCGCCCATGTCCAACGCGTAAATGCGCGCGTCACGCAACAATTCGGGAACGTTTTTTTCGTGAATCCGCAGCGCGAGTCCGTGCACCAACGCGGTCTTGCCCACGCCCGGGTCGCCAACATACAATGGATTGTTTTTCAAACGCCGCGACAAAAACTGCACCGTGCGGTCCAGTTCCGCGTCACGCCCAAACAGCGGGTCAATCTTGCCCTTTTCGGCTAGCGCGCCCAAT
>CAZXYP010000203.1:0-5338 GCA_964644955.1 uncultured Anaerolineales bacterium | reverse complement strand
GTATGCCGCGAGCGGGTCGCGCGCGGGAGCGTCTTCGTCATCGGCTTGCGCGCCTGCATTCACGTTTTCGCGCGGCACATCCTGTCCGATGCCGTGCGAAATATAACGCAGAACATCCAAACGCGTAATGCCTTGCTGTTCCAACACATACCGCGCCTGCGATTCAGGTTCGTCCAAGATTGCGGCGAGCAAATCACCACTCTCGATGATGGGCTGTCCCGAACTTTGCGCGTGCCATGCCGCATTGCTCAACACGCGGTCGAGCGCAACCGACGCTTCGGGGTCCACCGTGCTGCGTCCGGGAAGGGGTTGGAGATTTTTTTTCAAATACGCGTCCAACTCTTGCTCGAGTTTTTTAAGGTTGCCGCCGCACGCCGTAATGATTTGACGCGCGCGTGGTTCGCGGAGCAACGCAAACAACAAATGCTCCAGCGTAATGTATTCGTGCCGCCGCTTGCGCGCTTCATTTTGCGCGTCACGCAACGATTGTTCCAAAGATTGTTGAAATTGTGGCATATTCGTTATTCACTCATCGCAAATCGCGTATCGCAAATCGCGTATCGCCAAACCATCACTCACCGATTACCGCTTACTGAAAACCGATTACCGCTCACTCCGGTTCCATTGTGCAAAGCAACGGAAATTCCGCCTGCCGCGCCATTTCCGCGACACGCGCCACTTTGGTTTCGGCAACTTCGTAAGTATAGGTGCCGACGACGCCGATGCCCTTTTGATGCACATCGAGCATGATGCGAATCGCTTCGGTCTCTTTTTTGTGAAACACGCTCATCAGGACCAATACGACAAAATCCATCGTCGTGTAATTGTCATTGTGCAGCAAGATTTTCCACAGACGCGGCTTGTCAATTTTTTGGCGCGTTTCTTTTTCGACGGCAACGCCGCCCTCTTGGTCCTCCCATTGTTGGGGCATATTCATTCTCTGCGGTAAATTGTACGCGCCCGCATGATTCCGTCAATGCCGCGCGCGTCTTTGCCGCTTACGCATTATGCTGCGCGTTCGACGAAAAACCCTGACGCCGCTGCCGCGCGCATTGCCGCGCGCACATCTACAACGCGCGGACCGTCCGCGCTCAGACGAATTTCCATCGGCTCGGGTTGATGAACCACCAGCGTGCGTTCGCCGTCCAGCGCAATCACATTCGGAAAGTGCGTTACCGCAACGCGTTCGCCGACGCGCATCCGACGAGATGCCCGAATCGCAATGCGGCGCAGCATGCCCGGCGCAATCGGCGCGCGCACAAACAAATCCCCTCCCCCGGTTTCGATTGCCAGCCCTTCGTCTGCGTCCAAACCTGCCGTGTCGAGATATCCGCCAATGGCGGACAAGCCGATCGCATACGGTTCCGCCCGCGTGAGAACAATTTGACGAATGCCTTCTTCATGCCAAATCGCGCGCGATCCGATATGCTGCCCGTCATAGACGACCGCGTCAATCAAGGCAATGTCAGCAATCTCTCCGCCGCGTAAAATCTCGAGACGCTTGCCGGACGAAATTACATTCGCGCCGGACACAACCCCGCGCGCGACCAGACCTGCCGCCAATCCCGCCACCGTGCCTTCCATCAAAGTCGGAAAAACATTATTCGTGCCGGTCGAAAGCGGCGCCAGCGGAATATCGCCGGAGGCTTTTGCCACCGCGCGATTGGTGCCGTCACCGCCGAGCGTGACAATGACACGCGCGCCCATTTCGCGCAGCTGCGCGGCGGCGCGCGTAGAATCCTCTTGCGTCCACTCGGTCGGCATGTCCAAGGGGCGCGCGTCCAGCGACAATGTAATGCCGTGCAGCGCGCGTTCGCCAATGCCGTAATAATCGGGCATGAACCAAACGCGTTCAACCCCGACCGCGTCGAGTCCCAGCAAAACGCGCCGCACGATATTGATTTTTTCGTTATTGTCGAAAACGGATGCGTGCGCGACCAACCGCCGTATGTCCTTGCCCGACGCGGGATTCGCAATAATGCCGACTGTTGTCACCCTGCGTTACCTGTTCGCTGCCCTGTGCGGCACAACCGCGCGCGTGTGCCGTCGAAAAGATTATAGCATACGGTGTACGGCGCGAGGTCACTTGAAGTGCAAGCGCGGCTGTGGTATAGTCTGGACTATTCCAAAGCCATGCCCAAACCGACTTTACTTTTTGAATCTTCGCTCGCCGCGCTCGGCACACCGGACGCGCTGGCGGCGGTGCAATCTATTTCCGCCTACGCCGATTGCGTGGGCCCCAATGGCGCGTACGTGACCGAAATCCATTCGACGCGCGACGGGCGCGTACGTTTTCAACAAACCTTCGCCGGGCGCAATCCGTATTGCATCATCATTAACCCCGGCGGCGCGTGGGCAACCGATATCGTGACCGGTGAAACGGATGCCCTGGATGCACTCAGCGTTTCCATGATTCGCGGACATGAATTTCAAATGCTCCCTTTGACGCTGGCAGAACGCTACACCAAACCCGAACCCGCAGACGCGGTGGAATGGAATGGCGCGAGGTGTTTCCGGGTGCGCGCCCGCGATGATTTGGGTTCGCCGTGCGCGCATTATTTCCAATTGGACACCGGTCAATGGATGGGCATGGAATTAACCAACCCCCGTCAATCGAGCGCGCAGGTGCGCGTCGTCGTTCACGTGTGGCAGAGCATTGAAAATATCGCGCTGCCCGTGCGCGTTTCTGCGACGGAAACACAGGGCGAATACATTTTTTATTTCCATACCATTTTATTGAATCAAGCCGCCCCGGGGATTTTCGTGCAGCCGCGCGCCATCGCGCGCGAAGCACACGCCATGTAGGCGAGGCAAGCCATGACGTTAGACCAAGTGATGCAAGCATTGGCGCAAATGGGCGCCGCGCAAAACGTCGCCGTGTATGCGCGGCACGGCGTCACCGATCCGACCTTTGGCGTCAGTTTCAAGAATCTCGGCACGCTGAAAAAACAAATCAAAACCAATCACGCGTTGGCATTGGAGTTGTGGGAAACCGGCAACCACGACGCGCGTCTTTTGGCGACGATGGTGGCAGACGCGCAGGCGTTGGATGCAAAAACCATCGACGCGTGGGTGCGGAGCGTGAGCGACTATATTACGGCGGACGCGTTTGCCAAATTGGTTGCGCACACCGCGTACGCGCGCAAAAAAGCCGACCGCTGGGTGAAACTCAAACCGGAATATGTCGCGCGCTGCGGCTGGACGATATTGGCGATGCTCGCAATGCATGACGCCACACTGCCGGACGCGTTTTTCCAACCGTACTTGGAGCTCGCGGCAAATACCATTCATACGCGCCCCAATCGCGCCAAAGAAGCCATGAACACGGCGCTCATTGCGATTGGTATTCGCAACGCGAATTTGGAACACGAAGCGTTGGCAGCTGCGGCGCGCATCGGGCGCGTGAGTGTGGACCACGGGCTGACCAACTGCAAAACGCCCGATGCGACACAATACATTTTGAAAACGGTCGCGCGCAAAGGGTTCGTACTGTAACGCGCGTCCCATTTCGATACGCGCGCAAGGTTTTAGAATTTATTCAAGGGGCGCCATGCGACAAATCGGCATTGCGGGCGTGCAAATGCATCTCGGCGCATCGCCCGCCAACATGGATTTGATGCGCTTGCGGCTCGCAAGTTTGCTCAAAACCTTTCCGTGGGTGGAAATGGTATTGTTTAGTGAACTTGCGCCTTGCGGTCCGTCCAAAGAATTTGCGAGCCCGCTGCCCAATTCCGCCGAACAACAATTTCAAGAGATGGCGGCGCAGCATCGCATTTGGCTCATTCCCGGTTCGATGTATGAACGCGACCATGACGCCATTTACAATACGGCATCGGTCATCAATCCGCAAGGTGAAATTGTCGCGCGCTATCGCAAGCTTTTTCCGTTTTATCCGTACGAACACGGCATTGCGCCGGGCGACGAATTTTGCGTTTTCGATGTGCCGCACGTCGGACGTTTCGGATTGTGCATTTGTTACGATTTGTGGTTCCCCGAAACCGCGCGCACGTTGACGGCACAAGGCGCCGAAGTGATTTTGCATCCCGTTATGACCACGACACTCGACCGCGACATTGAAGTCGCAATCGCGCAGGCGACGGGGGCAATGTTCCAGACTTTTGTGATTGATGTGAACGGGCTTGGCGTCGGCGGCAACGGTCGCTCGTGTGTGGTGGACCCGATGGGGCGCTTTTTGCATCAAGCATCGGTCAATGAAGAATTCATGCCGCTGTTGATTGACCTTGACGTTGCAAAGCATTCGCGCGAAAACGGTGTGCGCGGACTGGGACAAACGCTCAAGAGCTTCCGCGACCGCCAAGTCAGTTTTGACGTGTACGACCCGCGCCGTTTTGATACGGCATATCTCGATTCGTTGGGCATTCTCGAAAAACCAAAACGCCGCGACCTCACGTAAATGCAAGTCCGACCGCAATGCAATGACCTTGCAGCGACGCGAAATTTGCAATAGGAAATTCATGAGCGCAGATACAACTCCCATGCCCGCCGTACGCTTTGACCGCGTTAGCCGTCATTTCGGCGATGTCAAAGCGGTGGATGCCGTTGACCTTGAAATCCGCGACGGTGAATTTTTTTCCATGCTCGGTCCATCGGGTTCGGGCAAAACCACCTGCCTGCGTTTGATTGCAGGTTTTGAACAGCCCACCGACGGCAAGATTTTTTTGCACGGCAAGCTCGTGAATGATTTGCCGCCCTACGAACGCGATGTCAATACCGTGTTTCAAGATTACGCGCTGTTTCCGCACATGACGATTGAGGACAATGTCGGCTACGGTTTGATGATTAAAAAAGTGCCGACAGCAGAGCGAAAGAAACGCGTACAGGAAACCCTCGAACTCGTCCGTTTGCCGCAGATGGCAAAACGCAAACCTTCGCAATTGTCCGGCGGACAGCGGCAGCGCATCGCGCTCGCGCGCGCATTGGTGAATCGCCCGCGCGTATTGTTGTTGGATGAACCACTCGGCGCGTTGGATTTGAAACTGCGTCAGGAAATGCAAATCGAGTTAAAGGACATTCAAAAACGCGTCGGCATTACGTTTGTCTTTGTCACGCACGACCAAGAAGAAGCATTGACCATGAGCGACCGCATCGCCGTATTCAATGCGGGCAAAATCGAACAAATCGGCACCCCCGCGGAAATCTATGAGCATCCGCATACGGCGTTTGTGGCGGGCTTTGTCGGCACGTCGAATTTGGTGCGCAGTGAGGTGGCGCAAAAATTGACAGGACGCAATGAAACGTTTTCGATTCGTCCCGAAAAAATTCGGATGGTCGAGCAGGGGACGCCCATTCAAGACGGTTGGATGGCGTTGGACGGCAC
>CAZXYP010000202.1:0-9778 GCA_964644955.1 uncultured Anaerolineales bacterium | reverse complement strand
GAATTTTGCGATGCGCGTACCAAAACGGGATTGGAATGTCACGCCGGAACAAGCGAGCGCGGAACAGACCGCGCTTGCGCAGCGCGTGCGCGCGACGAATGATTTCGGCGCGGTGCATTTTGTCGCGGGCGTGGATGTGGGTTTTGAAGCAGAGAACACGATTGCGCGTGCCGCCATCGCCGTGTTGTCGTTCCCCGAATTGGAGTTGGTCGAAACGGCCATCGCGCGGCGTCCCGTGACGTTTCCGTACATTCCCGGTCTGCTCGCGTATCGTGAAGCGCCGGTGATTCTCGACGCGTTTGAAAAATTACAATCCGCGCCCGATTTACTCATCGTGGACGGGCAGGGACGCGCGCATCCGCGCCGTTTTGGCATCGCGTGTCATTTGGGCGTGCTGCTCGACATGCCAAGCATCGGCTGCGCGAAATCGCTTTTGGTCGGACGCGCAGCCGCGCCGGAAAAGCGCATCGGCGCGTGGACACCTTTGATTCATCAAAACGAAATCATTGGCGCGGCGCTGCGAACAAAACTGAATGCCAAGCGCGTCATCCATCCCGTTTACGTTTCCATCGGACATCGGATTGATTTAGAAACCGCGATGGATTTTGTGCTGCGGTGCTGTCGCGGTTATCGTTTGCCCGAAACGACGCGGTACGCGCATCAAGCCGCGAGTAGGGGCGAAGCATTTGTCCTCGCGTCTGCGTCGCATAATATGTAATTGGCTGCAAATGCTTCGCCCCTACGCTTCACACATTGTCAACAGCATCGCGCGCGCAGCGCGTTCCGCGTGCGGGCGGGCAGGGACGAGAAGATGTTCCGCGCCGTCCCAAGCACCGAGAATGACGAGTCCTTGTTTTGCTTCCGCAAATGTTTCGGGCGTGAGCGTGTAGAAATTTTTCAACTTGTCGTAGATTTTCTTGTCAACGCGCGCCGCGTCAATGTTAAACAACACCAGCGCGTCTGTTTTGCGCAGAGTTGTCGCGAGGTCATTGGTTTCTTCGACTTCGTACGCGGTCAAGCGCACTTCATCGGTCAAATCATACGGCATCGAAAGCGCGGCGGGCGTGATGAACGAAAGGCGACTTTCGAATGTCCCCAACACGCGCGCGAGGGAATGCGCCTCCGCCGCAAATTTCAAGTTACCCAAGAGTCCGATACGCAGGTTTTGCAGATTTCCTTTGCGCGCGTAAATGGCATACGCGTCCATGAGCGCGCGCAGCGGGTTTTCATTTATGCCGTCGCCGGCATTGAGCAGGGGAGTGCTGCACGCGGCGGCGATTTTGCTCACACCGCCTTCTTGGGCGTGACTCACAATCGCGACGGACGCGTTGGCTGCGCAGATGGATTGGGCGACGTGGGCGGGGTTTGGGTTCGACGCAAGCGGTATGATTTCGGCATTGGCGTCGCGTAACGTTTTTTCAATGTCAATGGGAAACGGCGCGGGAATGTACGGCATGGCGAGCGCGATGCGTTTGTTTTGTATGCGCGGCGGCGCGCCGTTTTGAATTTCGTCCGCGCGCGCAAATAGTTTTTCGATTTCACCGCGCGTTACAGCGGTAGGCGATAGGATTTGCAATTTGAAACCTCGATACAAGGATTGATACCACAAGCGTTACGGTCGGCGCGACGGTTTTGTATTGACCGCGTTCCCATGCGCGATTGTAACAAGTGATGCGGCAGTTTCAAAACCGTTTCAAAATTGACAAGCAATTTTTCTCGCATATAGTTACTACAGTGATGTACAGAAACGTGTTCGCAACGGGCGCGGCAATTCTGCTGGCGCTCTTGTTTTTTGTCTCAGATTCGCAATCGGTTTCCGCGCAAGACCCGAAATGCGGTTTGCTGCCCGATTGTACGTTCGACAATTTTTATGGCAACGAAGGCGCGTGTTCGGCATTGTGGAAATGTGACAATCCGAGCGGCGTTGGATTGACCGAACATGAAGGTTGGCCCAAAGGACCGTCGTTGACGTTCGCGGGCGATGCGCCGTTTGACCGCAAAGTATTTCAGCGCGTCGCCGTGACGCCGGGCAAGGGCTATCGTTTTTCGTGTCCGTTTTGTGTGGTCAATGTCAATGGGCAAGGTTGGCATGACGGCGACCAGGTGAATCGGCGGTTGGGCATTGACCCGTTCGGCGGTGCCGATCCCAATTCGTCCAACATCAAATGGTCGGGTGATTTCTTTGGCAAAGGTCGTTTTGAAGACGATGTTTTGCAGGTCAGCGAATATGCGCGCGCCGACCACATTACCGTTTTTATTTGGGTGAACAATCCGTACGGTGACAAGCATGTGGATGTGTTTGTGGACACGCTCGGTCTGTTTGAAGATTCCGGAATGCCGCCGATTCAAATCGCACAGCCCACGGTGACGCCGCCGCCGCCACCGCCTACGGACCCGCCTGCCGCGCAGCCCACACGCGTTCCGCCGACGGACGCGCCCGAGCCGATACAAGCGCCGACGGACGCGCCAACCGTTGAGCCAACTGCCGAACCGCCGCAAGAACCAACCGACGCGCCGACCGTTCGTCCGACGCGCAAAATCGCGCAAGTCGAACCCACCGCGCGTCCGACGCGTGCCCGCGCGGCGAGGGCAGCACAAAGCGAAAATGACAATGCCGCGCCGTTCGAGTTGGGCAGTTTCGGACTGTTGGCGTTTATCGGATTCTTTGGCATGGTCGGCGCAATCGTTTTGTTTGGCGCCGCGCTATTCCTTTTGCTCCGCCGCAAATAAAGATTACAATTGATGCAAGCACCATTTATGCGTTCTATTTTTTCCCGCGTTTTTCTCTGCGCGCTTGTTCTTTCCACCATCGTAATTCCACTCACCACGCCCCTGACGCCACGCGCGTACGCGCAAGGCCCCTGCACCACGCGCGGCGACAATCTCACGCGTAACGGTTCCATTACCGATGGCGGTTATGACACCGCGCACGGCGTTGTCGCCAATTCATGGAACGCGTTTCTCATCAATGGCGATTGGCCCGCGTATGATTTGGCGGACAATGAAAGCGCGAACGGCGACATTGGCGGTTCGTCGTCGCAGTACATTCACGGCGACGGCACGCGTTTTGACGCGGGCATTTATCAGGTCATTACCGGTTTGACGCCCGGCGCGTCGTATGAATTTTCCGTCGGTTGGGCGGCAATGCTGCGCGATACCGGCGGCGGCAACAATATCAAAGTGGATGACCAAATCATTCGCCGCGTCGGCGTGGACCCGTACGGCGGGACTGATCCTACTTCGCAAAACATGAAATGGGGACCGGAAGTCGGCACCGGTTCCTCGGGGCGCAGTTTGAATCACCCCGATATGCGGATTACCTTTGCGGCAATGTCGAATCAGGCGACGGTGTTTGTGCGCGTGTACAATTTGAGCAGTTCCGCGAGCGACAAGGTTTTTTTTGACGTCATGTGTCTCTTGCCGCGCGGCGATATTCCGGCGGTTCAGATTGAACCGAGCGCGACGCCAACGCCGCCGGACACGCCGGTTCCACCAACCGCCGAAATTCCACCGACGCGCGTGCCGCCGACGCGGGTTCCGCCAACCGCAACACCCGAACCTCCTACGCTGACGCTTGAACCCGCGCAAGTTTTGACCATAACGCCGCAATCGGTCGCGCAGCGCGGTCCCACCGCAACGCCGCTGCCGCGCCCCGTCATTCCGACGATTGTGGGGCCGGATGACAGTGGCGCAAGCGGAAGCAGCAGCGCCTCCAACGGCGGCACGAATGTGTTTTCACTCGCCGCGATTTTGGGCGCGGTCGGCATTATTGGTATCAGTTTGTTGGGAATCATGATCCTTATCGGGTTTGCGGTCTGGCGCATTTTTGCGCGGCAAGTGGATATCGCCCTTGATCCGAATGACGCGCCCGACGATCAAAATTATTATCAATGAATTTTTTGATTACGGGGGGCGCGGGCTTTATCGGCACCGCGCTTGCCAATCAACTTGTTGCGGCAGGACATGGAGTGCGCGTGCTCGATGATTTGAGCGCGGGCGATTCACGCGGGCTTGACCCGCGCGTTATTTTTGCGCGCGGCGATGTGCGCGATGTGCCAAAATTGTGGGGTCTGCTGCGCGGGGTGGATTGTGTCTATCATCTCGCGGCGCGCGTGTCGGTGCCCGAATCCATTCTCTATCCCGTCGAATACAATCAAGTGAATGTCGGCGGCACGGTCGCGTTAATGACGGCAATGCGCGACGCGGGCGTGCGGCGCGTGATTCTGGCGTCGTCCGGCGCGGCGTATGGTGAACAAACACAGCAGCCGGTTTCGGAAAATGCAGTGATGCGTCCGACCTCACCCTATGCGGTGAGCAAACTCGCGGCGGAGTATTATATTCACGCCATCGGCGCGTTATCCGGCATTGAATCGGTCGCGCTGCGAATTTTTAACGCGTATGGTCCGCAGCAGCAATTGCCGCCCGCGCATGCGCCGGTCATTCCGCGTTTTTTGCAGGCGGCATTGAGCGGCGGCTCGCTCGTGATTTTTGGCAGCGGTAAACAGTCGCGCGATTTTGTGTATATTGACGATGTGGTACGCGCGTTGATGTTGGCGGCGACGGCGCAAAACATCAACCGCGCCTGCATCAATATCGGTTCGGGTGTGGATGTGTCCATGAAGCAATTGGTGGATGAAATTGAAACGTTGCTGCAAACACAAACGCATCGTTTGTATAACGAAGAAGAGGGGGCAGGGGTCACGCGTCTTGTCGCCGACATTTCGCTGGCGGCAAAATTGCTTGGCTGGTCCCCGCAAATTTCATTGCGCGCCGGTTTGGCAAACATGTTGGAACGCGACGCGCGTTTTTCAAGCGTGACCCCACTGCAAGCCAAATAAGGTGCGGCAGCCGAACGCACCACTCCGTTGATACAGGACTCGGCAATTGCACGGCTATTGGACTTTGGGGGAGATTCCTATTTGGTCCGGGGGGAAAAGATCTTTCGGGTTTTTGCGATGTTTAGATCACCGAAATCCGAAAGGTTTGTGTCTTGATCGAATCGGACGCTGCTCTAGGCGATCCGGCTGGAGCAACGAATCCAGGGATTGGGGAGTTTGCCAAACTCCGGCTGGATGGATTTGTTATTTTCCACTTACCAATTCCAGATAGAGCAGAGGATAACCAAAGGTAAAGAGGCGACTCAATAGCCCGTGCAGCGCCGCCTGATCAGCGTCGTGGGTGATAATTGTTGTTGTGGCGCGGCTGCCGGTCGGCGCAGAGACAATGATGGAAATGTCGTCAAAATACTCGAGCCAATTTGCGCTCAGATTCCCCTGAACTCGAATCAAATAGGTGCCAAAGCTCGCCATATCAATCTCTTGAGCTGGCATTGGCTGACCTATATTTGTTCGTTCCGGTTCCATTGCAATAGGGGTATGCATAAAATTGCGCCACCATAGCATAAGTGAATGGCGACGGAATACCATCCCCCATGACGGGGTACATTTAGCGTACTGGAGGGGAAGAAGGGACGGGCGAAGGATTGCAAATTCAGGCGGTGGCGCCCGATTTGGGGCTTTCGATGAGTCCGAACGCGAGGGCAACGCGAACGGCTTCGTGGCGATTGTTGACGCCCAGCTTTTGATGAATATGGTCAATATGTGCCTTGACCGTTTGCGGAGAAATGACCAGTTTCTGAGCAATCTCCTTGTTGGTGTATTGCTGTGCCAGATGCTGCATAATCTGGAGCTCTCTCAGCGTGAGCGGTTCAACCAGACGCGGGGTTTCATTCGCAAGCGTCGTGTCTGCGGCACTTCCCCGACCATTGTGCGCGCCGGCTGACAGAATCCGCTGAATGTACGCGGCGGATTTCCCCTGCGTCTGGAGATGATTCAACAGGCGCGCCATGCCGGGACCCAACTCGAGAAAGGTTCGGAGGAATCCGCCCGCTTCACCCCAAGAAACGGCTTGCGCCAATGAATCCAGCGCGTGTGCGCGATTGCCGAGTGCGTCCTGCGCCATCGCTTGCAGGGCATACAGTTGAATCGCGCGTCGTTTGTTATGCAAGTCTCGCGCGACGCACAAAAGCGCTTCGGTCTCCCGCAGCGCGGTTTCCTTGTCCTGGGGTTTGCGTGTTGCCAATAGCACCCGCAATCGAGTCAGATGCGGTTCGATTGCAAAATCCATGTCGGGCGCGGGAGCAAACGAGACTCCATCCACCCAATGCCGCGCCGCATCCGTGTTTCCCTGCATCAATGCCAGTCGCGCGCGGTAGGAGGCGGCATCAACCTCCAATGCGCCGGAACCGCTTTGGCTCGTAAAGGTCCGCAACTCTTGCATTGTCGCATTGGCAGCATCCGTGAATCCTTGTGCTTGCTGTGACAGCGCCAGCCACGCAAGTCCTTCATGCCCTGCCTTGAGGTTGCCCTGATGCCGCAGCTCTGCCGCTGCCGCGAAATGTTGCGATGCAGCTTCCATCCGATTCCATTCATAGTACGTCCAGCCCAAAAAATGATGCGCCCAGCTCTGAACGAGTTTGGACCGTCCCATCCCGAGCCGGAGGAGGTTCAAGCTAGTTTGCTCCACATTGATTAGGTCTGCTTCGTTTAAATAGATATTTGATAAGGCAAGCAACAAGCGCAGCACAAATTCCCGCGAGTGTGAGGCATCTTCTTGGAGCCCGCGCGTCAGCAATTGCAATGCCGCATCTAATTTGCCCGTGGCTCGAAGCGACCAGGCTTGAAAAGTCAAGACATTGCCGCGCACATATCCGGAGCCGTCGGGAAGATTTTCTCGATTCTGCTGTACAAGTTCAAGCGCGTGTGAACTGTTGTTGGAAAAATAAGCAATTGCGATGCGGTGATATGCGATTTCGCCCTCGATACGGCGCCGCGTTGCGGAATCCATGTCGTTTGCAGCTGCAAGGAGTTCCTCTGCACGCGCAAGCAGAGGCGGAATGGCGGCAGGGCGCAACTCGATGCCCAATAACCACACGCGCGCCATAACCAGCTCGACATACTTGTCCAACATTTCGACCGGGAACAGCGCGAGCCATGATTCAACTAAAGGGCGCACGGCGGCGTGGTCAAATGCCGGTTGAAGATTCTCTCCAACAATTTGCGCGGCGCGTTTCCGGTCCCTTGCCCCAATGCTGTAACGAATCCCATCGGTAATGAACCCGCGCTGCACAAACCAATTGCTCGCATGAAAATGGATTTTGGTAATCTGTTGGGTATCAAATTGTGTCATTGCCCGCGCGCGCAAAAAATCCCGAAACAGGTCAATGTATCTGTACCAGCGTTCGTTTTCATCGCGTTCGAGAATCAAGAGGTCATCTCGCACCAACTCGTCCAAAATGGCAAAGCTGTCTGCGGCGTTTGGCGTGCCCATGATGGCTTGACAAACCGGCGCGGTAAAGCGTTCCAGGAATGCCGTCTTGAGCATAAACTCTTGGACCGGCGGTGATTTCTGTGACAAGATTTCGCCCAGCATATAGTCCATCAGCTGACGGTCTTGCTGCGTCACCAAGCGCTCGATAATATCCGGCGAGGATGGATTTTCGCGCAACAAGAATGACGCAAAACGCAAGCACGCTGCCCATCCTTCGATGCGTTCTTGCAAGCGCGCAACCCATTCGTCGCGCGGCGCTTGCCCCAATTCATGGATCAAAAACGCGCGCGTCTCATCGAGCGTAAAGCGCAAATCATGCGCGCGCAGCTCACCGAGTTGTCCTTGCGCGCGTAATTTGCCGAGTGGCAGCGGCGCGCTGCTGCGCGTAACGATAATCAAATGCAAGGGCGCGGGCAGCCGGCGAATCAGGTCACTCATGAATTCGTGAATGGCATTGCTTTTGACGCAATGGTAATCGTCCAGAACAAGCACGAAGGGGATGGGAAGCTCGGCGATTTCATTACTGAGCGTCGTCGCCAGTTCCAACGGCGGAACCTGAGCGCCGGAATCAATCAAGCCCGTACTCGTCGGCAGCGCGTTCACAAAAATCGTCTGAATGGCGCCAACAAGATACGCGGCGTAGAGATGCAGGTCGTTGTCGCTCTCGTCAAGGGAAATCCAGCAGGAAGGAATGGGAGATTGAGAAAGCCATTCGAGGAGCAAAGTTGACTTGCCATACCCAGCCGGAGCCGCGAGTAAAGTGACCGGCTTGCTCAAGATGTCATCCAAACGCCGGACGAGGCGCGGGCGACTGACCAACTCGGGTACAAGTGCGGGGCGAGTCAGTTTGACATGAGAGAGGAGACTGGAGTATGCCATAGAGCTGAAAAAAATCCATAAAGGATTATAATCATATCCATCCTATGCGCAATTCATTCATTTGCATAGACCAAAAGTACTCTGTGTTGGGGGATGCTCCGAATAGTTATTTTGGGTTATAGTGAGATGCTATCTTTCAACGAATCGGTGCGTCATGTCTGAAGAATTCAAAAGACTCGAAGAGACCCTCGGCGCCGCCGCGATGGCGCAGCGCGATCGCGCCGCGGCGTACTTGCATACGTCCCCCGAACGATTGCGCACGGCACCTGAGCGCGTGCGTGCTGCCATTCCCCGTTTTATTCCCATCGTCAAATGGCTGCCGGCATATCAGAGAACGAATCTGCGGTATGACTTGATTGCAGGGCTAACAGTGTGGGGAGTTGGGATTCCGAGTGCGATGGCATACGCCGGCATCGCCGGAGTTCCTCCCGAAGCAGGACTTTACACCGCACTCGCGGCGATGACGCTGTATGCTGTCTTTAGCAGCAGCCGCCACGTCAAGGTCACTGCGAGTTCGACGATGGCAGTCATGTCGGCGGCAGTGATTGCGCCGCTTGCTGGTGGCGACGCGACGACGTTCTGGGCATTAACGTCCGCTCTGGCGCTCACCGTGGGAGTGATGCTGCTCATCGCGGGCATCATTCGCCTGGGATTTATTGCCGACTTTTTAAGCAAGCCCGTCGTCACGGGTTTCGTCTTTGGCTTGGCAATCACCATTGGGGTGGGACAATTGCCAAAACTCTTTGGCGTACCGGCAGGCGACGGCAATGTATTTCAACAGATGGCTTTTTTGATTTCTGAACTCGGCGACGCCAATCTCGCGACGATGGCAGTAAGTGCGCTTACGATTCTCCTCATCTTGCTTGTGCGGCGCAATTTTCGGCACATTCCCTCGGGATTGGTTGCGTTGGTGTTTGGGATTCTTATTTCCTCGTTGCTGAATCTGTCAAGTTACGGTGTCAGCGTCGTTGGCGAAATTCCTACCGGTCTTCCGCAGTTCGGTTTGCCGGGAATCCCGCTTTCTCAATTGCCGTTTCTGATTGCAGGCGCCGGAGGCATCGTGTTTTTGGCGGTGGGGGAATCGCTGGGGAGTGCGCGCGCCTTTGCGGGGAAATATCATTATGCGCTTGACGGTGACCAGGAACTGATTGCGATGGGCATGGCAAATCTCGGTTCGGGGCTAAGTCAGGGTATGACAGCGGACGCGAGTCTTTCTATTTCTGCCACGGGCGAAGCTTCAGGTTCCAAAACACAATTGACGGCATTGGTTGCGGCAGGGCTGGTCTTGCTCACGCTATTGTTTCTCACCAAGTTATTCGCGCCGCTGCCCAATGCAGTGCTCGGCACGATTGTGATTGCCTCGGTGCTGGGCTTGATGGATTATCAAGAACTGCGGCGCTATCGTGAGGGACGCCGTACGGATTTTGTGCTCGCACTCGTCGCCTTATTTGGCGTAATCCTTTCCGATGTGCTGGTTGGGCTTACAATTGCGGTGCTGCTTTCGCTCATGATTGTGCTTTATCGGGCAAGTCGTCCGTATATGGCAACCTTGGGTCGTGTCCCGGGGCAG
>CAZXYP010000201.1:0-9845 GCA_964644955.1 uncultured Anaerolineales bacterium | reverse complement strand
TGGCGGGAATTTCGGTTGGGGCAGGGGGCGGCGTTGCACTGCAACCGATGCCGAGCAAGAGTGAGGCAAGCACACTCAGGACAAGCCAATGCGAATACGTTTTGATAGCGACCTCCCAAGGAATTGTTTGCGGGGCAAGGCGAAGCGAGCTGTGATTCTAGCACAGCAAAGGATGAAAACAAAACACCCCGCGTCAAGAAATGTATCCCAAATCTTTTAGCCGTGCTATCACTTCCTCTTCTTCGGCTCGGGAATATCCTTCGCCTGCGGCGCGCCCAGACGCCGCGCTGCCGCCGTACTCGATTGCGCGCGCGTCGGAAAATATCTCATTCAACACGCGTCCGTGCATGTCCGTTGGCACGGGCAGCTGCAGCGCGTGCAAAATCGTGGGCGCGAGGTCGGTGAGATTGGGAGACCGGAGAGCGGAGACTTGAATATTCGGACCGGCAGCGATGAAAATGCCATTCATCCGATGGGATGATGAGACGCCGTATGACGGTTCGAGGATTTTATTCGAGCCGAATTCAAAATCGCCGAACGCAATCGTTTCCAAATTTTTGGGCAGAAACAAAATATCGGGCGCGTCGAAAACGTGCGCGCCGCTGTAGATTTCCTCTTTTTTCCAAAGGTGTTCCACCAACGGCGACCCGTCGGGTAATTGTAACGCGCGTAAATCGCGTATCAATTCGTCGCGCAATTGTTCGTATGCCGCGCCGGGTTCGACAATGCCTTGCGGCTCGCGCCCTTTGAGATTGATATGCACTTCGCCGATGTAACCGATGGAATAGGCGCGCGTGTTTTGCCAATCCACATCGTTGAGCGAAAGGAAAAAGCGTTTCAACATGCCGCGCCCGCCGCGCCGCTTGTCCATCGTGCGCCGCAGTTTGCCCAAGCCCATATTCAGCAACATGCCGTACACGGCGCGCGGCGTCAGGCCCGCGCCGAACGCGACATTTTTGATTTGCGACGCGGCCGCGTTTTTGATTTTGAGATAGCCGCGCTGCTTCAGAAAATTATTGACATATAAAAAATTCCGCAGCGGTCCGTGTCCGTGGTCCGACATGACAATGATGGTTGTGTCATTTGGCAGTGCGGCGATGAGTTCGCCGATGCGCGCGTCAATGTCTTGATAAATGTCGCGGATGCCGTTCCTGAATTTTTCCGCGTCCTCTTGCGCGTGTTGATGATGCGTCGCGTCATACGCCCACCACAAGCCGTGACACACCGTATCCGTTTCGGGAAAAACGAGGACGCCCAAGTCCCACGGATATTTTTGCAGCAGATACGCTGCCGTTTTCGCGCGCTGTTGAATGGAATAGTGCAGCGCGTTCAAAAAAACCTCGCCGCGTCCTTTGGAATACACTTCGTCAGAATACACAATGTATTCGCCGACGTTCTGCGCGATTTCATTTTTCAATTCGGCTGGATAGGTGTAATCGGGCGCGCCGCGCGGCGTCAACATGCCCGTCACCATCAATCCGTTCAACGGCGTTGGCGGATAGGTGACCGGCACGCCCATGACGATGCTTTGTTTGGCATGTTCACCGGCGATTTCCCAAACCGCTTTGCCGTCGCGGTCGTGACTCGAAATCGGCGTGAGGTCGTACGAATTTTTGCGGCGCTGCATGAAATCAAACATGCCGTGTCCGCCGGGATTTTTTCCGGTCATGAACGAATTCCACGCGGACGCGGTGACCGGAGGGACCGTTGAGGATAATTCTCCCCAAGAGCCCTTAGAGATTAGAGATTGGAGATTGGGGAGAAACCCTTGCGCGATAAAAGGATGAATCAAATCAAACGTCGCGCCGTCGAGACCGATTACCAGTACTGGCAAAGCAATGCTCCTATTGTGCCTGCAAATCTTTTTGCCGCAGGGTGAACGTAAACGAAACACTCAACGCATCTTGCTGGGGTGGTTCTTGACGCCACCGTGTGTCGTCCGTTGGTTGCTGCGCGTACAGCAGTTTTCCCGCTGGATCGAAAACCTGAATTGCCTCGAAACATCCGCTCGGCTGAATGGGTTCGACAACGGTTCGCGTCTCGTACAATGTGTGTGTCGTTGCTGCCGCTACCGTGAATTCGCGTTCCTCGTGTGTCAATTCGAGCGAGGAACGACAACCTTTGCGCATGATGGTTTTGACGCGCACCTCTTGGGTCGTCGCGTTTTCAAAATAGTACCGGCTTTCTGCCATCGGGTCGCCGAGGAGGCAGCCCGCCAGCAAAATTGGCGCAATGACGAACGGAATCATACGCATAAAGATTGAAAGGTTCAGGTCGTCACCTCGCCGCATAAATTCTCTTGCATCAGCGCGCGCACTTGTTCCGCAGGATAACCACTGCCAATCAAATAATGTAATTTCGTCAATGCCGCAATCGGCGTCATGTCCGCGCCGCTGATGACGCCCGCTTGCAATAACGCCGCGCCGGTTGCATACGAATTCAGGTTGACCGTGCCGCGCAAACACTGCGTGCAATCCACAATCACAATGCCGCGTTCCGTCGCGCGCGCAAAGGTGTCGAGCAGCGCATTGTCGCGGTCGGGCGCGTTGCCCGTGCCGTACGCTTCAAGCACCAATCCTTGCAGCGGCGTCCGCAGCACATTTTCCAAAAGTTGCGCCGAGATGCCGGGAAACAACCGCAGCGCGCCGACTGTGGCGTTCAATTCGCCCGGCGGCATTTTCAAGGGTGTCGTCAGCGCGCGGCGCACCAAACTCCAGTCAATTTGAATGTCAATGCCGATTTTGCCGAGCGGCGGAAAGTTGGGCGAGTCGAACGCGTCGAAGCCGGTGGCGTTCACTTTGACGGTCCGACAGCCGCGCAAGAGTTTGTCGCCGAAATACAAACACACTTCGGCAATCTCATAATTCGCCGCGAGCAAAAGCGCAGTGATTAAATTCGCGCGCGCGTCGTTGCGTAATTTCACCAATGGAATTTGCGAGCCGGTGAGAATGACGGGCTTGTTCAAACCTTCCAGCAGAAACGGCAGCGCCGATGCGGTGTAAGCCATCGTATCGGTGCCGTGCAAAACGACAAAGCCGTCGAACGCGTCATAATTTTCAAAAATATCGTGCGCGATGAGCAGCCATTCGCGCGGGGTCATGTTGGACGAATCGAGCAGGGGTTCGTATTCGTGCAAAACAAATTCGGGCATGGACGCGTCGCGCAGCTCGGGCATTTCGCGCAGGCGCGCTTCAAGAAAACCCGGCGCAGGAGCGTACCCCTCGCCGGTATTTGTCATTCCAATCGTGCCGCCCGTGTAGGCGATGTAGACGCGTTTAGGCATCCATGAACGTCACATTCGGCGCCTTCTCTGCCGACCCATTACCGTTCACCGATGACGGATTACTGCCCGTCGGCATCGGTGCGTCTTTTGACCTGTCGCTCACCGGACCCATCGTGAACGCCTTGACAATATCGCCCGTGTAAATGGCGTTCGGTTTCACTTCACAGCCCGCCCAGCAGCCGACGCAGTTTTTCACGACGCGGCGCTGCGGCTCGATTTCTTTGCCGAACCAAACCTCTTCCAATGTTTGCGTCCGTAAATTGCCGACGACGTTCGGATAGTACACGCACGTCATTACATCGCCGTTCGGCATGAGGCGCATGTGATTGAACAATTCAATGCACGATGGTTTCGGTTCTTCGATGCCTTTGAGCAGACGATTTTTCAAGCCGTGTAAATAATATCGCTGGACAATCCATTCCGGCACATCGTGAATGGCGTCGCGGCGGTCGAGTTGGTCGAAAATGTACTGCAATTGTTCCGGCGTGTAATCGCTCATCGAAACGGAACGCATGTTGGGCTTTTCATTTTCTTTGGACGTATTCATGCGATACAGCGTGTAATGGTCGGTCGCAATCGCGTAATGCACGGGAATGCCGAGTTCGCCCATTGCCTCGCGCAGCGGTTCGATGTGGTCCCAATTGCGGTCCGAAATTGTTTGATTGACGCCGAGATAAAAACCGTACTGTCCGCGCAATTCCGCGAGCGTGCGGAGCGTGCGCAGCGATTTATTGTACAAACCGCGATAGCCGCGAATTTCGTCGTGACGGTCGCCCACCGCGTCAATCGAAACCTTCAGGTGCAGTTTTTTCGAGCCAAACGATTTCACAAATTCGATAATGCGTTCGTACATTACACCGGCGGTCGTGATATGCACCACCGTCGGGTCGGTTACTTGCAGAATGCTGCCGACGAGTTTGTCAAAGTCGCGCCGCAAAAACGGTTCGCCACCCGTCAGCCGCAGCGTGTCGAGTTTTTGAATTTGCTTGAAAATTTTCCCCGCTTCTTCGGGCGTCATGTCGTCGTGGTCGGTTTTTTTCCACACGTCACACATGAAACAGCGCAAGTTACAGCGCCACGTGACAATGAACGTGACCATGCTGGGCAGCGTGACGCGCCCGGCTTTGTTATTGAGAATGGAAGTTGCGATATTACTATACGTTGAGAAAGCCATGTGAATGGAGACTAGAGACGAGAAACTAGAGACTGGCGATAGGATTCAATCTCCAGTCTCTAGTCTCCCATCTTTATTCGTGTTGTCCCCGCCGCATGGCGCTCACCTGGTCGGCGAGAATGCCGAACATAAACACCATGATGGCAGAGACAATTAGAATGACTGCGCCCGAAGGAATGTTCAACCGACCGAGCGCAATGCTGTCGAAAATCCAATAGCCGATGCCCGCCAGAAACAGCAGCGCGCTCGCGGGCAAAAACACTTTCAATGGGTCGAATAGGGCAATGATACGAATAATCAAAAGCAATGTATTGAACCCGTCCGCGACGCGCACGCTGCTCTTGCCGGTCGTGCGCGGATGCACCGTAATCGGCACATACGCCACATTATACCCGTCTTTGAACATGGCAAGTGTTAAAGTTGTCGTAAAAGAAAAACCGTTTGGTAACAGATTCAAAAAGCGCAGCGCGGTTTCGACAGGCAGCGCGCGAAAACCGCAGTTCAAATCGGGAATTTGCGTTTGCGCCAAATAATTGGCGGTTTTGCCGAGCAGCCATTTGCCCGGCTTGCGAAGCGTTGGTGACCCGGCGCCTTTGGGTCTTACGCCAACCGCCATATCGCTGTCGTGCAACGCGTTGACGATTTTTTCAAGGTCGTTTGTATCGAATTGCCCGTCCGCGTCAAAGGTGACGACAATGTCGCGTTCTGCCGCGCGAATGCCCGATTTGAGCGACGCGCCGTAGCCGCGATTGTGCCGGTGGCGAATCACACGCGCCCCCGCGTCGGCGGCAACGCGTGCGGTCTCATCCGTCGAACCGTCATCCACCACAATCACTTCGGCGCCGCGCTCCATCCACGCGCGCAAATTGTTCAAAACTTCCGGCAGACCTTGTGCTTCGTTGAACGCGGGAATGACAATCGAAACGTTGGCATAAGAATCGGTTTCGATTTGTGTCAGAGTCAATGTGTCGGGCGCAATCATTCAGTCCTGCTTGGCGCGTAATTGTTCAAGTTCGGCGCGAAGACGCGCCGCTTCGGCTTCGGCGGCGACGCGCGCTTGGTGTTCATGTTCGGCGTTGCGTTTTGCTTCGCGCGCGGCTTGTTCCGCTTCGCGCGTGGCTTCCAGACTTTCCAACGGAGTGTACCAGACATTTTTTGTAAGCGGGTCTATCACACGCAGCTCTTGCTCGAGGATCCCCAGTTCAATGCCCAATTCATCGCTGTAGAGATGTCCGTTCTCGCCGGGTTCGATGCGCGTATATTCCTCATGCGCCAAACGATACCCTTGCAAGGGTGGCGTGAGATATTCTTGGAGTGGGTCAAAAAGAAAATATTCTTGCACTCCCAGCGCTGCATACAAACCGCGTTTGATGCCCAAATCATCCAGCCGCGTCGAGCGCGAGGTAATTTCGAAAATGACGCTCGGCGCGTGTCCTTCTTCCCAAATTTTGTACACGCGACGGGGATGGTTGGGAACGCCTTTGGCGACAAACACATCCGGCGCGATGGATTGACGCGGTTCGCCTTCGACGTAATACATCATCATGTTGCCGCCGACGAATACATCTGCGGCGCGGCGAAACAAGTCGCGCAGCGCGGTCAAGAGATAAATTATCGTATCCATGTGGAATGATGTTTCTGCCATCAGCTGTCCATCCGATTCAGGATATTCGATTTTCGGTTCGATAAGAATTGAACGTGTTACCATAGCTGCCTCAACTCTCTACCCGCGCGACCACATAGCGATGATGCGCCCAAACACTTTTGATTTGCCACGGCACGGGCGCGCGTTCCAGAAACGCGTAACGCTCCATCTGCGCTTTTAGTTCCGGCTTGTTGCCCAAATAATAATCCATCGCACTCCACTGCCAGCCGTCGCCTTCAAACCGCGCGCTCATTTCTTGCGATTGTATGCCGAGCCGTTTCAACACTTCGGCGGCGGGCATCACCGTGTCGGGCCACGGCGGCACATCCAATACGCCCTCGTCAAGGATAACACAATCCCAATCGCGCAAAATCGTTTTCACGCGTCCGATGTTTGCCCACGTTTCATCTACGTACCGCACAAAATCTTTTTCCAATACATATTTTCGCATCAAATATCCGACCTGCGCGCGATTCGGCATGGCAATAAAAATCAAATTGCGTGACACGCGCACCATCTCGCCAATCCATTTTTCCGGGTCCGGCAAATACCACAACGCCGCCCAATTCCATACGAGGTCGAACGAACGAGTTGGGAATTCGAGACCGGAGATTGGAGACTGGAGACTGAATATGGCGTTCAATCCCAATTCATTCCAGATGCGCCTAATCCCGTCGAGCCGTTCCGCAGTGTCGTCCACCAACGTGACGTGTGCGCCGCTGCGCGCGAGCAAAACGGAATTAATGCCGCTTACGCCCGCCATGCCATAAATGGGCGCTTCGAGTACGGATTCGACACGATATTTTTTCCGCAGAGTTTCGAGAAAGTCATTGAGCATCAAACGCTCATAGACGAGTCCCAGCCCTTCGTTGTAATCGGTCAGATATTTGCGCCAGCGTTCCGGCGGTGTCGGTTCGATTCTGTGTTTCGCGGACATGTTGTAACTATATGCACAACGGATGATTTGTCGAAAATACGCTTATGCGAATTGTTCCATCAATTCCGCGCCGATGCGTTCCGCTGCTTGCACCAGCATTTCAAAATCCTCGTCGCGACTGCGATGGTTTGTAATCGCGCAGCGCAATGCGAATTTGCCGTGCAGTGTCGTTTGCGAAGGCACGGCGATGCCCGATTCTTGAATGCGCGCGAGGAGTTCTTGATTCAACGCGTTTAACTTGGCGTCGTCAAGGTTAGGCGCGACGAAACGAAAACAGACGACGTTGAGCGGATGCGGCGCGACGAGTTCCAGATGCGGCGCGCGTTCGACCAACGCGGCGAGGGATTGCGCCTGCGCAATGTTTTGCCGAAACAGGCGCGTCATTTTTTCCATCCCGAAGGTTTCAAATGCCATCCACACTTTTAATGCGCGAAAGCCGCGCGACAGTTGCAGCCCATAATCGGTGAACCAATTTTGCCCGCTGTGCGGTCCGCGTCCCGTGTGTTTCAGGTAGGGGGGGGTGACGGTGAAAGTTTGAAAATGCGCGTCGTTCGAACGCACCAGTGTCGCGCCCGCTTCGTACGGCACATAAAACCATTTATGCAAATCGAACGCGAGCGAGTCCGCGCGTTCAAACCCTTTCATGCGCGCGCGAAATTCGGGCAGCGCGTACGCCCACGCGCCGAATGCGCCGTCTACGTGAAACCACATACCAAATTCGCGCGCAAGGTTTGCCAGCGCGTCAAGGTCATCGGTTGCGCCCGTGTTGACCGTACCCGCGTTGCCGATAACGCACACGGGCTGCAAACCGTTTTGCTTGTCCTGCACAATCGCATCACGCAGCGCGTGCACATCAATTTCAAATGCTTCATTGACCGCAATGCGGCGCAAGTATTGATTGCCGACGCCGAGCAATTCCGTCGAACGCAAAATGGACGAGTGCATTTCGACCGAGCCGTAAAACACGAGCGGCGCGTGTCCGCTCAATCCTTGCGCGCGCGCATCGAAATTCGCGCGCGCATTGCGCGCGACGGCGAGTCCGACAAAATTTGCCATCGAGCCGCCGCTGACCAAAAGCCCGCTTGCATCTTTTGGAAAATCGAAAATTTCCTTGAGCCAATCAATGACCTGAGTCTCGACATGCGCCGCGCTGTGATTGCCGCCGCCGACGTTGGGATTCATCGTCGCTGCGAGCATTTCGCTCAAAACACCGAGCGGCGTCCCCGTGCCTTGCACCCATCCCCAAAAACGCGGGTGAATGTTGCCGTTCGGATACGGCAAGATATTTTGCTTGAAATTTTCATAGACTGCTGCCGCGTCAGTTTCGCTTTGCGGGACGGCTCCGCCAATCGCCGCGCGCGCTTCAGCGGGATACGGCTGCCACGCGGGTTGGTCGCGCAAATTCTGCATGTATTCGAACATGTCATCCAACATGCGATGTCCGAGTTCGCGCAGTTCGTTCCAATCGCGCGGGTCGAGTGTTTCCGGTGTCATGAATTCTTTTTTTCCTTTACGCAAAACTGACGACGAGTTTGCCTTCTTCCATTTTTGCTTTTTCCACTTCCAACGTCGCGAGCGCGCGCGGCAAAATCGCGTTGCGGCGAAAATTGCCGACGCTGATGGCGAGTTCGTCGCCCGCGCGTGTGAGATGCACATCCGATTTGGACGCAAAGGGCAAATTCATTTTCAACAAATACCCTTTCCCGTTCTTGACGATTTCTTGCGGGCTGCCTTCATAGAAAACGCGCGACGGGTCCTGTGCGCCGTACAAAATGTTGGCGACGCGTTGGAGCATTGGCAAGCCGACAACTTCTTGGTCCAAAAAGGGAACTTGATAAATCGGCACGGGCGCGAACGATTCCGTAATCATTTGTCCGTACCGCGCTTGCGCTTCTTTGAGCGCGGCAAAATAGACGTCGGTGACGGAATCGGGCAGTACGCGATTGGACACGACGAGGTCACAGGCAAAGCCGTACAGGTTAATGTACGTAAACGTGCGCTGTGATTCTTTGATGACCATTTTTTCGGGATTGAGTACAATGCGCACCGACGATGTTTTTGTATCGCTCAGCAATTTGTGCATGCGGTCGAGCTGCTGAATCAGTTCTTTGATGGTTTCAAAGACCTGATCGTCGGGCATGGGAATGTCGGTGAAATTTCGCATGAGCGGCGACGCAAGCCGCATAGCCATGCGTTCCATCGGAAAAATGTGCGTGAGATACCAGCGCGCCACTTCGGGCAGCGACAACAGTTTCAACGTTTCGCCGGTCGGCGCGCAATCTACGACAATGACATCGTACTTGCCCGATTCCGCGAGATACACGATTTGGAGCAGCGCCGCCAATTCTTCCATGCCCGGCAGTACGCTCACTTCATCCGCAATCAATTCATCCACGCCGCGCCACTGCAGAATGGAACGAAAATACGCTTGCACTTTGCCCCAGTACTTGTCCATTTGATACAACACATCAATTTCTTGTCCCCAAAGTTTGGGCGCCAGTTCAATCGGTTCTCTGCCAATCGGCAAATCAAACGAATCGGCAAGCGAATGCGCGGCGTCGGTGGAAAGCACAATGGTACGGTAGCCCAATTCCGCGCAGCGGACTGCCGTCGCCGCCGCAATCGATGTTTTGCCTACGCCGCCTTTGCCGGTGTATAAAATAATTCGCACGACAACCTCAATTTCGTTACAGGGTGTGAAACGGTGTACACAAACCGTCGTGAATTATACGCCGATTCCATTTTCCCGATAACAGGGTGCATTTCACTTTGGGGGCGAGATTTGGCATAATTTGAGAATTCCACC
>CAZXYP010000200.1:0-9851 GCA_964644955.1 uncultured Anaerolineales bacterium | reverse complement strand
ACATTGACCCCGGCGTGCCGCTCGCGCGGGAGGTGCGCGAACGCGTAACCCGATTCATTGACGAGTATAACGAAATGCCGCGCACCTTGTGGCTGCAAAATCACGGCGTCTTTGCGTTTGGCAACACGGCGCAGCAAGTGGAACACATTACGGCGATGGCGGTGAAACACGCGCGCATTGTCGGCGCGGCGCTCGCGTTGGGCGAACCGCATTGGTTGAGCGAACGCGACATTGCGCGCATTCACACGCGCCCGGATGAATTGCTGCGCCGCGCGAAATTTAAATAAAAAAAAATCGCGGACGGGCGTCCGCGATTTTTTTTACGCTAAAATGGTTTACGCCGCGCCGCAAATACTCACCTTCAAGCCCAACTCTTTCATCGCCGCCGCTTTGGCGTACATGCCATAGACCGCGCTCGCTTGGTCGGGCGTGTAGGCAACTTGAATGTGATTCGATTTGTGCCGCGCCATCATTTGGTCGCGCGTGATGCCTTGCAGGACCGCGTGCATGATGGGCCATTGGGGCGTCGTGAGCTGCCAGCGTTCCTCGGTTTCGGCGTGTGGCAGTTCGACCACTTGCGCGATGCCTGTATCAAAATTCAACTCCTCGTCGGCGACGAAGACGCGACTCCACACAATCCAACCCGGTTTGCTGATGCCTTTGATGGTGCTGCCGCCGAGCGGGAAATACATCGGGGGCTGACGTTCACCGCGCGCGTCGCGCCAACCGTTCGCAAAATGCGCGGGCGGCACCGCGCCAGAAATTTCCAACACCCACACAAACGCGTCGAGCGCTTCATCCGTGTACTGACGCCCCCAACGCAAATCGTGCAGTGTCGTTTCGGGCGCATAGCCCAATTCGCGCCACAAACGATACGTCACCAACGCATCCAGTCCCGCGCACTCATCCACTTCGTTGAAATGCGGCAATGCTTCGCCCGCGTACAATTCGCGTCCGCTTGCATCCAACACCGGCGGACGTTCGACATTGTTCAATGTGCCTTCGACCAAATCGGACGCGCACGTCATGTCTTTTAACCCTTGTTGGTACTGAATCCCAATCGTCGCGCAGCCAAATTCGTCTGCGATGCGCACGGCGGCAATGTACATTTTGCATTGATTCAAAACTTGCGCTTCGGTCAAATCGGTGGCTTCGTTCGGACCGAATTGAAAATTCATGCCGTGTGAGATGTACCAGTCGTACACCGCGCGCGCTTCGTCGTCCGACACGGTCCGCATTTTGGCGACGAGCGCGGATTGCGACAAGCGTTCTTTGAACACGCCGGTTTCATGTAACAGTTCGTCAGGGATGATGGCATTGTACATGCCCATACAGCCCTCGTCGAATACGCCCATGATGGCTTGTGCCGCGCGGAAATTTTTTGCGAATGCTTTGCCCACTTGCGCGGCATCACCCGGCGCGTCGGCTTTGTCGTATTTGCGAACGTGCGACAAATCGTGCTTGACCTTGCCCTTTTTCATCCAACGCACCAAGCCGCCGAGAAACATGGGGTCGTCAAAATTGTCGCTCCACAACGTCGCATATTCGACGCCCGCCTTGGTGAGCGACGCGTTGAGATTCAACATGCCGACGAGTCCGGGCCATTGTCCGCTCCAATTGGCAATCGTCAGAATCGGACCCTCGTGCGCCAACAGTCCCGCCAACACATGATGCGAATACTGCCACACCGCTTCCGCCACAATCAACGGCGCGTCTTTTGGAATGTTTTTGAAAACCTGCATGCCGTACTTTTGACTGTCAATAAAGCCGTGTTGTTTCACCGGGTCGTACGGGTGCGCGCGTTCGACGCGTCCACCGAGCGCTTCCACCGCCGCAATCACTTTGTGTTCCATTTCGTCTTGCGCTTGCCAACAGGTTTGATTCGCCGACAGGCGCAAATCGCCGCTGGCAACGAGATAAATCGTATCCATGCTGAGCTCCTACCGGTTCGAGATGCAAATTTGATTTTCTGACATTATATCACCATGCTGCGCGCCGCAGCATTGAAACCTCTATGGCAATGAGAAATGCGAATTTCTGCAGGCGCGTTTGCATCACGCGCAAAAGCAATGCCGGCGCCGGCTGACCGATAACGGTGGTCGGGACTCTTTCATCCCTTGCGTTTAACTCAACAATCCCGTGATGCCTTGCCATACAAAATACGTTCCGAAAACCACCGACACTCCAATCACAATCTTGCGGTTATGGCGTTCCAGCCATTGACTGCCCGTCTCCAAAAGCTGCGCCGACCGTTTCGGCGTGACCGCCGCTAACGCAATCGGTACGAGGACGAGGGATTGCGCGCCCAAAACAAAAACGAGATACGCGACGATGCTCCCCTGTCCGTCCAAATTCGCTTCAGTGATGACGCCCAACACGCCGAGCGTAAAAACCCACTGCTTGACGGCGACGAGCATCAACGCGATGCTCAAGCCGAATGCTTTGGCAACCGAAATCGAATCGAACATTTTCATCCACTTGGGCGGCGGCGCGTCCGGGTCCTCTTGTTTCAATCCTTTGAGCGCTGCCGTAATCAACAGCAAGATGCCAATGAGCAACAGCAAGATGCTCGTAATGGCATGCGCGCCCTGTTCGGTTTGCGCGTCAGGCGATGCCGCCAACACGTTGCCGAACAGGAAACCTTGCGCGAGGCGCACCAGAATTTGTCCGCTGACAAACGCGAGCGCTTTGAACAGTCCGCCTTCACTGCGCAGCAGCAGCAAGACAATGATAATCCAGACCGGCACGACCGCCGCGCCAATCGTCAGCGTAATGAATTCGATGGTAAGGTTGTTCATGTTTTATTTTATGGGCGCGTCTCGATAACCGTCAATGAATCAATAATCATCCAGCCCGTCTTGCCGCGAATGACGGTCATACTTGCCGGGTCGAACGCGCGCACATATCAATCCCGGGCGTGAACCGCTTGTGGATGGTAATGCGAATCCGCGATTTTTTATTTGGCGGATGTTCCGTACATTTCGGGAATGACACGCAGTCTCACCAGCACCGGATATCGCAGCACACGCGCCATGCGGTCGGCGAACGTTTGGATCGGTTGGAGTTCGCCCGTGCCTTGAACCGTCGCGTTGACCACTTCTCCGTTCACACCGACATCAACCACATGGTAGCGCGTGCCCGCTAACCACTGCTGCAGTTCATTGCGCGCCTCGCTGTTTGCAATCGCTTGTCGGATATTTTCATAGCCCGTGATTGTCAAGGGGATGCTGATTAGCAGGGTCGCGATGACAATCAATGCAAAACCTCTGCGCCGCGCCCGACTGTGTTCGGCTTGTGTGGCAAATTTTGCCACACCAAGCAGCACCAGTGTCAATCCGCCCGCAAAGAGAATTGCCAAAAAGTTTGTGAGAAAGAGGAGCAGCGCGCCGCCGGCAGCGCGCCATTCCGCCTCTCGCAGACCAATCCCGACGACACACAGCGGCGGCACGAGCGAAATGGCAATCGCGACGCCGCCCATCGAATCGGCGAGCTCTTGACGCGAAATAATGAATGCGCCTGCCGCGCCCGCGCCCAATGCCGTGAGCAGGGCAAACAAACCCGGATTGATGCGTGAAGCGAGTTCGGGATTGTCCTCGAACGAAATCGTTGGCGTTGGCACTACCAACGCCAAGAGGTACGAAAAAATAATAACGCTGAGAGTGCCTGCCGCGACCAGCGCCAGCGCGCGGAAAGCGCGCTGCGTTTGTCCCAACACCACCGCGCCCGTTGTGCCCATGATGGGACCCATCAACGGCGCCACAATCATGGCGCCGATAACGGTTGCAGTCGAAGCCGAAAGCAAACCGTACGTGGCAATAAGGGTTGCCAACAAGAGCAGCACGAAAAAATTCAGATACCGCCGCGCCGCTTGCTCGCCCTCGATAAACAGTTTATCCTGAAAGGTGTCGAAATAATTGGGATCGAATCCGAGTTTCATATTTCTCCCCTTGCATGAGATTTTTGTCTGCGGTGTTGTGATGTGTTAAAGGCAATCGCAGATTCCAGTGTGGACAGGAACACCACGCTCGAATCCGCTTCCTTGTTTTTGTGTTGTCAATTGAGCTTCTCCTCGTATTCCGCTCCGCAAATCGCCCGGTCAGGCGAATGATTGCGGCGCGAAATGGCGCCTAGCGGTTTCTATCGAGTATATAACACGCTTCGGCTGAAAACAATTCTTTGCGCCACCTCGATCATAATGTTGCGGAAATCGAAGAATTGTCTCATTTGAAAATGTCATCCAAATTGGCATGAGATTTCGCGATAAGGGCTCCATAAAACAGCAGCATGTCGGTTGACCCCGCTTAAGAGCGGCTGTCCAAACAATACAAAAAACTGCGCCCGCTGTACCCGGAACGCAGTTTATCATTTCGATTCAACGTTTGAACACTCGAACGTTCAACGTCCAACGCCTCTCATGCCAACGGCTTGACCGCATGAATTTTTGCGCTGTAGATTTTGTCCGCCAGAGCGCGGGTCCACGCGGACGCGTCGCCGCGTTCGCTCGACGCTTTCGCCTTGTCCTGCGCCCAATCTTGGATTTCCGCGCCGCTCAATGCCGCGGGCTCAATGATTTGCACATCCACAAATCCTGCCGCGCGCAAACGCCGCGCATAATCCGTTTCATCCAATGCGCCCGAAAGACAGCCCGCCCACAAATCGAGCGCCTCACGAAATTCTGGCGGCACCTCGCCGCGCGTCACCACGTCGCTCACCGCGAGCCGTCCGCCCGGCTTGAGCACGCGGAACGCTTCACGAAACACCGCGTCCTTGTCCGCCGATAAATTAATGACACAGTTGGAAATGATCACATCCACCGTCGCATCGGCAACGGGCAGTTTTTCGATTTCACCTTTCCGAAATTCCACATTGTCCAGCCCGACCTTGACGCGATTGCGGCGCGCCAATTCCAACATATTGTCGGTCATGTCCACGCCAATGACGTGTCCGGTCGGTCCGACCTGTCGCGCGGACAGGAAACAATCCAACCCCGCGCCGCTGCCCAAATCCAGCACCGTCTCGCCGGGTTTCAGCGACGCAATCGCGGTGGGATTGCCGCAGCCGAGCGTGGCGCCCACAATTTCGGGCGGCAGCTCGCGAATTTCGTCTGCCGAATACATCGCCATCGCCGTGTTTACATCCGTCGCGCTGTCGCCGCAGCAATCCGCCCCGCCGCAGCAGCCAATCACCGGCAGCTGTTCCAAATGACGTTCCGCAATCGCGCCGTAGCGTTCGCTCACGCGTTCCTTGATGTCTGTTGTCAAAACCGTTGGCATTTCATTTCCTCCACAATGGGTTTCTGCGCAATCCAAATTGTATGGATTGCACTCTAGAGACGCCGCAAGCGCAAAAAAGACGCACCCTCACGACACCAATGTCACATTCGGCGCGCCGTCGCACGTGGGACAGCAGCGCGCGCGGGGATAATAATTTATCACACCGCCGCGCCGGTCGAATTCAAAATGACAGCACTCGAACATCAGGTCGCGCAATTTCGCGCGCGCGCGTTGGACGCGCGATTTCGCGCCCGAAACCGAAATGCCGAGCCGCGCGCCGATTTCGCTCTGGTCGAGTCCCTCGAACGTGTCCAGAATCAAGGCGTCGCGATATTCTTTTGGCAAACAATCCACCATTTCACGCACACTGCGCGCCAATGCCGCGCGCGCTTCGTCATCCGGGTCATCGCTTGACGGAATGGCATCATCGAGCGCATGGGTCGCGGGCGCGCGGCGATAATGGTCTGCAATCGCATTGCGCGCAATCTGATACACCCAACTCTGCAATTTGCTTTCATCCTGAAGCGAATCGAGATTCGTGTGAATCTTGACAAAAACGTTTTGCAAAATATCGTCGGCGGTCGGTTCGTCGCCCACGCGTTTCAAGATAAAGCGCCGGAGGTTCGCCGCTAATTCATTCCAAATTGTTTCCAGTTGATTGTCCATGCGCGGATACCATCCGATAGAGAGTGTACAATAGAGACGCCCGATTGTCGAAAAAGACGCACGAGGCGCGGAATGTTTAGGAACGTTTTGCAAGTAAAAAAAACTGCGCCCGCATTGAGCGCAGTTCACCTGTCTTGCGTTTTCCATTTCCAACAGCAGAACGTTCAAAATTACAGCACCGCATTGAACAAATAGCCCGTCAGAATAATCGCGACGGCGACCACAGCCACAAACACCGCGAGCAGTTTCGGTTTGAGCACGCGCCGTAAAATTATCAATTCTGGCAAACTCAATCCGACCACCGCCATCATGAACGCCAATGCCGTTCCCGCCGCCGCGCCTTTTTCAATCAACACTGCGACGACCGGAATAATGCCCGCCGCGTTCGAGTACATTGGCACGCCCAACAGCACCGCCGCCGGGACGGTCCACCACGCATCTTTGCCCATGATGTTTGCCAATGCGTCCGCCGGCACATAGCCGTGAATCACCGCGCCGATGCCGATGCCAATAATGACATACAACCACACCTTGCGCACAATTTCGCGCACCGCGTCCCACGCGCGCGCAAAGCGTTCGCTCCATGTCAAGGTGTGACTGTCGTCCGCGCTCGCGCCCACCTGCATCTGCCAGACAAAATCTTCGACGCCGTTTTCCAAATGCATCCGCCCGATAACGGCGCCGGACACAATCGCAATCGTCAAACCCGTCATCAGATACAACGCCGCCACTTGCCAGCCGAACATGCCCACCAACATCACGAGCGCGACTTCATTCACGATGGGCGCCGCAATCAAAAACGAAAACGTCACGCCGAGCGGAATGCCTGCTTCGACAAAACCGATAAACAACGGCACCGCGCTGCACGAACAAAACGGCGTCAACACGCCCAACATTGCCGCCAACACATTGCCGATGCCTTGCCGCTTGCCGCCCAACAAACGCCGCGTCCGTTCCGCGCTAAAAAACGTGCGCAGGACCGTTATCAAAAAAATCATGCCGCTCAACAACAATAAAATTTTCGGCACGTCGTACAAAAAAAACGCGACCGCCTCGCCCAATGCCGAACCGCGTTCCAGACCCAACACCGTAAACGTCACAAATTCCGCGAACGGCAGCGTCAGATTGTACGCCGCCAGCCACAATGCCGCCGCGATGCCCACACGCAAAAAGGCGCGCGCGTTCTCGCGCGGCGCGGACAATTTGATGCTCGACGTTGCCATGGGCTTATCCTTGCGCCGCTGCCGCAGTCAACAGCTGTTTGATTTGCGAGGTCGCGGGCACACGTCCCGTGGAAACAACTTTTTCATTGATTACAATCGCCGGCGTTTGCATGACGCCGTAACGCATAATCGTCTGCATCTCGGTCACCAACTGCACATCGGCATCTACGCCCATTTCCGCGACAGCTTGCTTTGCGCGTTCTTGCACCGTATGACAATTTTTGCATCCCGAACCCAATACCAGAACCTTTAACATAGCGCCTCCTTTTCGGTTTTTTCTTGACAGCGCGGACAATCGCACGCCCGCGCCAACTCGTTTTCGTCATGTACATCCAATGCGTCCAACAACGGCAAGACGCGCACATCCGCGATGTGATAATAGACGCGCAGTCCGGCTTTGCGGTCCGCCAAAATGCCCGCGTCGCGCAAATACGCCAACTGCTGTGACACATACGGCTGGCGTTGTCCCAAAACGGCGGTCAAATGACACACACACTGTTCGCCCGCGCGCAAGACGCCCAACAGTCGCAGCCGTTCCGGATGCGCCATCGCCTTGAGCCATTCCGCCGTCTGTGCCAATGAACCCGCATCTATATTCAACATCTTGAATATAGTTTCGCCGCGCCCGGTCAAAATGAGGTACCGAATCCGTGTCGCCCCTGTCCTAATTTTTTGGACAGCGCTAAATCGTTGAACAGAAAACTCCACGCGCGGCGCGCGTGTTTTTCATTTATAATCAGGGCTGAATTTTGGATTTCCGATTTTACATCCCGTAAAACGTTTCGAGAATGAGGAAATGTTAGCGCAAGCAAATCTCGGCGCGCAGCTGAATTTCGAAATTAATGCGCCGGAATGAATTTGTTGGCGTCGAATTTGGAACGCGCGCAGAGGAACATCCCATGAACGGCGGCGAACACGTTGCAGAAAGTTTAAAAACCGAAGGCGTGCGTTTTGTGTTTACGCTCGCGGGCGGACACATTGCGCCCATCCTCGTCGCGGCAAAACAGCGCGGCATCCGCGTCATTGACGTGCGGCACGAAGCGAACGCGGTCTTTGCCGCCGATGCCGTTGCGCGCTTGACGGGTATTCCCGGCGTTGCGATTGTGACCGCCGGCCCCGGCGTGACGAATACGCTCACTGCCATCAAAAACGCGCAGCTCGCGCAATCGCCGCTCGTGCTGCTCGGCGGCGCGGCGGCGACGGCATTGCAGGGACGCGGCGCGCTCCAAGACATTGACCAACTCGCCCTGACCAAATCCGCCGTCAAATGGCAGCGTTCCGTGCGCCGCGTGCGCGACATTGCGCCGACACTGCGCGATGCGTTTTATCACGCGCGCAGTGATACGCCCGGTCCGGTTTTTGTCGAGCTGCCGATTGATTTGTTATATGACCCCGCGCTCGTGAAACAATGGTACGGCGCCGAGCGCGGCGGCAAAACGCTTGCGGACAAAATCGTCAGACGCTATCTGCAATTTCACGTCACACGCCTTTTCGCCGACGCCGACAAAATGCAAACCCGCACCCCGCGCGCCGCCGCAGTCCTACAGCCGTCGCAACATCAAATTCAACGCGCGGCACAAAAAATAAAAAACGCGCAGCGCCCTTTGCTGCTCATCGGCAGTCAGGCAATGCTCGACCCCAGCCATGCGAACGCACTCGCGGACGCGGTGAATCGTCTCGGCGTTCCCGTGTATCTCAGCGGCATGGCGCGCGGCTTGCTCGGACGCGACGCGCCAATCCAATATCGTCACAAGCGCCGCGAAGCTATGCGCGAAGCAGACGTTGTAATCCTCGCGGGCGTGCCTGCCGATTTTCGTCTCGATTACGGCAATCACATTTCGCGCCGCGCATTTTATATTTCCGCCAACCGCGACGCCCGCGACCTCACGCGCAATCGCAAGCCGAATCTCGCCGTGCGCGCCGATCCCGCGCAATTTTTATTGCCGCTCGCCGCGCAATTTGAAACCGCGTCAAAATTTGACGCAAGCGCGCGTTGGAACGAATGGAAAAGCGCATTGCGCGCCCGCGATGACGCGCGCAATCAAGAAATTATCGCGCAAAGCGAAACGCCAACGCGCGACATCAATCCCCTGCACTTGTGCCGCCAAATCGAAGCCGCGCTGCCCGACAACGCGCTGCTTATCGCGGACGGCGGCGATTTTGTCGCGACCGCGTCGTATATCGTTTCGCCGCGCGCGCCGTTAACGTGGCTCGACCCCGGCGTCTTTGGCACGCTCGGCGTCGGCGCAGGTTTCGCGTTGGGCGCAAAACTCGCGCGCCCCGACGCGGAAGTGTGGCTCTTGTACGGCGACGGCGCGGCGGGCTTTAGTTTGCTCGAATTTGATACGTTCGTGCGGCACAAGGTTCCCGTCCTCGCCGTCGTCGGCAACGACGCGGGCTGGACCCAAATCGCACGCGAGCAAATCGAATACCTGCACGACGGTGTGGCGACGGTATTGAATTATTCGGATTACGACCGCGCGGTGCAAGGTCTGGGCGCGCAAGGTTTCCGTGTGGATGACCCCGAATTGCTTTCCGAAACATTGGAAAGCGCGCGCCGCGCGGCGAATGCTGGTTCGCCCGTCCTCGTCAACGCCATCCTCGGCAAGACCGACTTTCGCAAGGGTTCGATTTCGATGTAACGCGCGTTTGACAAGCGCGCGCGCCTCTGTTAGAGTGCGCGTAAGTT
>CAZXYP010000199.1:0-9874 GCA_964644955.1 uncultured Anaerolineales bacterium | reverse complement strand
GCGCAGTTTCACAACAAAAAAAGACTAGAGACTAGAGACTGGAGACTTGGGAATCTCCAGTCTCTAGTCTCCACCCCCTAGTCTCCCGTCTCCAATTTCGCATAGTACTCGACCGTTCTTTTCAAGCCCTCTTGTACATCCACTGTCGGCGTGTAACCCAACAAAGCGCGCGCGCGTGAAATATCCGCGTGCGAATGTAACACATCGCCCGCGCGCGGCGCGCCATAGTGCGTCGGCAAATTTTGGTGTGTCAATTCATTCAACAGCGCAATGATTTGATTCAGCGTCGTGCGCGCGCCGCCCGCAACATTCACCACCGCCGCGCCGTCCATTTCGCTGGATGCCGCCAGCAAATTCGCGCGCACCACATTTTCAATGTATGTAAAATCGCGCGATTGTTCGCCGTCGCCGTACACGGGATACGGTTCTCCGCGCAGCGCGCAGCGGATAAATTTTGCGAGCGCACCCGCGTACTGCGAATTGGGATCTTGCCGCGGACCAAACACGTTGAAATAGCGCAAGCAGATGGTGGAAACGCCGTACAGATTTGCAAACACTTTTGCGTACTGTTCGCCCGCCAATTTTGTCACCGCGTACGGCGACAGCGGCGCGGGTTCAAACGTTTCTACTTTTGGGAGCGCGGGTGAATTGCCATACACCGACGAACTGCTCGCCATGACAACGCGCGTTACCTTGTGGTCGCGCGCCGCAATCAACACATTCAACGTGCCGGTCAGATTCGCATCGTGCGACGCACGCGGGTTTTGGATCGAGCGCGGCACCGAAGGCAGCGCGGCTTGATGAAAAATCACGTCAACATCCTGCGCCGCATTTTGCACTGTTTCCAAATCGGCAATGTCGCCCTCCAACCATTCGATGCGTTCGCGTACCGCGTCGAGATTTTCCAAATGCCCCGTCGCCAAATTGTCCAGCACGCGCACCTGCGCGCCGCGCGCAACCAAGGCTTCGGTCAAATGCGAACCGATAAAACCCGCGCCGCCCGTTACCAAAACCTTCATGCTTGCTCCGCCATCGCGCGCTGAATGCGTTCGTACACTTGAATGTTGCGCGCGGTCAATGCAGCTTCATCAAATCGCTTCAGCGTTTCAAATCCGTCTTGAATCAAACGCGCGCGCAGGGCATCGTCCCGCAGCATTTGGAGAAGGGTGTCTGCCAACGCACGCGGATTATCGCGCGGCGTCAGCAATCCGTTTTCATTGTGCCGCACGACCTCATCCACCACCGGAATATCGGACGCAATCACCGGACAACCTGCCGCCATTGCTTCGAGCGGCGGCAAGCCAAACCCTTCGTAACGCGTCGGCAAAACGGAAACATCCGCCGAATTGTACAAACGCACCTTGTCCTCTTCGCTCACGCGTTCGATAATTTGCAAATGCTCGGACGTGCCGTTTTCGCGGGCAATGTTTTCCAAATCGCGGCGATGAATCGGACTGTGTCCCACAAACAAAAACGTCGCGTTGGGAAAATGTTCCAACACGAACGGCATCGCGCGCGCCAAGACGTCGAATCCTTTGCGATATTTGAATTGTCCGACAAATAAAATCACGGGACGCGCAAATTCCTGTTTGTATCTTTCGCCGCGCAAACTTGAAATATACGGCACATCCACCCACAACGGAATGGTTTCGCTTTCAATATGCAGATTCGACCAAATGCCGCGCTCGTGCTCCGAACACGCAATCACGGCATTCGCATGATGCACGGGATAGTGCATGAAATAATTTTCCACGTGCCGTTTCACGCGCCCGTCGCGCGCGGCGCGATTCACGATTTCGCGGCGCGACCAAATAATGTTGTGATACAACGGTTCGCTGTCGAGCGGATAATCGCGATTGCGCGAGAGATATTGGTCGTGCAGCGGACCAATCGGTGTGACCGCATACGGAATATTTTCGCGCAGCGCATAGTACGCGGCTTGAAACGCGAATAGGTTGCGCAAGTGTTGAATGTGAATCACATCGGGTTTCGGTCCGCGCTGCAGCGCGCTCCAAAATTCGCGCGTGAGCCAGCCGTTCGGCTCGATACGCTCGACCGCGATGCCATCAATCTCTTCATGGCGTGTACTCAGCGCGTCCGATGTGGCATCATAGTACGTCAGCGCGCGCACGCGATGCCCGCGCCGCACCAACGCTTTCGCCAAAAGCACTTCGGGCCAATTGCGAAAGACGCGCGTGATGCCGCCGGTGGTTACAATCAAAATGTGCATTGCAAGACAAAGAGTGGCAGGTTGCGAGTTTCAGCGCAGAACGGATTGATAGGCAGCGACCACGCGTTCCGTCACCGCATCCCAGGTGAATAATTTCAAAACACGCGCGCGCCCGCGTTCTCCGAATTGTGCGCGCAGGTTTGCATCGTCGAGCAAGCGTCCGATTTTTTCGGCGAAATCTATCGCGTTTTCCGGTTCCGCCAAAAATCCGGTTTCGCCGTCGGCAATCACTTCAGGAATGCCGCCAAAACGCGAACCGACGACGGGACGCGCGCACGCCATCGCTTCGGCGGACATGATGCTGAATGTTTCGTTCGCATAACTGCCAATGGCGACCACGTCCGCTATCGCGTAATACAGCGGCAGCGCGTCGGCTGAAATATACCCCAAAAAATGTACGCGGTCGGCGACCCCTTGTTCGCGCGCGCGCTGTTCCAACACGGGGCGATATTCGCCTTCGCCCGCAATGAGCAATCGCACGTCGCGCGATTTGGCAAGCAACGAAGTTGCCTCAATCAAATACTGCACGCCTTTCCAACGCACCAAACGTCCGCCGTAAAAAATCGTTTGCGCGTCGCCCGCCAGTTTTTGACGCAGCGCGTCATCAGGCGTTTGCGGAAAAAATTGCTGCGGGTCAATGCCGTTGTACACCACGTCGGGCAAAATGTTGTAATGGGCGCGCACCTGCTCCGCATTAAACGCCGAACACGACACGGCAATGTCGCTCGCGCTCACGAAATTCTTGTCGCCCGGAAAAAAATCGGTGCCGTGACAACCAAAGACAATTTTGCTTTTTGTTTTGCGCTTGAGCCATTTCATCGCGGGCAAATCGTACGGCTTTTGAATATGCACAATCTCAAACCGTTCGCGCTGCATGAACGCGCGCGCATTGAACCCAAAGGTGACGCGTTCTGCCAATTTCGTCCACGTGTATTGTTTTGCCAACCCCGGGACCGCGCGGAGCTGCGCGCGGGTGATGTACGGAAACGTAATGACGCGCACGTGGTCGTATGCGCGGCGAATGCTGCCCGCTCCGCCCACAATCGTCGTGTCAATGCCGCGCTGCGCCAGACCGCGCGCCACGTGCCACACAAAACTTTCGACGCCGCCGTATTGGGTCGTCGTCGTCACATTGTACAGGGCCACTTTCATTTGTACCCGACACCCACCAACGTATTGCCAATCACGGGCAAACCGGGAATGACCGCGTGAAACGGCAGTCTGCGCGACGAAAGATATTTTAGCGGCTTGAACCCCGCGCGCACGCGCACGTTGCGAAAGCCCGCGCGTTCCAAAACTTGGGACAGTGTTTGCGGATTAAACAGGGTTTGATGCGTCGCGTCCGCGTCCCCCGACCACACTTTGCCGAGCAGCGGATAATACGCGCGGCGCACGTCCCACAAATTCGGCGTCGTCAGCGCAACCGCCCCCCCCCCTCGCAGCACGCGCCGACATTCGCGCAGCGTAAATTCCGGCGACGCCACATGCTCGATGACCTCACTCAATAAAACCACGTCAAACGAATTGTCCGCAAACGGCAGCGCGACATCGGAATCGCATTGCGCGAGTCGCGCGTCGGGAATCAATTGCCGCGCTTGCGTCAACGGATATTCAATCAAATCCGTGCCGAACGCTACGAAGCCGCGCTGTTTCAAATAGCGCAGCGCAGGTCCCGCGCCGCAGCCCGCGTCGAGAATGCGCGCGTCGGGCGCAATCTGCGCAATGTTTTGCAGCAAACGCCCGTATTGAAACGCGACCTTTGCGTCCGATTTATTCAGTTGGTTTTGAAAATAGGTCGCGTCGTAACTCACAGCCATTTCAACAGCAAATCTTTGTACGGCAATTTCAAGGTCTTGAGTCGTTCCTTTTCCTGCGCGTCGAATCCGCCAAACAATTTGAACAAGCCCAAAAACAAAATTCCAAATAACACGCTCGCCAACGCCAACCACCACCATTCCGCCTCGCGCGCAAAAAACATGGGCAGCGCGGCGAGCAAAGACGCTGCGCTCACGCGCAACAAGAATGCGAATGGAAAATGAATACCAAAGTGTCGCGTCGCGTATCCCGTCGCATACACGCGCGAGAGAAAACGCGGCGCACCCATGGCGAACGCGGCGCCGACCGCGCCCCACATTGGCACAAGCCACAGCAGCAGCGGAATAATCAACAGCGCAATCAAACGCGTCCACAGCACCGCGCGCGATTCTTGAAACACAATCAACATGGACTGCGGAATGCTGGTCAGCGTTTCGCCAAACAAAAAAACTACCAAAATCATTGCCACGAGCGCGGACGCTTCATACGTATCCGTGAACAAGAACGGAATCAAACGCGGCGCGAGCAAAATCATGACTGCGCCGCTCGGCACCAGCACAAACACAAAAAATTTTGTCAGCGTCGAGTACGCTTCGCGCACCTGCTCCATTTTATTTTCCGAGTACAAACGCGCAAAAAGCGGAGTCTGGATACCCGTCAACGGCGCAACCAAAAAACGCAAAAAGTACTGCACAAAACGATACCCGACCGCCAGCACCGCGACCGCCGTCAATTGCTTGGTGCCGGTCAAAACAATCGCCGCAAATCCCGGTTCACCCAAGGCGACGGTAGCCGTTACGACAAAATTCAATGCCGACACATGGGCAAAACGATGCCACAACCGCGGCGGCAGCTTGCCATCGCGCAGCGGAATTTGATTCGCCAACGCGCGCGCGCGCCACGCGGCGAGTCCGTCCAGCAGCGCGCTCGAAAACACCATCGCCGCTACCACGCCCACCACGCCCGTCGTCAAAATCGCCGCGCCGACCACCAGCAGCGGCTGCACGATGGACGCCACAATGTCGAGTAAATTCGTCGCGATTTGTTTGAAATGCGTGTACAGAAACTGGATAAAAACATCCGACACCGCGCCGAAAATGACCAACAATAAAATCCCGAGCAATAGAATTTCGCCGTCCTCGCCTAACGCCAGCACGCGAATAAAAAACTCAGGAAAAAGCGCAAACGCCAGCACGACGGGCAGGATGACGAGCAGCTTGATACCAAACAATTGCGTGAAAAATTTCTCCAGCCCCTTGCGCCCCGAGTGCAGTTCAATTTCGGGGGTAAAACGCGCCACACTGCGCTCCATGCCCAAATCTACGTAGGTGCCAATCAACGCGGCCGTGTACAAAATCAACGCGTACTGCGCGTAATCGTGCTTGCTCAAGACACGCGTCAAAATCATACCCGAACCAAGCGCGAGCAAAAATTTCACGGGAAACAACGCGCTGTTCCACACCATCGCGCTCGAAACGCGCTGCCCGAGTGAAGGCGTGTTGCTCATGAGGCGCGCCCCGCTTTTTGCAAGACCAAGCGATACGTCCCCATGCCGAACGCGCGCCACGAATCGTACAAGACATCGCCCACGACACGCGGATATTTTTGAAATCGCGATTTTGCGCGATTCAAATCCATAATGCGAAAGCCAAACTGCGCGGCAAATTTTTCAAACGCGCCGAAGGTGTAATAGTGCATCTCGCTCAATGTTTGCTTGTCGCGCAGGGCGGAATTTTTTGTGCGTTGGCGCAGTTGAATATATTTTTCGCCGAGCGCGCGCGGCAGGTAATTGACGAAACGCAAATGATAATGCGGGTCCACCAGCGCGTAGCGATTAATGACCGTCATGAATGCGATGCCGTTTGGCTCCAACACGCGCGCAATTTCGGACAATAACGCGTGTGGATTTTGCACGTGTTCCAACACATCCCAACACGTCACGACATGAAAACTCGCATCGGCAAAGGGCAATGCCTCCCCCGCCCCGACCAACGCGGGCAAATGCAGCGCATACCGCATTGCGCGCGTGCGCGTAATCTCACAGTACGCGAAATTGTAATCGAACGCGATGATGCGTTCGCCCGCGCGCTGCATCGCCACCGCAAAGCCGCCCATGCCCGCGCCCAAATCCAACACACGCGCGTTGTGCGGCGCGTACGGCATCACTTCGGCAAGCGCGTCGCGTTGATAATTTTCCTGCCAGATGCGCCGCGTGCGCCATTCCGCAAAATCCGCGCGCCAGCGCATGTGCGCCAGCCACGGCTCGATTTGGCGTTCGAGTGCGCGTTCGATTTCGGGATTGGGTGGGACAGGCGTTTGGGACGAATTCACAAACCACTCCAAACAACGCGGACGTGCGAGAGGACGCGGGCGCGGCGCAAAAAAATATCGCCGTAAAATTGCATGGCGGCGATATTATAAGCGTGACCCCATGAAAAGGAAAAAGCGGCGCGTGTTACAAGGCGTACAATTTCCTGTATTTTTCACGCAAATAGGCAATATACGGCTCGACTTGCAACCCTGCGCCAGTCGCGCGCTCCAAAATTTCGTTAGGTAAAAATTTCGCGCCATGCCGGTAAATGTTTTCCGCCAGCCAACCGTGCAGGATCGCAAATTCACCGCGCCGTATTTCATCAGGAATCGTCGGATGGACGCGCCGCGCCGCATCGAAAAATTGCGCGCTCATGAGATTGCCGAGCGTGTAGCCCTGAAACACGCCGCCGATTTGTCCGCCGTACCAATGCACATCCTGCATTACGCCGAGCGCATCATTCGGCGGGGTCACGCCAATATCGCGCGTCATGATTTCATCCCACGCATCGGGCAAATCGCGAATGGCGAGCTTGCCTTCGAGCATTTGCATTTCAAATTCAAAGCGCATCATGATATGCAAATTGTACGTCACTTCGTCGGCGTCGGTGCGAATGAGCGAACGTTCCACTTTGTTGATGGCGCGATAAAACGTTTCGCTTGGCACACTGCCGAATTGTGACGGGAATGCGGCTTGCAGTTCGGGATATGCAAATTCCCAAAACTCTGCGCTGCGCCCGACTAAATTTTCCCACAAACGCGATTGCGATTCATGCACGCCCGAGGAGGCGCCTTCGGCGAGCAGGGTGCCTTCCAACGCGAGCGCGTGCCCCTGCCCGTACATGGCATGTCCCGCCTCATGCAGCGTGCTGAAAAACGCTTCGCCGAAATCGTGTTCCTTGACGCGCGTCGTGATACGCACATCGCCAATGGAAAAATGCGTCATGAACGGGTGCGCGCTTTGGTCCTGGCGCCCGCGCTCCAAATCATAACCGAAGCATTGCGCCATCCTTAAACCAAACCGCAATTGTTCGTCTTTGGGAAAAAATTGTTTCAAGCACGAGGCATCGGCAGGCGGCTGTGCCGTAATCGCGCGAACGAGCGGCACGAGCTGCGCGCGCAATTCCCTAAACACGCGGCGAATTTCGACGGCGCTCATGCCGGGGTCAATGCCCTCAATCAACGCGTCGGCAGGATGCGCGCTCCCGGGAAAAAACGACGCGTATTCGCGCGACAAATCGAGGATGCGTTCGAGCCACGGCGCCACCGCGTCGAAATCTGATTCGGGACGCACCTTGACCCATTGGTTGTACGATAACGCGGCAGTTTGCGTTCGCCGCGCCACAAATTCGGCGGGCACGCGCGTGAGGCGCTTGTATTCGCGGCGCGCGACACGCAGCAAGCTCGCGTCGTCGGAATCGTACGGCAAGCTCGTTTCGTACGCTGTCAAATCATCCAGCAACTGTCCGACGCGCGCATCCGTAAATAATTCGTGCGCGAACGAATACAGCGCTGCCAATTGTCGCGCACGCGCGTTCGCGCCGCCCGGCGGCATGTACGTTTCCTGGTCCCACGCCAAGAGCGCAGCAGCCATTTGTAAGTCATTGACTTGGGCAAGTCGTTTTTGAAGTTCGAAAAATTTGGGTTCGGGCATGATAGAGATTAGAGACTGGAGATTAGAGACTGGAGATTGGCGCTGCATAGAGTCCCCGGTCTCGTGTCTTTATTTTTTTTGATTGTAGCATAATTTTATTTTTACCTCTTGACTCTCCCCTTACGGGATGGTGTATGATATCGGCGGCGTTGAGGCAGAAAGGAATTCACCATGTCGAAACTCGATTTGAAACGCGAATACAAAACGCTCTACAATCCATCCGCCAAAACAATTTCGGTTGTCACCGTGCCGCCGTTGAACTTTCTGATGCTCGACGGCGCAGGCGACCCGAATGTGGCGCAAGAGTACAGCGATGCGGTACAGGCGTTATACACACTGGCATACACACTGAAATTCCATCTCAAGAAAAACGGCGGCGCAGATTACGCTGTCATGCCGCTGGAAGGTTTGTGGTGGACGGATGACATGACGCAATTTTCCATAAACAACAAAGCCGCGTGGCGGTGGACGATGATGTTAATGCAGCCCGAATTCATTACGAACGCGTTGGCACAAGAAGCAAAAGAAATCGCGCGCAAGAAAAAATCACTTGCCGCGCTCGACAGCATTCGGCTCGAATCGTTTGAAGAAGGATTGTGCGCGCAAATCCTGTACGTTGGCGCATACGCAGACGAAGGTCCAACCATTCAGCGCCTGCACGAATACATTCACGAAAGCGGACATGCGCTGCGCGGCAAGCATCACGAAATCTATCTCGGCGATCCGCGCAAAACCGCGCCCGCGAAATTAAAAACCGTGCTCCGGCAGCCGATGGCATAGACGAGGACGCATGTTCAAAATCGGAGAATTTTCCAAAATCGCGTTCGTGTCGGTCAAGACACTGCGCTATTACGACGAAATGGGTTTGCTCAAACCCGCGCACATTGACCGCTTCACCGATTATCGTTTCTATACGCTCGACCAACTGCCGCGTTTGAATCGCATTCTCGCGTTCAAGGATTTGGGCTTTTCGTTGGACGAAATCGCGCGACTGCTCGACGAAAATATTTCAACCGAACAATTGCGCGGGATGCTGCGTTTGAAACAAGCGGAAGCACAGCAGCGCGTCGCCGACGAACAAACGCGTTTGGCGCGCATTCAAGCGCGTCTCGTCATGATTGAACAGGAGGGTAAAATGCCGAATCAAGAAGTGATTGTTAAAAAAGTAGAGGCGCTGCGCGTCGCCGCCATTCGCCGTACCATTCCGGCATACGACGCGCAAGGACCATTGTGGCATGAATTGGACGTCTTTCTCGCGCAGCAGCAGCTTCGCCCGACCGGACCGTGCCTCACGCTCTATCACGACCCCGAATATCGCGAGCGCGAGGTAGATGTCGAGGTGTGCGAACCGGTACCGCAAAACGCGACGGGCAGCGCGCAGGTGACCATTACCATTCTGCCCGCGGTCGAAAGCATGGCAACTATTTTGCATCGCGGCGGTTTTGAAAACGTCGGCGAATCGTACGGCGCGTTAATGGCGTGGATTGAACGCAGCGGCTATCGCATTGCCGGCACAAACCGCGAAGTGTATTTGCGCGCGGTGGTGCCGCCGGAAATGCGCGCGCAGTATCCATCCGAATTTGTCACGACGGACGAAGCGGAGCGTTTGACCGAAATCCAATTTCCGGTCGCGAAACATTGACCCAAAGCGGGACGACAGTTCTGCCGTCCCGTTTTGGTCTTGGCGCATTATGACGTTTGTAGAGTTGCATCCGTTCGCGCCCGAATCGCATCCAAGGTCTCGTCAATCAACAATTCGCCGTTTTCAAATACGGTACGCAAAACCGAGCGCGCATCGTTCTCTGCGCCGGGCAGCGCACTCGTTTCGTACCCGTTCGCCGTTTGAATCAAATCGAGGCGTCCCG
>CAZXYP010000198.1:2827-9888 GCA_964644955.1 uncultured Anaerolineales bacterium | reverse complement strand
AAACGAAAGTTCCCGACCACCTCTTGCTGACCGGGATTGCTGCCGCCGAGGTCATACTGCACCGTCGTGGCATCCGCAAACAAATTGGGCGGAAACGCGACGCGGATTGCGCAATCCGGTGAAACCAATTCGCCCCCGGAGACCGAAATCGTGGCGCGGGCGCGCGTTTCCGAAACGCCGCCGCATTTGCCAATGAATGGCTGCGTGGGTTCGGGAGTCGGCGGTGTGCGCGTCTTTTTCCTTTTGCGCGTGGGTGTGGCGGAAGGTTCGGGGGTCGCCGATTCTTTTGCCGCTGCGGTCTCTGATGGGGTTGCGGAGGGTTCTACCGTTTCCGTGGGCGTTTCCGTCGCCGCCGGCGTTTCGGTCGGCGTTGGTGTTTTCGTTTTCTTGGGTTTGCGCGTGGGCGTCTTGGTCGGTTTCTTGCCAAGCGCGGCGGAAACAGAATCCGCGCGTAGGGGCGTTTCATCGAACGCCCCTACGCGTGGGAAATTTACTTGCGCTTCCACGCCGCCAATGCTGGCGGTGAACAGCGTAACAAGCAATAACACAACGAGATGATTGCCGAACAAGGAACGCAAAGCAACGGTGAACATATAACCTCCAATCAGGCAGGGAATGGGTCGAGACGTAACCGTCACGTCTTGAGCGAGCGTGATTTGATTGGACGTTCCCAATACAAGCAAACCCAACGCGAAAAATGGATTCCGATGCAAAGTGCGCGCGCAAAAAATTTCGAGCGGCTGCGCCGTTTCACGGCGCAGCCGCTCGTTTCATCGTTCGAGCCGGATGTGAGGTTTTACAAAAGGAACAGCGAAAGAGATTTTCTCTCGCCGCCGCGCAGGATACGCAAAATGATTTCCATGTCAAATCAAGTGGCAGCGCACAGTTACGCGTGGCGTGGGAAATCCTCAGGTTAAAACCCTGTAGGTGGTCGCCCGCAAGCGTCCCATTGCGCGCGCCGCTTCTTGAATTTCCAACTTTTAATTTTTGAATTTCTAATTTCTAACTTTCGATTCCTTTTGCCGGCAGCGTGAAACTGAACATACTCCCCGCGCCCGGTTTCGATTCCACCCAAATTTTGCCGCCGTGCGCTTGAACGGCGAGTTTGCAGAGCGCGAGTCCGAGTCCCAATCCGTTCGTGTGCTTGCCCGTATCCGACGCGCGATAAAATTTATCAAAAATGCGCGCGGCATCTTCGGGCGCGATGCCTTTGCCCGTGTCTTGAATTTGCACCTGTGCGCCGTCACTGTTTTGCGTCGCGCGCATCCGTATCACGCCGCCCGCGTCCGTGTAGTGAAAGGCGTTCGATACCAGATTGTCCACTACACGCGTCAAGAGCGAACGGTCGCCATACACTGACAAATCCGGCGGCGCGACTTCGACGCGCAGTTGAATGTGCTGCTGCTGCGCAGTGGCTTCCCAACGCGTCGCGCGTTCGCCCAGCCATTTTGTCGCGTCAAAGGTTTCGCGCTTGAGCGCGAGCGTGCCTTGCTCGATACTGTTGACCGCCAACAAATCATTCAACAGCGTCATGACATCCTGACTGCTCGCCAGCGACGCGTTCACCATCGTTTTCTGTTCCGCGTCCAACGTGTCGCTTTCCTCTTCCAAAAGCGAAAGGTTGCCAATGATAGAAGTCATCGGGTTGCGTAAATCGTGAACAAACATGTTGGTCAAATCATCGCGATACTGTTGTAACTCGACCAATTGCCGGTTTTGTTCTTCCAACGCTTGACGCTGTCGTCGCAAGATGGAATCGGCGCGGCGTACAATCAACAACAATGCCACATAGAGCAGCAGCATTGCCGCGCCGACCATCGCCGCCGAAACGAACGCTGCACGCGTCAATTCCGCCTCCAGCGCGGTCACATCGCGATACGTTTCCACAAAACCGATAATGGCTTCGGGCGTATTGGCAATGCTTTGGGTATAAATGGGCGCGTACGATTCAATGAACGAGCCGGGCAGCGTTTGCGCCGAAAGGTCTTGGGGAATCGAACCGTATTCGGAAAAGGTCATGCCCTTGCGCGCCGTTGCGATGCCTTCGTTTTCGGCTTCGATGCTGCCAATGTCTGCCGTATCCGTGCTGTACACGACGCGACCGGTCACGTCAAAGACTTTGAATTTATCCAGCTTGAGCCCGTACAAAAGGGTCGGTAGTCCAGTCGCGAGCTTGTCCACTGCTTCCGGCATTTCGAGGGAAGGTCTGCCTTCGGCAGTAATGATTTGCAGCTCGGGGTTATTGACCAACTGGTACGAAAGATTTTCGGCGATGCTCGCGGCAAACTCTTGGCTGCTCTGCACCAGCGTATCGCGCGCGCGGCTGTACGACACAATGCCAACAATCACGGTCGCAATTAGCACGACAACCAGACTGGCGAGTGAAAAATAGCGCCGGAGATTAAACTCGGGGATGGAATTCGAGTTGCCCATAAAAATTCGTGCGCGGGGGTGAACGGGAAAAACGAGTTTGAAAGTACAAGCCGACAGCAATCCTGCAAACACGAATCTGCGCGAATCAAAGCGAATGCGCGCGAACAATTTTCGATGCTGTTGGATTCGTCACGATTCGCGTAGATTCGCGTTTTCGAACCGATGAATCAAACACCACATGGGTGCATTTCACTCTTGGGGCGAGTTTGACAGGCGATGTCCCCAACACAGTTGGGGCGAAATCGCGGCAACAAGGGCACCAAGTCTGCCTCCGCAGACTCTCTTGCCGTAACGTCCGCAGGGACGTTTTGCGTTTTCGTTGCTGCAAATTCTATTTGCCCGAAAACTTGCCCCCAATGTGAAATGCACCCACACCACATCGAATGTTTCCGCGCGGCAGAGAAATCCATCACGTTTGCGGGCAACACATGTTATTCGCCCAATTTCTGTTTGGTAATCCAAATGCGCTGCACGGCGGTCACATTCGACAACAACGCCAGAATGGCGAGCATAATGAGCAAACCGTTTTGTCCGATAAACAGTGTCGAAAGCAAACCCAACACGAGAACAATCATGCGTTCCAGCCGCGTGAACCAACCTTCTTTGAGCTGCAAGCCAATGCCTTCGGCGCGCGCGCGCGTATAACTCACCAAGAACGAACCAATCAACGCCGCGACTGCCAAAAGAATAATCCATTGATTATCCAACGCGATCCCGCGCCATACCAGCGCCAACATCAACACGCCGTCCGCGTAACGGTCGAGTGTTGAATCAAAAAAGCCGCCGAATTTGGTGACGCGATTCGTCAAACGCGCCAACGCGCCGTCGGTGGCGTCAAAGCCCGCGCCAAAAATCAACAGCACCGCGCCCAACGCTTCATAACCCAAAGCGATGATAACGGCGATGACGCACACCAGCACAAAACCGATGACGGTCAGCATGTTGGGCGTCAGCCCCAGCCGATTGAACAAGACCGCGATTTTGTTCAACAGGTCGCGCGCGCTTTTGCGCGCAAAATCAGTAAGCATGAGATTTAATCCTTTGGGCGCGTGGGGTCGAAGGATGATGCTTCAGGTGGCGCGATTCCGTCCATGACGATTTGAGCCATTGCCTCGCCGACGGCGGGCGCAACCGCAAACGCGCTCGCGCCGAATCCTGCCGCCACTAACAATCCTTCCGGTCCCGCCGCGCGCCCCAGAACGGGCAGCCCTTGCGCGCCGGTGGTGTACACTATCGTATGCGCGCGTTTCGGCGGCGCGTTGTCGAGCTCGATGCATTGTCCGGCGAACTGCGCTGCGCGCAGCCCGACCACCGGCGAAACATATTCCTCCGGCGAGTCGAGTGTTGTGTTTTCGGCTTGCATGGAAATCATGCCTGCCGCGCTCAAGCGGTACGAATGCGGACGGAGAAAAAATTCGCCGTTGACATCCCAAAACAACGGATGCCCTTGCGTCATGCCCGACGGCTGTTCGTAAAACAAAACTGCGCCGCGATAAAACTGCAACGGCAATTCCATCCCGATAGACGCCAACAGCCGCTCCGCCCAACCGCCCGCCGCCACAACCACGAGCGGCGCATCAAATAATCCGGTCGTCGTTACTGCGCCGCGCACGCGTCCGTTGGCAACTTGAATTTGTTTCACCTGCGTGCCTGTCGCAACCGTCAGCCCGCGCGCCTGTGCGACTTGAATCAATCGCCGTGTCATTTGCACCGCATCGGCATACCCCGCGTGCGGCGTAAACAGTCCGGGCTGAAGATGCGGCGAAACGCCGGGATACTGCATTGCCAACGCGCCGCGCGCGGTCGTCGTTACCTCGCGCGTGAACGGCGCAAGCATTTGCGCGCGGGCGAAAATTTTTGCCGCGTCCGCGCTGCCGCCGACTAACGCCGCGCCGGTCGTGACAAAACGATTCTTGCCATTGTCCGGCTGCGATGCAAACTCCTTGTAAAACGCGTAACTGTCGAGCGCGAATTGCACCAGCGTGGGATGCGCCTGAAACGGATGCGCCAAGCCCGCGCTGCGCCGCGTCATGCCTGCCGCCAGCGGACCTTTTTCGAGCAGCGTCACGCGCAAATTACCGGTGCGCGTTAACGCGAACGCAACCGCCGCGCCGATAATGCCCGCGCCAATGACCAGCACATCCGCAAGCTGTTTCATTCGCTCGGGGTCAGGGCAATGCGCCGCCACACGCGCCGCGAGAATGACGCACGCTTGGCAATCTCGCGCCGCGCAATCTGCAAATCGTGATAATACGCCAACACATGGTCGGCAATGTGTGACCAATCATATTGCGCGGCGGTAAAGCGTCCTTGTTCACCCATCCGACGACGCGTTTGTGGCGCGGTCAATAAGGCAATGGCGGCCTGGGCGAGCGCACGCGAATCTTCGGGGGGGACGAGCAGCCCTTGTTGGTCCTGAGTCAAGACGAGGCGATAGCCCGCAATATCGGACGCCACAATCGGCAGCCCCGCCGCCATCGCTTCCAACAGCACAATGCCGAAACTTTCAAAGCCGGTGGACGGCGCGCAAAACAAATGCGCGGTGCGGTAATAACGCGGCAGCATGTCGCGCGAAACGTAACCGACAAAATGCACGCTGCGCAGCCGCTGCGCGCGCGCGTAACGAATGAACGGCGCCTTGTCTTCATTGTCATACGCGCCGACGACAATCAAGCGCGCGTCCGGCAGCACCTGCTTGATGAACGGAAACGCTTGAATGAGATAGCGAAAACCTTTGCGTTTGTCCAAACGTCCGACAAACAAAATGTTGGGCCGCCCGTCGTCAAAGCGCTTGATGGGTTCAAGATCGGGATTGGCAAAGCGTTGATAGTCAATGCCGTTGGGAATGATGCGGTAATCGCCCGGAAACTGCGCCAGCGTAAAATCGCGCACGGCTTGCGAAACAAAAATGCGCCCGTCCAACTTGTTGTAGACGCGGCGCAGTAACGGGCGCGCCATTTGGTACATGGTATTGGTTTCACGGTACGCGTGGAATGTGCCGACGTTGATGGTGTGCGAATGACGCAGGACAATCGGGCAGAGCGGGGGCGCGGCGGGTTCGTGCGCGTGTACAATATCAAATTTTTCTTGTTCGAGAATTTTTTTGACGCGGTTGTAAACTTGCGGCGCAATCGTCACGCGCACATTCGAGCCGCTAAAAGGAAAAGTGCGGACCGCGCCGCTGACCTTGATGACATGGTCGTCCAGCGGTTCCATGTCTTGACTGGACGCGGCGATAATGCGCGTATCATACCCGCGTCGTCGGAATTCGCGGTCCAGCTGCATGATGTGTTCGGTGACGCCGCCGGGGTACGGATAATCGTACGGCGTGACGAGAGCGATTTTCATAGGCGTTTGGAATTCCGAAGTTTGAGTGTTCGGCATTCGGCGTTACGCGCGGCGCGCCAGCGCGCGGCGCAAATGCCGCGCCGGTAATTTAACCAGCGCGCGATAACTTTGTTGCGGCGCGATACGCGCCAATTCGCGTACCTCTTGGCGCGTCCAGAAATGTCCGTCCGCGCGTGTAGTGCCCGCCCGCAGCGTCTGTAACAAATCTTGCGCGCGGCTGCCTTGAAAGTACGTGACGCCCGTGCCAATCATGCTCAACGTATGCGCGTCGCTGCCGCCGGTTTCGGGGAGGCGAAACACTGCTTCATTCAGGCGTTTGGTTTTCGCGACCGTGACCTGTCCTGCAATGCTCGGATTCATCGCTTCGATGCCGTCGAAATAGACTTCGGGCGCGGTGTCGTTGAGAATGCGCAAGATGCCGCGCTGTCCCACACTGCGAATGAGCCAACTCATGGGATGCGGAATAATGGCGACGCCGCCTTGTTCATGAATTTGCGCGATGGACCAATCGAGTCGCTGTAACGATTTGATGGGTTTGGAAATCCCGAGCGCGAGCAAATGTCCCTCGCGCGTGGTCACTTCCATTCCCGTGATGACGTCAAAGCGAAATTTCTTTTTCGCCAATAATTCCTGCGCCGCGCGCGCGCCGTCGAACATATCATGGTCGGTAATGGCAATCAAGTCCAAATCGGTATGCAGTTCGACGTATTCAAAAATTTCGGCAATGGATGCCATGCCGTCGCTGTATTCGCTGTGTATGTGTATGTCGGCTTTACCCAAGTTGCAGGTTGCATGTCGCAGGTCACAAGCAAGTCAATCTTGAGACTTGAGACTTGTGGCTTGTAACTTGTCGCTCTCCCACACCGGCTGAAACATCAACCACTGTTCGGGATATTGACGAATCCAAAATTCCAAACGCGCGACGATTTTTTCTACTGCCGCGCGCGTATCTTTTGCCAAATCGCCGGTGCGTTCCAATTCCAACGGCGGTTCAATTGTCACCACACATTTGTTGTTGTCAACCCATCGAGAAAAGCCGAGTATCAGCGGCGCGTCATATTTAACTGCCAGGACTGCCGCGCCGTCGGGCAGCTGCGCGGGCGCGCCAAAAAAATTGACAATCGGTCCCGAATGTGTCGGGTCCAAATCAATCGCCAAGCCCAACACCGCGCCCGCCCGCAGTTTTTTTATCAGCACACGTCCCGCGGCATCTCCCGGTACAAGTTCAATTCCCTGCGCCGCGCGCACTTTGGTCACGAGTTGAAAGACAGCTTCGGGCT
>CAZXYP010000198.1:0-2817 GCA_964644955.1 uncultured Anaerolineales bacterium | reverse complement strand
TTCGGGCTTGATCCGCTCCACCGGCACGACGACGGGATGTCGGTTTTTGAAATGAAGCGCCGTCAGATGGACAAACAGATTAAAGTTGCCGAGATGAGCGCTGCCTCCCGCGATGCCTTTCCCCAACGCAATCCCATTGTCGAGGTGTTCCAGCCCTTGAACGTTTGATAGCTGGTCCCAAATCTGTTGGTCGGTCATGCGATGTCCGCGAAACAAATAAAAATAGTTTTTCAAGAGATTTTGCATCGCTTGGCGCGTAATGCGGTCAAATTCGCGTTGGGGTGTACCCGGAGCGAGGATATGGCGGAGATTTTTCTGATACCTGCGGCGCGCTCCTGTATTCAAAAAAAACGCAATATCGCCGGCGCGGGCAAACAGCCAATATCCCAAACGTTCCGGCAATAAGGGCACACCCCAAACGGCAATACGATACAGCCATACCGTCAACGTATCCATACGCGCGCCTCAGTGTGAATTCACGCTTGAATGGGTCGAACCTATGCTCTGGTGTACATTCGCGGGAGATGCTTTGTGGGGCCAAATGGGACGGTAAATATACCATTGCTCCGGATTTGCGCGAATGGTTCGTTCAAAGTATTCGGCGATACGCTGCATGGTTTCGCGCTCGGCTTGTTCGCGCGGCAAGTCAGGCGGCACAAAAATCGGCGGCGAGGTCTGCACATGAATTTCACCGTGCTGCCCGATTCGGGCGAAGGATACGAGCATGGGCGCCCGGTACCGCTGTGCCAGAATGACCGCACTGGCAGGGAAAGTTGTCTTTTCGCCAAAAAAAGTGACGGGCACCGTATTGATGTCTTTGTGGGCGTTGATGCCAAAGTCAAGCATAAAGCCGACAATCTCTTTGCGTTTGAGCGCCTCGATAATCTTGCGCGGCGCGCGGTCATACGGAATCAAATACACCCCGTACGCAGCCCGCAGCTGTGCCAGATGCTCAAAAAGTTCGGGCGGGTTGATGGTTTCTGCCGCCATAGTAATCGGGCGATATCGTTCCACTGCCACGGGCGCAGCGTAATCCATATTGCCAAAATGTGCGGAAACCAAAATAATGGGACAGTCCTCTTGGAGGAGGGTGTGTACTTGCGCGTCCAAATCAAAATGGACCTGTTTGCGGAAATCCGCCAGTGTGAAGCGGTTGTAACGCAGCATATTCAGAATGTATAGGGTATAGTTGATGAATGACCTGCGCGCGACCTGCCCGACGAGAGGGTGATTGGGCGGCTTGTTCAAGACACGCGCGAAATTTTCGCGCGCAATGCGCTGTTTGGCGCGCCACACATGGTACGTGCCCGTTCCTGCCCCACGCGCGATTTTTTCGGCAAGGGATGGAGGCAGCGCCCCCATCACCTTGCTCAAGGTTTGCCAAACAAAAAATCCCGGACTCATTGCGAACGTCAATGCGGCATGCGAGGAGGCACCCGCGTTATCCTTTGATGAAATCTTCGACCATCTGGCGCGCAATATCGTCGGGAAATTGTTTCGGCGGCGATTTCATAAAGTATGAACTCGGCGCAAAGATGGCGCCGCCGATTTTGCGGTCCAGCGCAATTTTCGCGCAGCGCACCGCGTCAATGACCACGCCCGCGCTGTTGGGGGAGTCCCAGACTTCGAGTTTCAATTCCACGTTCAGCGGCACGTCGCCAAAGGTGGTGCCTTCCAGACGAATATACGCCCACTTGCGGTCCTTGAGCCACGGCACATAATCGCTTGGACCCACATGCACCGCGTCGGCGGGCAATTCATAATCGAGCATTGAAGTGACGGCGTTGGTCTTGGAAATCTTTTTGGATTCGAGCCGCTCGCGTTCGAGCATGTTCAAAAAGTCCGTGTTGCCGCCAAAATTCAATTGATAGGTGCGGTCGAGCCGCACGCCGCGGTCGCGGAACAAACGCGTCAAGACACGATGCGTAATCGTCGCGCCGACTTGGGATTTGATGTCATCGCCGACCACCGGCACGCCCACTTCTTCAAAGCGTTTTTGCCAATACTTTTCGCGCGCAATGAAAACGGGAATGCAGTTCACAAAGCCGACGCCCGCTTTCAAAATCTGTTCGACGTACCATTTTGTCGCTTCTTCGGAACCGACCGGCAAGTACGAAATGACGACATCGGTTCTGGTGTCCTTGAGAATCTGGACGACATCATCGGTTTCGCCGGGGGCTTTTTCAATGACTTGAGACAGATATTTTCCCAATCCGTCATGCGTCATGCCGCGATGAACCTTGACGCCCAGTTTCGGCACATCGCTGAATTTATAGGTGTTGTTCGGAGTGGTGTAAATCGCTTCGGCGAGATCCTTGCCGACCTTGTTTTTGTCAATATCAAACGCGGCTACGATTTCGATATCGCCAACATGATAATCGCCGAGCACGGTGTGCATCAAGCCGGGCACGGGGGTGTCCACCGGCGCATCTTGATAATAGTGAACGCCCTGCACAAAACTACTGGCGCAATTGCCAACGCCGATAATGGCGACGCGCACTTTGCGCGATTTTTTGGATGCGCCCATTTTTTTGGCGGGCGCGCCCGGGATTGCTTTGGTTGCCATGCGGTTCTCCCTGCAGAATTTGAAATTTTACGTACGTGGCTTGGGAGCATCCAACTCTTGTCCCAACGCCACTTGACTTACGTGCTTCGGGTGCGATTGTTTCACTGTAAACTAAAGATTAGCTTCGCGCAGCACGAGAATCAAACCGCGCCGACTGCATTTGTATATTATGTCGGTTTGATTTATTGTGCAAAATGAATTTTGCGATGCGCGTACCAAAACGGGATTGGAATGTCACGCCGGAACAAGCG
>CAZXYP010000197.1:0-9945 GCA_964644955.1 uncultured Anaerolineales bacterium | reverse complement strand
GCAGGAAGTGTTTCTGTAGCCCATGTCCCATTCAACGCGCCGTTGGCGGAAATTTTCTTGTAATAAATCGTATCATTCGCATTGCCGCCGGAACCGCCTCCGATGACATATAGAATGGGATCCGGATTGTACGCAATCACGGCAGCGGCGCCGGCTCGCGCAGCCGGGAGGTTATCTGCCAATACCCAACTTGAGGTGATGTCCCCAACGAGTGAGGTTGTGGCGGAATAAATTCCCGTATGATACTGGGAGCCGTCATAGCCGCCGATGGCATAGAGGATGTTTTCGTACGAAACGAGCGCGAGCTCGGCGCGGGCGGCGGGTAAGCCGGTCGTTTCTTGCCATGGGGTACTCAAGCCGACGGGCAACAGTTGTACTTCGCCATCTCCAAGTTTTCGCAAGCCGGTGGCATAAAAGGTGCCATGCACAAAGTCATTGGTGGTGGTATGAAGTGATTTGCAAAGAATCCCGCTGCAAACGATATCGGCAGCTGCCAGGGGCTGAATTCCGAGCCAAAGCACCATGCCCAGCCCAAAGAGCGCTGCGGCGATCGCCAGAATGGATTGATTACGTGTTAGCATGCTTGTAATGGGATTACTTGATATATTCACGCGCTGCTCTCACCAAAACATTGACTATCGGTGCAAGCAGCGCGTGTTTTGTACTCCGCCGGAACGTTCCGCTTTGCCGTTAGATTCCCATAAGGTTACGGTCCGGTGCAGACAAAGTCGTCGGTCGCCAAAGAGAGATTCTTTTCGTATGTGCCTGAGCCGGTCCCGATTTCGATGGTCGGCAATTCGGTGAGGTCCGGTCCGCCCACACCTTCGGTATAGATATCGTACGTCAGGTTGTTGAGCGTGATGCTGATGGACTGGAACTCGTACGTGCCGGGATCAATATTGTTGAATTGGAAATACCCGGTAGAGGTTGTCGTGGTGGACAGGGTGGTGCCGGTATCGGTGTTTCTTACGCGCACGGTTACATTGGGCGCAAAGATTTCTCTTTGATTGACGAGACACGTTTCACTTTCGATGACGGTCGAGATTTGGTTGTAGATGCTTGCCATCGAAGCCGAATCGGTTGCCGTGAAATAATGCTGGTCGGTTGGCTCGGAAGCGATTGCGCGCAATGCATCCGAATTAAAGTTCGTGCCAATGGCGATCGAAAAGATGAGCGCATCCGGTTGTCCGTCGCCGTTATTGTCTGACTTGGCAATGTTGGCTTGGTCAATCGCGTCTTGAACGGCAAGGTTGTTGCAGGTCAGATTGTTGTACGTGTTGCCCGAAAAGCCCGTCCATTGCCCGTTGTTGCGTATGTTGGCAATCCCGTCCGATGCCAGAATAATCACAGGCAAATGCCCCGCAGTGTGGTACGACGGGTCCATCACCATTTGTCGTCCCACAAACAATCCGTTTGCAATCGGAGTGCCACCGTTTGCGCTGAGACTATTGATCGTGTTGTTTACGCTGGTGATATTGCTGGTCAAGTTTTGCCGATTTTGTCCCCAGTAATATGTGGATGTTTTCCCCTTTTGTTCGCAGCTATACGAGTACTGGTTACTGGTCGTGGTGCGTGGGTAGGTTGCCAACCCGACTCGGTCGCCATCGGTCCCGGTCAATGTCGGTGACAAGACGTTGTTAAAGTTTATCAACGCTTGTTTTGCCGCGCTCAGCTTGACAGTGGACGGACTCCCGAAAGTATTGTTCATGCTGCCGGAGATATCCAGAATATGCACGACATCAATCGGCGTGCGTACAAGATTGATATTGCCCGCGGGTTCCAATTGATTGATTTTCACGACGCCAATCAGCGAGCGAGTTTGCTGTACCGGCGGATGATTGGTTGTGGTTACGATACCATAGTTTGGGCAGGAACCTTCGCACAATGACGTAGACCAGTTTTGGAATTTGCCCTGCACATAGGGATCGCTGTTATTGGTCAGCGCGACGTCACATTCGCCATTGGTGCTGCCAAAGCGACAATAGCCCGTGACTTTGAATCGCGCGAAACCCACGATGTTGTAGGTCAGATTATTTCCCGTGTTGCTTGCGGTGTCATAAATGGGAATTGTAATGTACTGCCCGATATGGCTTATCCATTGTGAACGAACGCCGCTGGCATTGGAGACGCCGGTAGAACCGGAAACATCATCGCCGACGTACCACGTTCCGCTGCGACTCGGGTCTGCCATGTTCGCTTCCAACGTTGTTGCCGACGAAGTTTGGTCGCGCCACATGAGATAACCAAAATTACCCGGACCTTCTTCGCCGTCACGGTCCCACAAGATATAGTTGTACCCCGGGTCGTTTTGTTCAAAGTGAATATCGCGAATCCCGTCATTATTTTCGTCCGCGAATGTTGTTTGCGGAATGGTGATGGGGAACAAGCCATCGGAACAGCACGTGCCGTTGGAAGTTAATGCGGGAGGTGTAGTCGGCGGATTGGGGACGGGCGCGCCAAAACCGATTGACGGCGCGCCGACTTGCATGGTGGTAATACCAACAATACCCGCAAAGAACGAATTGAATTGTTTGTCGGCGGTCACATAGACGCCGACGACGGGCAGCCCGTCCAGCGTGACCGGGGCGACGGTCCCCGTGCCGAGACCCCCTGCGCCAATGAGCTCATCGTCAATGATGCTCGCGCCGGAATTGTCGCGCGTGACGTAATAGGCTTTAATCACACTAACGTCAATCCCGTTTCGCACCGCAGCATTCTGAATTGCAGTCAAGACCTGCCCATTGGTTGCGCGGCAAATCTGCCCGACTGTACAGCCGCTATTTGGCTGAGCAAGGCGTTGTCCTCCGGCGTATGCCGCAGCATCCACTGCATTCTGCACCTGACGACGTTGCGCATAGACATTGCCGCCATCTGCCGCCAGCGCCATGAAGGCCATTAGGGCTGCCAGCCCCAATACAATCAATATCATGGATTGACCGTGTTCTTGAGAGAAGGTTTTGTTCACGTTTATCCTACCTTTGATCTTCAGGGATCGATACGCATTACCGCTTGACTTGATACCCATATCGGACCCAAGAAGGTCATCTTACTGCCGTCAAGCCAAGTAATTCCCAGAGTGGGTACCTGGGCACGGTATTGAACTTTGACAGAGATTTGCGCATTTGGAATCCGGTTCGCGGCGCTGCTCGGCTCGGTCGTGATAATCAGGTCTGACGTTGTCAAACTATTGCAATTGGACGCGTTCCCGCCCAACATGACACTGCTTGCGCAAATAGCGCTTTTGATTTGACTATCGCTTGCGGAAGGATTTGCAATCACATAGCGCGCTCCTTCCCGTGCAGCCGAAACGGTTGTCAGCCAAGCAAAAAAGACAATTGCCAATCCAATAAAGCCAATGAATAGCATGATAAAGATGGCAAACGTGAGCGCAAACTCGACCATTGCCTGTCCATTTTCGGCGCGCTTGCTTCGCCCTTTATTTGCGCGCGCATTTTGCGCCCGACGTTGCGCCAAACGAAACCTGAATCCGGGAGTTATCATGGGCATGCCACAGGGTCATAGGAATCCGCTTCACGAATTGGCATCGAGACCCCGTATTGAATCAAATAACTGTTGGGCAGACCAAAGCGTCCTACCAAAGGCAGATTCATGTTGCTGGTGAAGGTGGTCAGTGAATAAGCCACCGTTGTCGTAATCGGACAATTGATCCCGGAATCGCCGGAACGGATTGTTGGCGGCATTATCGTCAAATTGTCGTCAACGTCCAAACCGAGCGCGATCGCTTCCGCTTTTACCCGGTCAACATAATTGGTACAAATATCCTGATCAATACTACAGCTGGTCAAATCGGCTTCATTTCGTAACTCGGGATGCAGACTGGCATACACTGCGCCTTCACGCGCCGCATTAATCATGCCGATATAAACCGTAAATGCCTGTGCGAGCTCGATAACGCCAATGAGCAGCACCAAGAGAAAAGGAAAGACAATCGCCATTTCGGCCAGACTCTGTCCGTTTTCTCCCGGTCGCTGCCTTTGTCCCGGCTTGCTATTTTGCTTCATGCTCTACAAAAAAAAGACTAGGGGGAGAATCTCAATACATGTTCCCCTAGACTTGCCTGCGCCAGAGGTAGTAACATCGTTCACAAAGGAAGTTGGAGAGTCTCCAACCGTACTTAGCGGGATGAATGATGTTTTCCCCATATTTATTATACTCTATCTGATTTGTACCACAATGAGAAAACGGTACCGTACTCCATTCTGCACTGAGTGGTCAAGGCGTGCTTGCCCGGCTCATGCGGAGGGGAGTAACACGCGCACGCGCGTCCCGCGTCCCGTCGCGCTTTGATAGTTCACGTTGCCGCCCAACATCTCGATCCGTTTTTCGAGCGTGACGAGTCCGGTGCCGCCGCGTTCGCGCGCGCGCGCCAGGACTTGCGCGGCGTCAAACCCGCTGCCGTCATCTTCGACGACAATGACCAACGGCTCGGCGTTGAGGTCAAGCGTCACTTGCACGCGCGACGCGTGCGCGTGCTTGGCGACATTGTTGACCAGTTCCTGAATCGCGCGAAAGAGGGTAACCTCGATGTAGGGCGCGAGCGTGCGATCGCCGTTGATGTTCAAAGTAACCGGCAGCTTGTTGACGGTTTCAAATTGCTGCGTGTAGCGGCGAACGGTTGGCAACAAACCGAGGTCGTCCAACATCATCGGGCGCAGCGCGAAAATAAAATCGCGCACGCGTTGGAACGTGACGCTGGCAGACGTTTTGAGTTGTCCCAGTTCCGTGCGCGCCCGCGCCGGTTCCGCGTCAAACAGCCGCTCGACGATTTCCGCTTGCAGAATCAGATTGGTCAACGATTGCGCGGGGCCGTCATGCATTTGTTGCGCGAGATGCTGCCGTTCCGATTCTTGCGCCTCGATGGTTTGGATGACGGCTTCATGGTCCGAGACCGTATGCCCCGGCGAATGTTCGCCTTGTTCGGCGCTCATGCCTTCCGCCACGCGCGCAGTCAAATCATGCAGGCGGCGCATTTGTTGAATATAGTTGTCGAGTTGGCGATGCTTGCCTTGAAATTGTTCCAACTGCGAACGCATCAACAACAATTTCAATTGGGCATCGCGTTCCGCCGCGTATGCCTGCCGCACATCTTCGCGCGAGTACGAATCAAAGTTGGCTTCGACCTGTCGCAGCCGTGCCGACATTTCATTTTGTTTTTGCGTCTGGCGTTCGATTTCGTTCGTCGTTTGTCGAATCAGGACTTCGATTTCGCGCAGTTCAATGCGCAGCTGTTCAATGTCGGTCAACAATTCGGTGGCGAAACTTTGCGCCTGCGTCAGTGTATCATTTGCCATTTCTGATTCCTCTGGTGCCTTGCGTGGAAAGTTTATTCCGTATCCTGCAGTCGAATCCAGCCGCGGCGCAGCGCATAGACTGCCGCTTGCGTACGGTCATTGACCGCGAGCTTTCGCAAAATCGAAGTCATGTGATTTTTTACCGTTTGGCGACTGATGCCCAGCGCTTTGGCAATCTCTTTGTTGCTCAAGCCGCGCGTAATCAATTTCAAGATTTCCATTTCGCGCGCCGAGAGCGCGCGAAAGGTGTCATCCGGTTCGCTTTCCGAATTCTCTTGCATGCTTTCAAATTCGTTAATCAACCAACTGGCGACTTGCGGTTTCACAAACACGTCATCGTCAATGGCATACTTGCCGTGACTCACGGTGCGAATGGCCTGGAGCAATTCGCTCGGCGCGACCTCTTTGGGAAAATAACCGCTCGCGCCCGAACGCATGGCTTGAAGCATTTGCTCGTCATCGTGATACGCCGTCAGAATAATGACCGCGAGGTCCGCGCGCTCGGCGGTCAATTCGCGCGTCGCTTGCATGCCATTGACCAGCGGTAAGTTAATGTCCATCAAAATCACTTGCGGGCGCAAGGAACGCCCCAAGTCCAACGCCTGTTGTCCGTCTTGTGCTTCGCCGACGACTTGAATGGAATCCTCCAATTCCAACAAACCGCGCAAGCCGCTGCGAAAAACGGGATGGTCGTCCACAATCAGGACGGAAATTTTTCCGGGGTCACCCGCGGGTTTGGTTGCGAGTTTTGCGCGCGGCGCTTTTTTGCGTCGGCTTGGCGGTGGTTGCTCCGGGCTTGGTCCGGTGGTTGTGCCGGACGGCTTTTTCGCGGCGGGTGTTATTTTGACGCGCGCCCGGCGCGGATTGGTGATTGGTTCGCTCATCAGTCGTTTCCCCCCCCTGGAGATTGGAATCACTCGCATGCCCGTGATACGGAATGGTGACGAGGACGCGGACGCCCCGTCCCGCCTCGGAAAACAATTTCATTTGTCCGCCCAATAATTCAACGCGATCCCGCATGGTAATCAAACCCAACTGCCGTTTTTGGGTGGAACGTGGAACGCGCGGCGCAAACCCGCGCCCGTTGTCTTGAATTTCCAGGCGCACGTAATTTTCACTGCGCGTCAATTTGACGTGAACATGCGTCGCTTTGGCATGCGCGGCAACGTTTGACAATGCGTCTTGCAACACCCGGAACAATGCCAATTCGATCGTGCGCGGATAGCGCGCGTGAAATTCAGCGCAGCCCTCGCATTCGACGTTCAAGCCGGTGCGTTCGCCGAATTTGGAGATGTATTGCTGCATACCCGTGCCCAGTCCCATCTCATCCAACAACGGCGGCTGGAGCTCCGCGACCAAATCTTTCAGCTGCGCCAACCCTTCGCGCAATTCATTCCGCAGCGCTTTGAGACCGGAATGCACCACCTGCGGATTTTTTTCCAACAGCGGCAGCGCGTATTCCACTTCCATGAGCGTGTTCGCCAGAATTTGTCCCGGTCCGCTCATCAAGGCATGTGCCATGCGTTGGCGTTCCTCTTCTTGCAGCTGTAGAAAAATGGTTGGGTTGAGAGTCAGAGTGGGTGGTTCGTTCACATCGGCTCCTGGCGTCCTGCCTGAAAATACCGCGCGCGGTAGTACGGCAGTGGCGTTCGCCGGCGCGATCCAAGCGCAATGGCGCTGTACCGTGACTGCGCCTTGTGCGCAGGATGGATGATTGCTGCGCGGCAAAAAGTATAACACCGCGCCAGAGTGCGCGCAAGGGGCGTTTTGTCCTAACGCCTGCAGCAACGATATTCGCGGCGTTGTGCGTTTCGGCGTGACAGCGCATTGACAGGCGCGGGCGAAAAAAATAAAATCACCCCGTATCGGAAAACAGCTCATGGAATTTTCGCGCGACTTTCAATTGGTGTTGGCGGGTGGACTGGTGGCAGTGGCGACCACGGTCGTCGTGTTGCTGGTTGTTTCCTTATTGGCGCGTCTCGACCGACGCGGCGAACCCTAACCATAGCCGCGCGCACGTAACCAAATCCGCACCATTTTGATACGTTTTTCAATCTTGCATTCGCTATCATTTTAGCGATAATGCTTGCTGCGATATGACGCAGTGCGTTATATCGCAGCAACATATGACGCACTGCGTCATGGGCGTGCCGCTGCACGCCGCAATTTTTTCAAGGAGTAATGTATGCCCTATAACATTGTCGTTCTGCTCAAACGTGTCCCCGACACCGAGAGCAAAATCACGCTGCGCGACAACGCAGTCGTGACCGAAGGGCTGAATTTTGTGTTGGACCCGTACGGCGAATATGGGTTGGAAAAGGCGCTGCAGTTGGTGGAACAACACGGCGGCAAAGTGACAGCGGTTTTGTTCGGACCTGCCGACGCCAAAGAAACGATTCGCAAAGCGCTCGCCGTCGGCGCGGATGAAGCGGTGCATGTCTGCGACCCCGCGCTCGAAGGCGGCGATGCGGCGGCGACGGCAAAGGTCTTGGCAGCCGCGCTGCGGAAAATTCCATTCGATATGATTTGGGCGGGCAAGCAAGCGGTTGATGATGACAATGCTCAGGTCGCCGTGCGCGTCGCGGAATTGCTCGACCTGCCGCACGTCAACAGCGTCATTGAATTCAATCTCGAAGGCGACGGCAAAGCCGCGCGCTGTGTGCGTGAGGTGGATGGCGAACGCGATGTCATGACGACGACTCTGCCCGCGATTTTTACCGCGCAGCAAGGATTGGGGGAACTGCGCTATCCTTCGCTCAAAGGCATCATGGGCGCGAAAAAGAAACCGATTACGGATTGGGACGCCGCCGCGTTGGGCGTGGATGTCGCAACTGTCGGCAAAGCGGGCGCGAAAATTCAACAGACCAAATTGGAACCGCCGCCCGCGCGACCTCCGGGAAAAATTATTCCGGGCGATGCCCAAACCGCCGCGCAAGAATTGGCGCGACTCTTGCATGAGGAGGCGAAAGTCATTTAGGGGATTGCAGATTGCGGCGACGCAATCCGTCGCCGGCGATTCGCGATTCGCTATCAGTAAACCATGTCCAACAATATCTTGATTATCGCCGAAGGGCGCGCGGAAGGTCTCAAAAAAGTCAGTTTTGAATTGGTGAATGTGGCGCAGTCACTTGCGTCCGCGTTGGGCGGAAGTGTCGAAGGCGCGGTTGTCGGCAGCAATGTCGGTGCGTGGGCGGAGACGCTCGCGAAAACCGGCGTGGCGCAAGTGTACGTCGCCGATGACGCGGGCTTGCAAAATTTCGCGCCCGAAAGTTACACCACCGCGCTCGCCGCCATCATCAACGCCGCACAGCCCGCCATCGTCATGTTTGGCGCGACCGGTTGGGGCAAAGAAGTCAGCGCGCGCGCGGCCGCGCGTTTGGATTGGGGACTCGCGACGGACTGCACCGCCGCGCACATCGAAAACGGCGCGCTCGTATTGACGCGTCCCGTCTATGCAGGCAAAGCCATCGCGCAAGTACAAGCGAACGCGTTCCCGGTGATGGTGAGCATGCGTCCGAACCTCGTCCCGCCCGTCGAAGCGGACAAACCCGCGGCGCCGATTCAAGCCGTTGCTGTCACGTTAACAGAACCGCGCGCCAAGGTCGTCGAAACGGTCGTGAAAGCTAAATCGAAAGTGGACTTGGGTGAAGCGAGCGTGGTCGTTTCCGGCGGACGCGGCGTCAAAGGTCCCGAAGGATTTGTGCCGCTGAATGAATTGGCGGACACATTGAACGCGGCGGTGGGGGCGTCGCGCGCAGCAGTGGACGCGGGCTGGATTGATTACACGCATCAGGTCGGACAAACGGGCAAAACGGTTTCGCCGAAACTGTATGTCGCGGCAGGCATCAGCGGCGCGATTCAACACCTCGCCGGCATGTCGTCCAGCAAGGTCATTGTTGCCATCAACAAGGACCCCGACGCGCCGATTTTCAAAGTCGCCGATTACGGCATCGTCGCCGATTTGTTTGACGTGGTTCCCGCGTTGAATGCGGCGATTAAAAAAGTGCAGGGCAGTTAACGCGCCGCACATGTCTTACGCGCCCCGCACGCGGCAATGACAAAAACAAAAAACCTTCGGACAGGAGCGCCGAAGGTTTTTTTGTTATGACCAGAACATATTTGGGGTGACGAGTTGTGTTTGCGGCGCGCCGTAGGGGAAATACGTTTGACGCGAATAGAACGATGTTCCCGCTTGCGTCATTACGACGCTTAACGAGCCGAGATGGTCACCTTGCAGATAAAACAATGTGGATGCGATGCGTGACGCGACTCGCTGCGATCCAAAGTAATAGTATTTGTTGCTGCTCGGTGAACCGCCGTTCGGCACCCACACTTCGTAATAGTTGCCGATGTAATAGGTCGTCCCTGTTCCAACCACTTGATGCGAGACGCGCGTGCCGTCTCCATTATATCCAAAGTTCGTCGTCGTCGAATTCTTGATGACTTGTGTCAGACGATTCTCGACATCATACATCAGTTGGTCGCCGTTCGTGCACGCGGACGTGGTGGCATTGCGCCGCGTCATGTTCCCGTTCGCATCGTGTTAGCATGATGGGAGTCGGGCGGGACGCTGCTCGGCTTGCGGTCGAGCGCAACCGGACGCATACTCCCTCCGTTGAGGAGTGAGGACGTG
>CAZXYP010000196.1:0-9953 GCA_964644955.1 uncultured Anaerolineales bacterium | reverse complement strand
AAGTTTGATTCAATTCCTTCGATTACCTCTTGACATTTATCACAGTTGCTTCACCTTGTCGCCTTGTCACCCTTTTATCACCGCCATCGGTTCCAACCGCGCCACCATTTTTCCAATCCCCGCCGCGTCAACAACTTGCACCACGCGCGAGACATCTTTGTACGCTTGCGGCGCTTCTTCGGCGAGACCACTTAACGAACCTGCGCGCACGTGAATGCCGCGCTCTTGCATTTCCGCGCGCAATTTTTCACCGCGAATTTCTTTTTTCGCGCGATGCCGACTCCACACGCGTCCCGCGCCATGACACGACGACCCGAACGTCTGCGCCATCGAACCTGCCGTACCGACGAGAATAAAAGACATTGTGCCCATCGAACCTGGAATCAGCACAGGTTGTCCGATGGTTTTGAGGTCGTCGGGCAGCACAGGCGAATTCGGACCGAACGCGCGCGTCGCGCCTTTGCGATGGACGAGAACTTGCATCATTGCGCCGTCAACGTCATGGTCTTCCACTTTAGCCATGTTGTGCGCAATGTCGTACACCTGATGCAAATCAAAATCGCGTACATGCCCTTTCAAAACTTCTGCGAACGAGCGGCGAATGTGAAACGCAAGCACTTGACGATTCGCAAACGCGAAATTTGCCGCCGCGCCCATTGCGCCGACGTACTCTTGTCCTTCGGGTGACATGAACGGCGCGGCGACGAGTTCGCGGTCGGGCAAAACGATATGGTATTCTTTGACCACGCGCTGAAATTTGTCCACGTAATCTTGGCACACTTGATGCCCGAGTCCGCGCGAGCCGCAGTGAATTTGCACGACGACTTGATTTTCAAACAATCCCAACACGCGCGCCGCGTCCTTATCATAAATCGCAGAGATTCGATCCACCTCAATAAAATGATTGCCCGCGCCGAGCGTGCCAAGTTGGTCGCGTCCGCGTTCTTTTGCCTTGGGCGAAACCTTTGACGCGTCCGCGTATGGAATGTGTCCGTACTCTTCGGTGTGCGGCAAATCTTGCATGCGCGCGTACCCGCGTTCGAGCGTCCAATCCGCGCCGCGATTCAAAATATCGTCCAAATCATCGCCATACAAATTGATGGAACCGCTCACGCCGACGCCGCTCGGACAATTGCGATACAACGTCGTTGCCAAGCTCGCAAGATGCGGCTGAATTTCCTCCGCGTTCACATGCGATGCAAGCACGCGGACGCCGCAATTGGAAACCACAAAACCGTTGGCGATGAAATTGTGGTCGGGGTGTGCGACGGTGAAATCATAAACATGATCGTCCCATTCCAGCGGCTCGATTTGCGCGATGGTTTCCCAGACCATACCGCCCTCTTGCAAATTTGCGGTTGCCTGTGAACCAAATGTGTCGAACTTGATGAAATTGCAATGCACGCGCGGGGTTGTCCGCGCGGTTTCATACAATGACCGCTCGAGGAATCGAACATTTACAGTGGGCGATACGAGCGCCGCAAAGATGTTTGAGCGCGACAATCCTGCGTACTGCATTTCACGCGCGCGCGTCCTCGTTTGCGCGCGGTGCGCTGTAAAGTTTTGCTTGCGCTTGAGATATTGAACTGCCGCCATCGCCCGCCGCTGCTTTTCACCGTTGTACTCGAATCCGATTCGACTCCAAAGCGCAATGAGACTTGCGGGTTTCGATGATAACAGCAGGCGTAGGCGATGCGCGTCAATTGCGTCCGCGTTCGCACGTTCGACGTGTTCGCTCAGTTTTGTGGCTTGAACGCCAAATTCTTCAAGTAACTTGGCGATGCCCTTGAGGAATCGTTTGCCGCTTGCGACAAAGCCCTGATATTTTGTGAGGGAAAGCATGGGTGGGTAAAAATTAAAGTTGCGTTCGTCGAATGGTTTGGGCGCGGTCAATTCTGCGCCAAAGAATGAGGCGAGGAAAAGTCGCTTGTGCCAGAGCGGCGCGCGCGAGAGCCAATGCGGAATTTCGAAATCTTGCGTCGTCTTTTTTCCGATGGGCGCGCCGAGTACGTTGAGCAGCACTGCAAACGCGCTGCTTGCAACTTTGACAGAGTATGTGGTGTTTGTGAATTCGTATGTTTGGTACGCCGTCTCGATATGATTGTCGCGTTCACGCGCATATACTGACGAGGGGCTAAAACCGCACGCGATAATATCTTGGCGCGCACACTCCAAGTCATTCGCTTCGCCAAAGAACCAAGTTATGCCGCTGCCATACGCGTTTGCAAAGTAAATTGTTCCATCACCCAGACAGAGACCGAGTAATTTGATGAGATGCGGCAGCGCGGGCGAGTCCGCGCGCAAGGGAAGCAAACCGCGTTGTCGCAGATGGTTGAGGATTTGAATTTCTGCATTACCGGCGTGACCTTTGCCAAGTTCGCGCAGACGTTTTTTGACATCTTGTTCGGAGACAAGAATCTCGCTGCCGGGGTCCGCATACAGCACACCTTCAAACGGATACATCGCAATTGTTGCGCCTACGCGCAGTTCTCCCAACGGAATCATTCCGTTCGGTGTCCAGAAAGGATGGTCGCTCGTCGCAATGACCTCATCGCCTGACTCGGTAACAAGACGAAATACCGGATGCTGTGGTTTGAGTTTGAGATAGCGCAAGATTTCTGTGTGCGTTTTTGCGCCTTGCGGCAAGGCGTGACATGCAAGTTGTTTTTCATGCCAGCATGGCTCCATCTCGGCGATAGTCTGCGTGTAACCGAAACGATGCAAGACCCGCGTGTCGCCTGAAAGGCAATTGATATCGTATCCCACTGCGCCGGGGGAAATGACTCCATCGCTCGTCGCCGTTGCAAACACGCCGCCGACGGGTGCGCCATATCCTTGATGAATATCCGGCATCGCAATCGCGTATTTCACAATCCCCGGCAGTGTCGCGGTGTTGATGAGTTGCTCGACGGATTTATCTTGGAGCGCGTCGTCCAACAATTCTTCATCCGCCCACATGCGCGCGGGCGCGCGCATGTCGGCGCGATATTCGCGCGGCACTTGCCAGACAAATTCCGCAATACGCTGCAAATCGTATTTGGAAATCATTTTTCCATACACCTCTCACCGCGTTTGATAGATATTTGATAGAGGGATGCTATGCTCGTTTCCTCTTTATTTTACCATCGGCTCGCACAAGAGCCATCCATTCCACTCAACAAGGAGGATAAAAAATGAAAATCTCAAAATTCTGTTTTGTCTTGATGTTGGTAGTTATGGTATTGGGTCTTTTGCCCAATGTCGCGCGCGCCGATGACCCCGTTTGGAACGGCGGCGGCAAAAGACCCCAACCATGTCTATTCGGAGCAGGAACTGCAAGCAAGCGCCGCGAAAAAAGCGATGGCAAAGCGCTATTTGCAAAAGCGCAAAAAAGAATTTTCCGCCGAGGCAGTGAACGCCAGCAAGATTTTGAGCATCCCTGAAGTGGATCAGTTAAAAGAAAAAAATGATTTCGACCATCGCAACTATTGCGGGCCTGCCGCCACCAAAATCATCATGTACACATGGACATGGAATCTTGCCGTATTGCCCACGATGAATGAAATTGGGCAAGGCGAGCAGATTGATCCCACTTGGGGCGTGTTTAATTGGCGCGTGCGCGATTACCTCAATAATTGGCTCTCTGCAAATGTTCCCACGTATAATTGGGATTATGTCGAGTCTACCGATTCCACGAAAGCCGACTTGAAGAGTTTTATCCTTTGGGATATTGACGCCAATCGTGGATTGGAGAGTGCGTTATGGACCCAAAGGGATAATGGTGCATTTATGAACGGTTGGAACCACAAAGCCAAGCATATTGTCGCTATTCGGGGCTATGAGACGACCCCTGATTGGACCCAGGTGTATTATGTCGAAACGGGACAGGCGGCTCAGGGATATTCAGGTCCTTTTCATCAAGACGTGCGCTTATCAACGTTCTTTAAATATGTGAACGCATTTTCTGCAACTAACAATTCTCAAGTATGGTAACTCTCGGGTAAGACCAGGGCGAATTCCTATTTGGTCTGTGGTAAGCGAGCTTTCGGGTTTCTCGCGAACATAGTTCGCACAAGACCACGAAAGCTCTACGGCTAAATCAAATCGGAGTTTTCTCTAATCCGAGCTACCTCTCGTTTTCGGCGAGTGCTCCATCGGCGGCACAAGTGCCAAGCACTCGCCGATTATATCGAAACAGGAACACGATGCTACGAGTCCGCCAAATTTATTTCTGCATAACAATCAGTTTCCTCACAATTTTGCTTGGGGCATGTTCGCTCCCTGCAAAACCACTGCCGACGGTTGCGGCTGACCAAGCCAAGCCAACGCCTCGGGCGTCTTTGCCTTCCCTCACTGCCTCACCCACGCGCCCAAGTTTGTCTTTACACACGCCTTCACCTTCACCCCGCGCGCGCATACTTGGTTCATTGGCAACACCATTCCTAACCTTTACGCCTCCACCCGGGGCGACCCCAATTCCGATGGCTCTCATTTCACCGGTGATCTCCGCCGTGGCTGAAATCAATTCGTTGCCGCTTGTCAACAACTATCCCGGAACTATCGCGCTCGACCAACACTACATTTACTGGGCGGCTGCGGAAAGTGACCAGCTATATCGTCTTCCAATCGCTCGCGGTGAGAACGAACTCTTAGCTAGCTCCCGTTTGACCGAATACAGCGACGGTTCTCTGTCCAGCTATTGGATTCAGCGCGGAGGAAATTGGCTCATCTTCACGGATGCGCGCCAAAATGACATTGGAAGTTGGGCTATTCATGCGTTGAATCTCCAAACCAAAGAGGACAAGGTCATGCTGCAAGAAACAGGCAGCCACGCGCCCATGTGGTCGCCGCCGCCCGATTATTCTGCCGAAGGTGATTGGCTTGCGTGGACGCGCTTGGAGCTCGGTCATTCAACGCGCTGCGACCAAAGCATCCTCGGTATAACCAATCTTGCCACTAGCGAGGAGCGCGAGTTGGAGCGTGTCTGCACCGCGGATCACTACATCTGGTCAATTCCCCATCTTTCGGGCGACCAACTCATCGTCGAACAAGATTTACCGGATCGGGAAGGACGCAAGAACAATATCTTTGTATGGAATTGGAAAACGGGCGAGCGCACGGCATTGACGACCAATGGCTACAGCAGCATGCCTGCGGTGTCCGGGAAATGGGTCGTCTGGAAACAAGCGCCGCGCTATACGGCAAGTCAAGATTACATCATTTACAATTTGGAGACCGGCGCGCGGCAGACATTTCGCGGGCTCAAGTGTTGGGTAGATCCGCGCGTGAGTGGTCAGTGGCTCTATTCGTCCGTGTGCAAGAACAGTTTCACTGTGTACGATTTGGAAAAGCAGCACATGGTCAACATTGTGCAGTTGCCCAAAGGAGAGTCCTTTCGAGGATTTGCTCTTTCGGACGAGTGGGCGGTCTGGGGCGTCGCGCGGAATACAGCGTCAGGCAAGGAGTTTGAAATACAGTGGCGGAGATTGCCGTAATTTGGGATTTATGATTTCTGATTTTTGGCGCAGGATAGTCTCGCATACAAATCACAAGTCCAAAATCCAAAATCATACATCACACCCCGCACTGTGCGGCGGTGGCGTACAGTTCTGCCGCCTCTTCCAAGGACTGTTCGCGCTCTTGCGCAAGAGCTACGGCGCGGCGCGCCCACTCCTTGGCGCGGCTGGAATCGTTGCCTAAATGATGCACTTGCGCCAAACGCATTGCTGCGCGGACGCGGTAACGCCAAAAGTTTTGCCTTTCCGCAAGGGTGTTCAGCCGTTCTGCCCATTCGAGCGCGTGGGCCGCATCTTGCTGCGTGATATAGAGCGACGCCAAAATCGCTGCTAATTCTGCCATGCGCTGGGGCGCCGGAATCTGTTGCGCGCGTAAATAATAATGCTGCGCCAACATCAGCGCGCGTTCGCTATCGCCGCGCCGCTGATACAATCGCGCCAGACACGCGCCGACCCAACATTCCCGTTCGCGCTCGCCGAGCCGTTTGAACCACTCCATTGCCTGGTTCAATTCGCGCGCCGCCGCGTCAAAGCGTTCCAATTTTGTCCACAGATTTCCGAGATTCGCTTGAAGTGTAATCTTGACGCGCAGCGGCGTTTGCGGCAAGAGCAAGGTGCGCGCCCGCTCAAATTCCTGTTCCGCCGCGTCAAAATCTCCCATTGTTTCCAAAACGCAAGCAATGTTATTCAAATCCGTCGGCAGATGTTCGGGACTGCCGCAAGTTTCATCAATCTCCAATGCTGCGCGATAGTGCGCGAGCGCGGCGCGAAAATCGCCTAACTGGTCATTCGCTACGCCGAGCAACCGCTGCGCCCATGCCGCGTGGAACCAGTCTTGATGCTGCGTACTGATATGCAGCGCGTGTTCGGCGTGCGCGATGGCTTCGGAATGACAACTCTGACCGATTTTGACCCATGCCCAGCGCGCGTGGACTTGAGCTTGGCACGACGGCTCACCGAATTCATTTGCCAAATGTTCCAGCGCGGTGAGATTCTCCGACGCGGCATGCCAATTGGCATCCCAATCATACAGCTCATCGCACGCGACGCGGACAGACCATTCTTGTTCGCGCCGCCAAGGAGAATTCGGGAGCGCCGCCAAGGCATCCAGCGCGCGCATTAAATGTCGCGCGGCATTGCCGGGCGTCCCGCGTTTTTTGAGCGCCAAGCCGAGCTCTTGCGCTTGCTGCGCGATTTGTTGATTGAGCGCGTCCACGTGGCGTTGCGGCGCATGTGCGGACTTGCGCGTGTCCAACTGCTTTTGCACTTGAAGTGTATCTTCAAGTTGCGACAAACGCGCGGCAGCACTTTGAATCAATGGCGGCGGAGCAACGAGCTGGAATTGCGCGGCGAGCGCGAGAATACGCGGCGACGGGTCGAGCCGCAGTTCGTTTCGCCAGATCGTTTGGTAGTGTTGAAACTGGGCGCGGGCTTGATTCACGCGATTGGATAGGGCGTACAGTTGAATGAGCTGATAGTGCGCGGCTTCGGAATAGGAATCGGCATGCATCCATTGTTTCGCCGCGCGAATGGCCGCGTCAAAATCATGTTTCGCGCGATACGCTTCGATGAGGCGGCTCAACGTGAGCAGATAGCGTTCATGCAAACGCTCGCGGTGCGGTAGGACCCAATCATCATAGATGCCTTGAAGAAATTCGCCGCGATACAGTGCGGTTGCCTTTTCCAGCGCGAGAGTTTCGGGTGGGTCGGGCGCGGTGATAGAGTGAGCAAGATGGGCGGTTAGAGTTTCAAATTCAGGAACGTCGCACCAGAACGCCGCGTGCGAATTAAATTGAATCGTCTCACGCTCACTCCACCAATAGTCCGGCAAAGCAAGCAGCATCCGCAAACGATACAGATGGCTGTTCAAGGTGCGCCGCGCCTGCGCTTCTGAACTTTCGGGCCAAAACGCGGCGGCGACGACGGAACGCGCGAGCGGGCGTTCGCGCTGCATGACCAAGTATGCCAAGAGACTCAACAAAAGGGGCGAACGATTCAACTGCCGCAAGGGCTGCGCGTTAAATTGGACCAAGGGGGCGGAGAAAAAATTCATTTGCAACATAGCAAGCCACCTCGTTTGATAGATATTTGATAGACAGATGCTACACTTGGACTGGTTGTATTTTACCATTTCCTCGTAGAGGACGCTTAAAACGATTCAACAAGGAGGACGAAAATGAAAACATTGAAAGTTTGGCTTGCCATCATTTTGTTCGGCATGGCGTTTAGTTTTTTGCCCCAGGTCGCTCGCGCCGATGACCCGATTTGGAACGGCGGCGGCAAAGACCCCAACCATGTCTATTCGGAGCAAGAACTTCAGGCGAGCGCCGCGAAAAAAGCGATGGCAAAGCGCTATTTGAAAGAGCGCAAGAAAAAACTTGGCGCCGAAGCAGTGAACGGCAGCAAGATTTTGAGCATCCCCGAAGTGGACCAGTTAAAAGAAAAAATGATTACGAGCATCGCAACTATTGTGGTCCTGGAGCAACCAAGGTAATCTTGTACACATGGACGTGGAATCTGGCGGTGTTGCCGACGATGAATGAAATTGGGCAGGGCGAGGGGATTGACCCCACTTGGGGCGTGTACAATTGGCGGGTGCGCGATTATCTCAATAACTGGCTGTCCGCCAACGTCCCTTCCTACAATTGGGACTATGTCGAGTCCAAGGATTCCAGCAAAGCCGACCTCAAGAGTTTTATCGTTTGGGATATTGACGCGAATCGCGGGTTGGAGACGGCACTCCTGACCAAAAATGACGCCGGAGAAGCGTTGTCTGGATGGCCCTCAAATAAAATCATCCGACATATTACAGCTATTCGAGGGTACGTGGAAGGTGCGAATTATACGCAAGTGCATTATATCGAGACGGGGCAATCGGCACAGGGATACTCTGGCTCGTTTTATCAAAATCTGCGTATCACCAAATTTTATAACTTTGTAAATGCAGATGGTGGCAGCAACAATTCCCAAGTTTGGTGAAAACTCCTTCGCCAACTCGATTGTATCATGGCGAGTGCTCAATAGTTATAGAGATATTGGGCACTCGCCATCTCGACTATGCGCTCTCTATCCGAACCTCGTTGTTTCCTGTCTGTTGCTTTCCTTGCAGTTGTTCTTGTTTCGTGTTCACTCATGCGGCAAACTCGAACAGAAAAAACAGTTGTCGCAATTTCAACGTCTGCGCTTCCGAGTCCAACGCGCATAGAGCGCGCGAGTCCCGCTTTGTCCGCATCACCTTCGCCGCACAAACACATCTTGGGTCCCGAGCCGACAGAATTTGCGACCCACACGCCGCGCCCCGGTGCAACTTTGATGCCGACCACTTTGATTTCTCAACCCATCACTGTGACAACTCAAATTCGGACTCTGCTGATTGAGCAATATCCCGATGGGTTTGCACTGGATGAGCAATTCGTTTATTGGAGCGGCGGACAAGATGCGGCGCTTTATCGTTTCCCAATTCAAGGAGGCAAAAACGAGCCCGTGACGCGTTCGCAGCTTGACCAATATGGCGACAGCTATGTTTGGGCTGAACCTGTGACGGGGAGCGGCGAGTGGTTGATTGTTCAAGATGCGCGTATGAATGACGTTGGCAGCTGGGCAATCCATGCGTTGAATCTACGAACCAAAGAGGACAAGACCCTAATGCAAGAAACGGGCAGTCATGCGCCGATGTGGTCACCGATGTCCGATTATTCTGCCGAAGGTGAGTGGCTCGCGTGGACGCGCTTGGAGCTCGGTCATCCAACACGCTGCGACCAAAGCATCCTTGGCATGACGAATCTTGCGACGGGCGAAGAGCGCGAGTTAGAGCGCGTCTGTACCGCCGACCATTACATCTGGTCCATTCCGCATCTTTCGGGCGACAATCTCATCGTCGAGCAAGACTTGCCAGATAAGCAAGGACGCCAGAACAATATCTTTTTGTGGAATTGGAAAACGGGCGAGCGCACGGCATTGACGACCAATGGTTACAGCAGTATGCCTGCGGTCTCTGGCAAATGGGTGGTTTGGAAAGAGGCGCCGCGGTACACATCCAGTCGAAATTACATCATATACAACCTCGAAACCGGACAGTGGCAGTCGTTTCAAGGACCCAAATGTTGGCTAGATCCGCGCGTGAGCGGTCATTGGCTTCATTCAGCGGTCTGTAAGGGCGATTTCACGGCATATGATTTGGAGCGCCAGCAAATGGTCAACATTGTGCAGTTGCCGAAAGGGGAAAGTTTTCGCGGGTTCGCGCTGTCGGACGAGTGGGCGGTGTGGGGCGTCGCGCGGGATACGCCTTCAGGGAAGGAATACAAGATACAATGGCGCAGATTGCCGTGACACGTACAGATTACAGCGAGACCGAGATTCCTCGTTCCACGCGGAATGACAATCTCCAATCTCCAATCTCCAATCTCTACACATCCACCACCACCGTCGCTTCCCATCCTTTTTCCGTTTGCTTAATTT
>CAZXYP010000195.1:0-9976 GCA_964644955.1 uncultured Anaerolineales bacterium | reverse complement strand
GTGCCTGCGCTCGCCGCCGCGCCCGCGCTTTCCAACATTCAAGCCACCGCGTCGGGCAATCAAATTCACTTTACTGCGAACGTCGTCGGCAATCCCGCCGCGGGCATTCAAGAAGTGTGGGTCACATACACCGGCACAACCGGCGATTTGTACGGCAGTTGGCAATCGTTGAATCTCACGCAAGACGGAAACGATTCGACCTTGTGGCAGGGCGATTTGACGCTCGGCACGACCGCCGCGCAGGACGTGCGTTACGTCGTTCAGGCGGTCAACGGCGTCGGACTGGTCACGCTCGCCGCGAATTTGGGCAAGTACTATACGCCCGTCGTGCAAGGCGGACCGAGTCACGGACCCGAAGATACCGCGCTCGAATTTGATAACGCGCCCTCGTCGGGCAAGTACGGCGACACTGCGAGTTTCACTGCCGTGTTGACGAGCAATGGTTCACCCGTCACAGGCAAATTCATCACGTTCGGTTTGGGCGCGCAGCAGCGCGGCGCGGTCACAAATGCAAACGGGCGCGCCACCGTGAGTTTGTCCTTGCTGACGAATCCGGGCAATTACAATGTCAAGGTCACGTTCCCCGGCGACGCGGACTATACCGTATCCAGCGCGACGACGCCGTTCCAAATCGTCAAACAGAATACGCACATGACGTTGACGACGCCCAACACGGACGTGCAATACAGTGACCCGGCAGACCTCTTTGCAAGTGTGCGCGATGACAGTGACCGCTCGCTCGGTCAAGTCTCGGTCGCGTTTGTGGCGACCAATCCTGCCGACACACAAGCGACGACAGCGATTACAGATTTTGCCAGTCAAGCGCACGTCACTAACATTCCCTTCAAAGCGGGCGCGTATGATGTGACGGCATCCTTTGGCAATGTCGTTTCCGTCAACGGCGCAGACATTGATTTGACCGACCCGCGTTATAACGGCGCGAACGCAAACGGCAATCTCAACATTGTCGCCGAAGACGCGACGGTCGAATATACCGGCGCGACCACCGTTCCCGCGAACGGCAACCTCGAACTCGACGCCACCGTGACGCAACCGGACGACGGACACGCGGGGGATTTGCGACTCGCGCGCGTGCAATACGAATTGTATGACGCCAACGCGCAGTTGGTGGACAGCATCGCCGACAATGCCAACGCGAACGGCAAATCGTCCGCGACGCTGCAAAACATTGCGGGCGGCAGCTATACGCTCAAGGTGTCGGTGATTGGCGGATACTTTGCTTCGGATACGGTCGAGGTCCCGATTCTGAGCACCAGCGTGAGTTTGTCACAAAGCATTCGTTTCAAAAATGCCAACGCGCAAAATCTAAACGCCTTGCGCGCGCAATTCAAAACCGATTCGCGCGAGACCGGATTCAAACTCACCGACACGAAACCACAAACATTCCAGTACGTGCAAACACTCAACAACACGGGCAACGTGCCGTTGCAAGTGGATGTGACCCTGCATTTGCCGGACAGTGAAAACCCCGCGCTGTCGCCCGCATTCTGTCTCGTCGGAGCGAATCCCGTGCAGGTGTATGCGGATGCGGACCTGACACAGCGCATTGACAAGAACTTGACCATCACGCCCGCCATGCCCATCGCGGATGCAGATGAGACCACGCAAACGTGCAGCACACCGATTGCGCTCTCGCTGCATGTTCCCGCGAACGCCAAGCGCTATGTCACGCTCACGCTCGAATTCGCAGGCAAAGGCGCGACGGGTTTCAACAAACGCGCGGCGAACCAATACGCGCAAGGATTTTTGTTTAGCGGCATTGTGACGAACGACAGTCTGAGCGCGCCGCTGGACAACACGTCGGGGCTTGCCATCGTGAATCAACGCGCTACCGCCATCGGCGGCTTTGTGTTGGACAATGGCGTGCCGCGCAGTGGTTACACCGTGCGCGTGATGCAAGGCAACACAAAAATCGGACAGACCAAAACCGACGCGAACGGATTCTTTAGCATTCGGGTGCGCCCGGGCGGACCGTATCAGGTGCAGCTGCTCGACCCGACCACCAACGACGTGCTGGCAACTGCCGACGTGGACTCACTGGTCAAAAAGCAATTTCAAAAGGTCAATCTCCGCTGACATGAACAATCAAAAACAAGAGACGGTCTGTGGTGCAGACCGTCTCTTGTTTTCTCAACGCGGGCGCGTTACAAAATCCGCGAATTGCTTGAGCCAATATCGCGCTTGATACCACACACGCGGGGTTTCATCAAACGGGGCATTTAGCATCACCGATGCTTCGATGGGATTGAACCAACGCGCGCGCAGCGCGCGCGTCAATTTGCGCGGCTGCTTCCATACGCGTCGAATCGGGTCGGGCGGATAGTGACACGCGGGGTCGGGGTCTGACCATTCCGCCAAAATCGTCGCGACAAACCAGCGCGGCAGCTGTTGCGCGCGTTCGACGCATGGCGTATCCTCAATTCTCGCGTCGAGCAATTGATGCGCCGCGCCCAATACACACGTGACCCAATCCGCCGTTTTTCCTTCACCCAGCGCGCGCGCCCAATCAAAATCGCGCGCGCGCGTTTCCAACGCAACCGCAATATCGCACAACCACAACGGACGCCATCCGCCGTGCCGCAAAAAATGCATGCTCAACAAATGCAAATGGTCTTCGGGCGACAACACGCGCACATGCGTCGAACCCAAGGTCACTCTTTCGGAACGCGCATACAAATCGTCCAGCGTGCGTCCCGTCACGCGCGTCGCGTGCAGCGCGTCTTCCGGTTCGGTATGCAAATCCACGCGAAACGCGTCCGTTTGTTTTTGGGCGACGATGCCGCGTGCGCGTTCCAATTGCGCCGGAGCCACAAACAAATCCACATCGCCCATCGGGCGCAGCGCCAATTCGGGATAGTGCCGCGCAATTGCCCAACCTTTGAACAACAGTGGCTCGATGCCCGCGTCGCGCAGGGCGTCCGCCAAACCTTGCAGTTGATACACGGAGCTCGCCGCGCGAATGCCGTTTTCCACATAGGCGGCGCGTAACAATTCCTGCGCCAACGCTGTAAATGCCGGAAACTTGCGCAAGCGCCAATACGCCAAACCGGCGCAGCCGCCCTTGAGCGCCAACGGAACGACGGCGCGCGCTTGCGCTTCATTCTGCGACAGCGGCGGCGGCTCTGCACGCCATGCGCCGCGCAAGAATTGCGCGAGCCGTTCACCGTCATGTTCGAATTGGGATTGCGACTGATTCATCACGTCTCGGATAAATTATAACTCACCTCCGGCAAGTCATTTTTCATTTCGCGTGACAAATGGCATAATGCTTGCACCGGAGTCCGCCATGACCAAATCGAAACTCGGCATCTATGTCATTTCTTTGAATGGCATCCAAATTCTCGATTACGTTCAAATCGCCAAACCGCGCGTGATTCTTTCGATGGACCATGCGCGCGATATTTGGCAGCAGGTCAAACAAATCTCGCCCAACACCTTTATCATCGGGCGTTATTACGTGGACGACGGCGAGCAGGTTTTCAATCACCCCGAAACGGACGCGACCAATTTCTTTAATCGCATGAAACCCGACGCGGAAAAAATGCGCGGCATCTATGACGCGTGGATGGGCTATAACGAAAGCGTCATTCACAGCGACAATGAAGCGCAGAACCTTTCACGCTTTTATGTGAAATGGGGGCAGTTGATGCGCGACGCGGGTTTCAAGAGCGCGGCGTATTCGTTCGCGACGGGCAATCCTGCCGCCGGTTTTCCCAATCCCGACGGGAACGGCAGCGAGCCGAATTTTTGGCCCCTGCTCGCGGACGGCGCGCGTGCGTGCGATTACTTGTCACTGCACGAATATAGCGCGCCGCGCATGCAGGACGGCGCGGGCTATTTGTGTTTGCGCTATCGCCGCGCGTGGGAATCCCTGCCCGCCGACGCGCGCAGACCGATTCTCATTACCGAAACCGGCATTGACGGCGGCGTCATTCCCGGCGGCGCGGACGCGCAAAAGGGCTGGACGTTTTTTACCAACGAGGACGGATACCTTTCGCAGTTGAAATGGTATGACGACAATTTGCTGGTGGACGATTATGTCGTCGGCGCGACGATTTTCACCATGAACGCGTGGGGCAAACAAGGTTCGTTCGCCATTGCCAACGCCAACAAGATTCGCGATTACATTGGCGCGGGCGGACCGCCGCCGCCGCCGCCGCACCAAATGACATTGGAAGAAGCGGTACTGCAAGCCGCGAATTCCGTGCCGTGGATGCCCGTCAACAATACCGCCGCGCTGTGGAAATATGCCAAGCAAAACGGCTTGCAAGACCAACAGACCGACGAACTGCCGTTCACTTACAACGGCGAACAATACATTACCCAAGTGTTCAATCTCGGCATTCCGTACGTCAAGGTCGGCGATTGGGGCAATATCAAAGTGATTCCAAAATAAGTTCGAATGGAAATCGAACAATGAACAATGGACATCCGACAAGCGCCGCGCCAGAGTTAATTCGCCCGCTCCCGCATGACGCGCGCGAGATTTTTGAGTGGGCATGGGAACGCATCGAACCGTACTATGCGCGTTTGCAAAATGTGGAATTGAACGCGCAGAACGTCAACGCATGGCTCGCGGATTGGTCACAATTGTCCGCGCTGGTGGACGAAGCATATCAACGGCTCAGTGTGGCGACCAATCAAAACACCGCCGATGCCGCTGCCGAAACGCTGTACACTCGTTTCAGTCAAGAGATTTATCCGCACTATCAATCTGCCGAACAAACGCTCAAAGAAAACTTGTTGGCAAGCGGTTTGACGCCGGGCGGTTTTGAAATTCCACTGCGCAGTCTCCGCGCCGAAGCCGCGCTCTTTCGCGCGGAAAATTTGCCGCTGTTCACCCAAGAACAACAGCTGGAAAAAGAATTTGACAAGCTGCTCGGCAGTGAAAACATTGACTGGCGCGGCGAACAGAAAACGCCGCAGCAAATGTTGAAATACTTGCAAGACCCCGACCGCGCTGCGCGCGAACAGGTGTGGCGCGCGATTTTGGACAAGCGGTTGGAGAATCGCGCCGCGTTGAATGATTTATGGGCGCGGCAATTGCAATTGCATTTGCAAATGGCAAAAAATGCGGGATTTGCGCTGGCGGACGGCAGCGGCGACTATCGCGCGTTTCGTTGGCAGCAATTTCTGCGGTTCGATTACACCCCCGACGATTGCAAACAGTTTGCGTCTGCCATCGAACAAGCGGTTGTGCCCGTGACCGCGCGTTTGTATGAAAAATATCGCGTGCGACTCGGCGTGGAAACCTTGCGCCCATGGGACCTGGAAGGACCGCAAGGATTTTTCACCGCCGCGCCGACGCGTGATACCAAACCGCTGCGCCCGTTTCAGACCACCGACGAATTGATTGCCAAAGCCGCGCAGATTTTTTACGACGTGGACGCGGAATTCGGCGCATTGTTTGACCGCATGCGCGCGGAACAGCTGCTTGACGTGGAAAATCGTCCCAACAAAGCGCCCGGCGCGTACTGTCAAAATTATGAATACGCGCGCGTGCCGTTCCTTTTTCAAAACGCCGTCGGCACGCACGAAGACGTGCAAACACTTTTGCATGAAGCCGGACACGCGTTCCACGCGTTCGAAGCGTTCGCATTGCCATACAGTGACCAGCATGACGTACCGTTGGAATTTTGCGAAGTCGCCTCGATGGGCATGGAGTTTCTCGGCGCGCCGTATTTGAATCGCGCGGGCGGTTTCTATGACGATGCGGATGCGGCACGCGCGCGTGTGGAAAAATTAGAGACCACGCTGTGCTTTTGGCCCTACATGGCAGTTGTGGACTTGTTTCAGCATTGGGTGTACGAAAATCCGACGGCAGCCAAGGAACCCAAAAACTGTGACGCGCAATGGGACAGCTTGTGGGAGCGTTTCATGCCGGGCGTGGACTGGAGCGGCTTGGATGAGGAACGCGTGACGGGTTGGCATCGCAAAATCCACATTTTCACTTCGCCGTTTTATTACATCGAGTACGGCATGGCGCAGTTGGGCGCGGTGCAGTTGTGGGCAAACGCGGTGCGCGACCAAACACAAGCCGTCCGTGATTATCGCCGCGCGCTCGCGTTGGGTTACACAGTGACACTGCCCGAATTGTATCGCGCGGCAGGCGCGGAATTTATTTTTGATGCCGACCACTTGCGGCAAGCGGTGGCATTGATTGAGCAAACGATTGAGACATTGGAAGCGTAAAAAAAATGGCGGCACGTGCCGCCATTTTTTTACGTGTGTTCGCGATGCAATTTACTCGCCGCCATTGCCGCGCCGACGATGCCCGCATCGTTCAGCAATTTCGCCGGAACAATTTCGGCGTTGCTTTTCAAATGTTTGCCGAACTTGTCGAATTTTTTGCTGATGCCGCCGCCGACGATAATCAAATCGGGCGTAAACAATTTGTCAATCTCGACAAAAAACTCATTCGCGCGCGCCGCCCATTCTTTCCAAGACAAATCCTTGTCCTCTTTGACTTTGGCAGACGCGCGTTTTTCCGCATCCTTGCCGCGAATGGTCAAATGCCCGAATTCGGTATTGGGAAATAATTCGCCATCCATAAAAAACGCGCTGCCAATGCCCGTGCCAAAGGTGAACATCGCCACCGTGCCTTTGACGCCTTTGCCCGCGCCAAAGTGCATTTCGGCAATCCCCGCCGCGTCGCCGTCGTTCAACACCACGACCGGCATCCCCAACGCCTCGTGCAATAATTTTTCGGCATTGCAATTGACCCAGCTCTTGTCCACGTTCGCGGCGGTCAGCGTGACGCCGTGACGCACGACGGACGGAAACGTGATGCCCACCGGACCGTGATAATGAAACTGCGACACAATTTGGTTGACCACTTGCGCGCAATTTTCGGGCGTGGACGGCTGCGGCGTTTCAATCCGCACGCGCTCCGTCGTCAATTCGCCCGTGCGCGTATTGACCTTTGCCCCTTTGATGCCGGAACCGCCAATGTCAATGCCGAGTGTGATCATGGTGTCATGCCTCGCGCGAGAATTTTTTACTCATATTCAATCTCTCCCGCCTCATTCACCCGCGCAAACTTTGCCTTGTGTAACTTTTCAAAATCCGCGTCAGACACAATTACAAGCGGAATGATTTTACTATACAACTCGCGTCCTACAATCGCGCCGAGCGCGAGAATGGCATCGCGCTGTTTCAAAATCATTGCCGCAGGCGCGTTGCCCAAACGAATCGCTTCGAGCAAAATACCGGAACCGGTGGACGAACCGCGCGCGCCCGGCAAAACAAAAATTCTGCCCGCAACATTCGCGCCGTACAACGCGTGATGCGTGTCAATAATTTTTCCCTCGTGCGCGTTATAGCCGCCCCAAAACGAAAGCGACTCGTCGGTGAAAACGATTTCGCCCTGCGCGCTGCCCGCAATCAACGCTTGACCTTGAATCTGCATCGTTAACATTGAACCGTTAGAACGTTGAACGTTCCAACCTCCATACGCTCTCCTCGCGCACGACCATGCCCTGCACCGCCGACGCGACGCAATCGCGCAAACTGCCAAACACGACGCGGCGTTCCAACAGATTCGGCGTGTAGTACGCGTATTTCGCGCTGTTGGTCATGAGCACGCGAATCTCTTGACGCAGCATCGGCGACAACAAAATGCATGTATCCTCGCACACGCGCACGCCCGCGTCCAGCAAAATTTCCAATACGCCGCGCGCGCGCAGCGCTTCCGTCACGATGCGATTCGTCGTCACGATAAATTCGACGGACGAATGAACGCGCTGTCCTTGAATAATTTCTGCGAGACGCAAACATTCTTGCAGTGAAAAATGCGGCGAGCCCAAAACAATCGCGTCGAGGTGTGAACCATCCGCCGATGACAATTCCGCGCGCGCGTCATTCAATTCGCGCAAAGTAATTTCAACGCGTTCGTATGGATTGCCGCCGAACGCTGCTTGTAACGTGCGCGCTTCGGGCGTAACGCCGACCGCGTGGAACATGGCGACCGCGCCCGATGACGCCGCGCCCGCGCCCAACGCTTTTAGTGCGTCTTGCGAAACATTTTGCGGCAAACCGTCAATGACGGGAATTTTGTCGCCGGTCTGTTTGCCAATGTAATGACCCAACACGGGATAAAACGCATCGTCGTCAAACAGCGCGGCGGGGATATTTTTCAGTTCAAACAAAATCTGCCCGCGCCGGTTTTCGGTGAGATGCAGACCGTATTTCGGCACGCGTCCCGTCAACGCCGCGCAAATGTCGGTAAAGTCGCCGTAACGATTCGTGCGCGCGCCAATGACGGAATTGGCAAACACAATCGCGTTCGATTCCGCCCACGCGATTTGCTGACCGAATTTTGGGAGATGCTCGGTTTGATACGGCGCGCACGTCCACGTCGGCGTGCAGCCCATCGAGAGATACGCGTTCGCGATGCGCCGGGCTTTGGATTTCCATTGCGCGCCAATGCCCCATGCGTCGGGATGACGCAAATCCAACGAGGTCGCGTTCAGCGTCGTCGGCAAAATCACGCGCCCGCCGAGCGATGCAAGTTTTTCGGCAAAGTCCAGATGCGCTTCGGATTCATAAATGCAGCCGTCCACATGCACCTGCTCCACATCGAGCATCTCGTCCGCGCCGACCACCTCGCCCAATTGCGCGAGAATCCGCATCGCCGTCTGCGGCGCGGGTCCGAATTCGCCGTGCAAGATTTGTTCGTCGCGCGCGGTTAATTGCATGGGCGGTATTCTATTGCAGCGTTGGCGGGGTGTCAATGCAACAGCGCGTTGACACGCGTTGATGGTTTGTTTTCAATACAAAACGAAAAATACCGCGCGCGATATTTGCGCGCGGCATTTTCTTGTATATTCACACAACAGATAAAAAGCCCGGTTGATTTACTGTCGCGAACCGCTTTGTTTCCCGCCGCGCGTTTGTTTTTTGGGGGATGGTTTTGATCGCTTGGAAAGGGACTTGGCATCTTTCAAATCTTGCGAACGACCCGCTGCGAGTTTTGCCACAATCAAATCGGATTTGGAAATAATCGCTTTCGGTCATTCCCGCAAGCGGCGCGCCAAATTCGCGCAAGGCGGTGAACACGAACCTTGCATTTTTGGGGTCGGTGCTCACCCACAAGTCAAGGTCTTTGGTAAAACGGGGTTCAGTGTACTGCACGACGGCGTAACCGCCGATGACGAGGTACCGCACGCCGTTGGCGTTGAAAAGTTTCAACAGTTCTGTGTAGTCGGAGTTGACGAACATTGTTGCTTTTTACCCGGTTTGCATAAACCACGAGTTCCCACACGGCATCAAAACGCGCTTGCGGAGATTGCGCCTGCCAAAATTCCAAATCAAATGTGCGGTCGAGGTCTTGAATGCGCCCGCGTCGTTCCATGAATTTTTGTTTCATTTGGCTTTCGTTTCACTATCTGAAAATTTCATTCCGAGTATAACGCGGGAGCGCAAACTGTCAAGACCAATCCGACAGGAATGCTGCAAATGGCTGAAACTGCATGGGCGGTATTCTATTGCAGCGTTCGCAGGGTGTCAATGCAAAAGGCACGGAGCAAAAGAGATTAACAATAAACTGCTGCACACACAAATTGTGTGCAGCAGTTTTATTCGCGCAGTTCAAATCTATCGCTTGCGCCGCCCACTCTACGGGTCAAAGGTCGTACCGACAACCTCGAACGTGCCGAGCTGTGTGACACCGCTCGCGTTCCCGAGACAGGTGATACGATGCGTGCCGGACTGGGCGGACCATGCTACATATCCATTGTCTATATTGCTGCTCAAATCACTACCCACCATCGCCGCGGCAATGTGCCCGCTCGCGTCCGCTTTGGTATCAAAGCCAAAGCGGGTCAAGTCAATGGCAGCAGCAACAGCGTTGTCGGGTCGCGTCACCCAACAGCTGACGACTTCACCCGGTTGAAAGCCCCAACCCGAAACCGTTGCAATGTACTGCAAAACCGAGGCAGCCGCATTGACCGTACTC
>CAZXYP010000194.1:8544-10001 GCA_964644955.1 uncultured Anaerolineales bacterium | reverse complement strand
GTTTGCGGATGAGATATTGATGCGGCGTTTCGTGAAATGCTTTGCGGAATGCGCGGATGAAATGAAAAGGGGAATAATTGGCGCGCGCGGCGATTTGCGCGAGGTCGAGCGGCTGGTCAAGGTGCGCGTCCATGAACGCGCGCGCGTTTTCTAATTCGGCGCGCGCGGGGGATACGACAGGCGTTGGCATGGTGCGTATTATACGACGATTACTTTCTCCCGTAATCCGCCGGATTCTCGCCCCACTCGTCCGTCAACCATTTGAGAATGAGATTGGGATAATCGAGCATGATGAGCCAGAGTTCGGCATACCGAATGCGCTCAAACAATTCCGCGTTGCGTTCGTTCGGTATCAATTGGGTTTTGCATTTTTTCGCGCGCACCCACGCGATGGCGATTTCCGAATCGGAATAAATCGGCGCGGCGTCGTTGCGCTCGGATAACCACATGAGCAACTCGACAATCGCCAAAAATTCGCCAATGTTGTTTGTGCCTTGTGGAAACGGTCCGCGCGCAAAAAGAATCTCGCCCGTTTCCGTGTTCACCGCGCGATATTCCATTACGCCGACGCCGCCGGTGCACGCGGCGTCGGTACAATAACTCGGCGTCAGCGGCGGCGGACCGGAAAACAAACGCGCTTGCCAGCCCAATGCTTTGGCGCGCACAAAATTTTTGTATTGCGCCTTGTACGCCATTTCCGCTTGTGCGCGCGTGTCGAACGCTTTGTATTGTGCGCCCGCAAATCCTTTGACCTGCGCTTCCGTTTCTGCCCACGTCGTAAAAATTCCCGTGCGGCGTCCGTGCCATACAACGTAAAATTTTTGTTTTTTCATCGTTCGACAAATTTCAAATTTGTCGTACCCCATTCCATCGCGCGCAAACTTTCGGCAACGCGCTGCGGGTTGTCACTTGCGCGAATGGTTTCGCGTAACGCGGTGCGTAATGCGTCGAGCGGCAGCAGCGCGGTGTGTTGCAGAAACGCGGCAACAGCACTCAACGCGAATGTTTTGCGATTGGCATGTGCCATGTCGCCGCCGAAAGTAATTTTTTGCGCGCGCGTTTCGGTCTGCCCGGCGAGTTCGGGAATGACGTACACGCGCTGCGATTCATCCATCGCGGCGAGCTGCGATTTTACCTGAGGCAGTCCTTCGGGCGCAAGAATCAGCAAAACGTCAGGTTTGGAAATGCCCGTGTAAAAAATCTCGCGCGGCGAAACAATAATTTCGGAAACGGAATGTCCGCTGCTGACCGTGACGGGATAATCGTCGCGTTGGACACACCACAGACCGCTGCGCATCGCCGCCTGCGCCAACCATGTCGCCGTGGATTTGATTTTTCCGCCCGCCGCGCCCGCGATGACGATGCGCGTGGGTTGCGTCACATTCGACAAAAATTCTTGCGGAATGGGTTTGGGCGAAAACGGCGCGCGTCCGTTTTGTGCGGCATTGACGCGGCGA
>CAZXYP010000194.1:0-8534 GCA_964644955.1 uncultured Anaerolineales bacterium | reverse complement strand
ATATTCGCGCGCGAATTCGGGATATTCGCGCTGCTGCAAAACGCCGAGCGGGAACTGCAACTCGTCAATCAATTTTTCCATTTCCTTACGCGAAAAATCATTGTGCGGCACAAAATACGCGGTGCACAATTCCCAAATGTCGAGCAGGGAAAACCCATCCGTCGTTATCGCCGCCGCGATTTGGTTGGATAATTCTTTGTCGAACGCGGTGCCGCGCCACACAAACGCCGCGCCGTTCACCGCCACCGTCGCGCCAATGTCGAGCGGGCGTTCGAGATTGCCGCCGCGCGTCGTCGTCGTATGCGCGCCATGCGGACTCGTCGGCGAATGTTGTCCGCCCGTCATGCCAAAATTGAAATTGTTGAATACCAGAACGGTGACGCCGATGTTGCGCCGCGCGGCGTTGATGAGATGATGCCCGCCGATGCCGCAGCCGCCGTCGCCCATCAACACGATAACGTGTAAATCGGGATTCGCGAGTTTTACGCCCGTTGCATATGCCACACTGCGCCCATGCAGACCGTGCAGCGCGTGCGTTTCAAAATACTGGTCGCTCAAACCGACACAGCCAATGTCGGTGACGATGACGACCTTGTGCGGGTCGAGCTGCAATTTGACCAGCGCGGTGTTCAACGCATCCAACACAAGCGAATGTCCGCAGCCGGGGCAAAACGGATACTTGTGCGTTTCGGGATTGCGATAGGTTGCACGGGGTTGGATAAAGGTGATGGGACTGTTCATGGGGTTTCTCGTTGAAACGTTCAGCGGACAGAATCATGCGATGGTGTCGAGTATTTGCTGCGGTGTAATCATTTCACCGTCCACGCGCGTGAGCGAAATCACGCGCGGGCGCGGGTCGAGCGTATAGGCAATGCGTTCGATTTCGAGAACATACTGCCCGTGATTCAATTCGGGGACGACGATGCGCGGGTGATTGTAAAACGCGCGGCGCAGTGATTTCTGCGGAACGGGAAACAGCGAATGCACAATCAATTGTGAAACGCGTTTGCCGTTTTCGCGCGCACACATTACGGCTTCCTGCATTGCGCGCGCGGTGACGCCGAACGAAACAATGAGCGTGTCGGCGTTGTCTTGCGCATCGTACCACACCATTTCGATTTCGTCGCGGTGCGCGTCAATTTTTTCGTACAGGTGGCGATTGAGTTGTTCGACACGTTCCGGTTTTTTCGTGAGCAAGCCGCGCTCGTCATGTGTGGACGTGGTGAGCCGCATGAAATATTTTGCATCGCCGACGGGCGCGAATGCGGGCGCGTCCTCCGTGTGCGCGATGCGATACGGCACGTACGCGTCGCCCGACGCGTGCGCGCGTTCGACGCGCGGCAGCGGTTGAAACGCGTCCGTGTCAATGCTCGCCTGTGTGCTGACCGTTTCTTTGTCAGTCAATAAAAACACGGGCGCGCGAAAACGTTCCGCGAGATTGAAACACGTTTGCGTGAGCGTATAACATTCCAATAAATTCGTCGGACACAGCGCGATGACGGGATAACCGCCCGACGTGACCCAACGAATGAACTGCACATCGCCCTGCGCCACCGTCGTCGCGCCGCCCGTCGCAGGTCCGAGCCGCTGAACATCTACAATCACGAGCGGCACTTCGCCCATGATTGACATGCCGATATTTTCGGAATACAAACTGATGCCGGGACCCGACGTTGCCGTCATGGCGCGAGAACCTGCCATCGCCGCGCCAATGCACATGGAAATGCTGGCGATTTCGTCTTCACCTTGAATGCCGACGCCATTCACTTTGGGCAGTTCGCGCAGCATGTGCAATAAAATTGGTGACGCGGGCGTAATGGGATAGCCCGCGAAAAAATTACAGCCCGCGTCCAGCGCGCCGCGCGCAATCGCTTCGGCGCCGTCAATGAATTCTCGCATGGTTTCTCCGCATTGAGAATGAAATCGCTATGATTTTGCCGTGTGAAGGTCTCGCGCGCGGTCAAGATGTGGTGAGAGGCGGGTTCGGGTCAACGGGCGCAATCGCTATTCTCACGAATCCACAGCGTGTTCGTCCCCATATTTTTTCACCAAAACATGACGCGATTCGGACAATTTTGCGCGCATAATACAATCATCAAATCGAATTTGACGCCTGAACAATGCGCTTGAAAAAACAAGGCAAATAAATATGCACCCAATGATTTCCGCGCCTTTTTTTGGATGCTTTTTTCAGACGTTGAATGGATGCAACGAACATGAAACGATGGAACGGTTGGGGCGATGAATCGGTTCACGCGCACGTCGAACCTGCGGCGGCGCGTTATCTCAAGGCGGTCATTGGCGATGGATTGAGATTGCGCGATGTCGCGTTCGATGAGGTGGTGAAACGCGTCCCCGCGTCAACCTTAAGAAATCCGCGCATTACAACCAATGTTGCCGAACGCGCGCTGCACGCGCGCGGGCAAAGTTTGCCCGATTGGATTGCACTGCGTTCGGGCGAAATTGAAACGTTTCCCGACGCGGTTGCGTTTCCCGAAAACGACGCGCAGGTGCGCGAACTGATTCGTTTTGCGCACGACGCGCGGGTTGCGCTCATTCCGTACGGCGGCGGCACGAGCGTCGTCGGACACATCAATCCCGAACGCGACATTCCATCCGTCACGCTCGACCTCTCGCGTTTGAATCAATTGTATGACCTCGACGCGACGAGCCAACTTGCCACGTTCGGCGCGGGCGTCACCGGTCCTGACCTCGAAACAAAATTGCGCGTGCGCGGCTATACGCTCGGACATTTTCCGCAGTCGTGGGAATACTCGACGCTCGGCGGTTGGATTGCGGCGCGTTCGAGCGGACAGCAGTCGTACTATTACGGGCGCATCGAAAATCTTTTTGCGGGCGGACATGTGGAAACGCCGTTGGGCGAATTGGAAATGCCGCCGCTGCCCGCGAGCGCGGCGGGTCCCGACGTGCGCCAATTGATTCTGGGCAGTGAAGGACGCGCGGGTGTGATCACGCGCGCGACGGTCCGTATTCGCCCGCTGCCCGAATACGAAGGATTTTACGCGGGCATGTTGCGCGATTGGGAAACGGGTGTGAAATTGGTGCGCCAACTGACACAAGCGCGCGTGAACGTTTCGATGCTGCGTTTGAGCGACGCGGACGAAACGCAAGCAAACTTGATGTTGGCTGGTCACGCGAACGCGTTGGGCGTCGCGCAGCGCGTGTTGGATTCCATCGGATACGGTGCGGAAAAATGTATGCTGTTGTTTGGCGTGACGGGAACGCGTCGCGAATGCGCGCGCGCGCGGCGCGAAATGGAAAACGCGCTGCGCGATGTTGGCGGACTGCCCGTGCCGTTTCTTGTCGGCGACTTGTGGCGCAAAGCGCGTTTCCGCAATCCGTACTTGCGCAACAATTTGTGGGAAATGGGTTACGCGCTCGACACGTTGGAAACGGCGGTGCCGTGGTCGCGCGTGACGCAAACGGCGTCGGATATCAAGAATGCGGTTCGCTACGGTTTGCGAAACGAAAACGAGCGCGTGTTGGTGTTTGCGCATTTGTCGCATGTCTATAACGACGGCGCGAGTATTTATGTGACATACGCATACCGTCGCGCCGCGACGCCGCATGAAACATTGGCGCGTTGGGAAAAAATAAAAAGCGCGGCGAGTCACATTATCGTCGCGCAGCGCGGCACGATTTCGCATCAACACGGCGTTGGCGTGGACCACGCGCCGTATCTCATTGGCGAAAAAAGCGCGCTCGGAATTTTGGCGATTCAAGAATCGTTGCGCGCGCTCGACCCGTACGGGATGATGAATCCGGGGAAATTGATAAAGGACGAAGGATGAGGGATGAAGGATGAAGGTTCGGGTTTTCCGCCTTCATCCTTCATCCTTTGTTATTATGTGGCAGCACGATTGGCGCGAGAAAATTTGGTCGGCGCTTGATAGAGAGTGGGACATTCTCATCATTGGCGGCGGCATCACAGGCGCGGGCATTTTGCGCGAGGCGACGCGCGCGGGGTTGCGCGCGTTGTTGGTGGAGCAGCACGATTTTGCATCCGGCACGTCGTCGCGTTCGGGCAAGATGGTGCATGGCGGCTTGCGCTATTTGAAAAACGCGCAAATCAAACTCACCATCGAATCGGTGCGCGAGCGCGATAGATTGGTGCGTGAAGGACGCGGCTTGGTCACACCCAACGCGTTCGTCCTCGCTAATTTTCGCGGCGACAATCCGCCCGCGTGGGTGTTTGGTGCGGGGCTGATGATATATGACACCATCGCGTTGAAATGGCAGCACCAACATCTGAGCGCAGAACGCGCGCGCGAACTCGTGCCTGAACTCGCGTCACGCGAATTGATTGGCGCGTATCGTTATTTTGACGCGCAGACGGATGACGCGCGGTTGGTGCTGCGCGTGTTGCGTGAAGCGGTGAACGCGGGCGGCGTCGCGTTGAATTACGCGCGCGTCGAGAATTTGTTGCGCGAACAGTCAGGGGATGTCGCGGGTGCTGCGCTGCGTGATGTGGAAACGGGGCGCACGCGCGAAATTCGAGCGCGCGTGGTCATTAACGCGACGGGCGCGTGGGCGGATGTACTGCGCGCGCGCGGTGATTTGCAAAAACAACATTTGCGAAAATTGCGCGGCAGTCATTTGATTTTTCCGTTCGCGCGTTTGCCGTTGACGCGCGCCGTGACTTTTTTGCACCCGCGCGACAAACGTCCGCTGTATGCGTTACCGTGGGAAGGTGTGACGTTGGTCGGGACGACGGACCACGATGAAAAGAATATCGAGACGAATCCGGCGATTACGGCGCAAGAAATTGTGTATTTGATGGATGCGGTGAAATATGTTTTTCCGACGCAAGAACTCACAGCGCGGGATATTCAATCTACATTTGCGGGATTGCGTCCCGTTGTGGACACGGGCAATCCCGACCCGTCGAAAGAATCGCGCGAGTTTGTGTTGTGGGAGGAGAGCGGTTTGCTCACGGTGACGGGCGGAAAACTCACGACCTTTCGGTTGATGGCGCAGGACGCATTGAATGCGGCGCGGCATCGTTTGCCGAACATGAAACGCGTCATTGTGCCGCAGCGCGTGTTGGATCGTTTGCCGCATGATGAAATGGTGCGCCGCGCGTTCTCGCCGCAAACGCGTTTGCGTTTGATGGGGCGATACGGCGCGGACACGCGTGCAATGTTGGACGCGGCGCGTGAGGGTGAATTGGAGCGCATCGAAAATTTGAACGCATTGTGGGCAGAACTGCGTTGGGCGGCGCGTGCTGAAGGCGTGGTGCATCTTGACGATTTGCTGCTGCGCCGCGTGCGTCTCGGATTGCTGCTGCCGCGCGGGGGAATGGATTGTCTGAAAAAAATTCGCGCCATCGCGCAAGGTGAATTGGGCTGGGACGATGCGCGTTGGGAACGCGAAGAAAAAATGTATGCCGATTTGTGGACGCGGTGTTACGCCATACCGCAATAGGGCATCAAGGTCAAGGAGGACCTATGTTAGCGCAAAACAAACAAGCCGATTTGGCAGGACCGGGCATCGGCAATTATGCCGACCTCGAAAAAATTCTGCCGAACGATTATCGCTCGCTGCTTTCGATTCAGGATACGCAGCGCGCGATTTTCGCGGTCAAGCATTACATTGAAGAAAATTTGTGCCGCGAATTGAATTTGATGATGGTGACAGTGCCGCTCATCGTGGACATGGAAAGCGGCGTGAATGATTTTCTCGACCGCGACGGTTCGCGTACGCCGATTCAATTTCACATTTCCAACGATTACAATCAACATCCCGTAGACGCGCAAATTGTGCAAGCGGCGACCAAGTGGAAACGCACCGCGCTGCGTCAATTTCGCATGAAGGTGGGCGAAGGACTTTGCACCGACATGCGCGCGGTGCGCAAAGATTATTTTCTCGACCACGACCACAGTGTGTATGTGGACCAGTGGGATTGGGAACGCGTTATCACCGCCGACCAACGCAATCTCACATTCCTGAAACAAGTCGTGCAAAAGATTTGGAAGGTCATCAAAGGCGCTGAAGTGTTTGCGCAGCAAGAGTTTCCGCAGCTGCGTGATGCGCGTTATCCGAATCTGCCGGACGAACTCACCTTTTTGCACGCCGAAGAAATTCTCGACATGTATCCCGATTTGCCGCGCAAGCAGCGCGAAACGCAAGTACTGCAAAAATATCCGGCGATTTTTATCATCGGCATTGGTTATCCGCTCGCCGATGGTTTCCCGCACGAAAATCGCGCGGCAGACTACGACGATTGGGTGACGGACACCTCCGCCGAAACGGGAAAGAAAACGCACGGCTTGAACGGCGACATTCTCGTATGGAATCCGGTGACGCGCCGCCGTCACGAATTGACTTCGATGGGCATTCGCGTGAACGAGCACACGCTCGTGCAGCAACTCGAGATGGCGGGGCAAACGGATTTTCTGAAATTCCCGTACCATCAAGCGATTGTGAATCACGAAATTCCGCTCAGTATCGGCGGCGGCATCGGGCAGTCGCGCACGCAAATGCTGCTCCTGCGCAAAGCGCATCTCGGCGAAGTGACCGTCAGCGTGTGGCCCCAAGTCTTGAAGGACATGTGCGCGCAGAAAAATATTTTTGTGTTGGAATAGTCGCGACGGTCAAAACAAGTGGTATCAATAAAGTACGCCCGGGTCATCCCGGACGTACTTTTTTTTCGCTTGCGGCGCCGATTGTAAGCGCGCGCACTTGTGCCTATAATAACGGCGCACGCGCGGACAATGTGCCGTTCTTGGACCTGCGATGAATCTTTCTGTGTCGGACAAGCCGCTTACTCTGCCAAATCACGCGGGACGCGATAATCTGCGTTCGCGGCTCGCGCGCTTTGCCGCGCCCCTCAATCGGCAATTGCTTGCGGCATTGATTCGTACCGGGTTGCGCGCGAATGACCACAATCTCTTGTTGGGTTTTGGCTGGAGTTTGGCGAGTCCGCTGATTATGCTCGGCATCCTTTATCTTTTGTTTCGTGACCGTTTCGGTCAAAACATTGCCGCATATCCGGCGTATTTGCTTTTGGGTTTGGTCACGGTCAATTTTTTTACCGCGCTCACGCGCCAAATCATGCCCGTGTTTGTTACGTCCAAAGAAATGTTTGTCAACACGACGATTCTGCGTGAGACGGTCATTGCCTCGTACACGGTTTTGGCTTGGTATCGCTTTGCCATCGAATTGGTCTTTTGCCTCGGGGTGACGTGGTATCTCGGCGTTTTTCTCGGTTGGAGCGTCCTGTTGGCTTTGCCCTTGCTGCTTGCCTTTACGGGTTTTTCGCTCGGAGTTTCTTTGCTGCTCGCCATTTTGTACGTGCATATCCGCGATATCGAACACGCCTGGGCATTGGTCACGCGCTTGCTCTGGTTCGTCACGCCCATTTTTTTCGGACTCGATGCCTTTACGGGTTGGAGCGCGCACGCAATTTTTTGGCTGAATCCGTTGACGTCCTTTGTGATTGCGCTGCGTGGGGTCATCATGGGCGACCCTGCCTTCCAACCGTGGGTGTATGGATATGCGCTGTTTTTGGGGAGCATGACGTTTTTACTCGGCTATGGCGTCTTTTTTAAACATCAGGCGCGGGCGATGGAACGGGCATGACAGAATTTGCAGTTGTGGCGCGCGGCGTCAGTAAATCGTTTCCCTTTCACAAATACAACAAAAATTTGTCGCAAACGGTGGCGCGCTGGCGCGATGGTTCGGTACACGCGCGCCGCCATGTGCTGCGCGAACTTTCGTTTGAAATTCGCGCGGGTGAGAAAATCGCGCTGGTCGGGCGCAACGGCAGCGGCAAGACGACACTGCTGCGTTTGCTCGCGGGCATCTATGTGCCGGATGGCGGCGCGCTGCATGTGTATCAAATGCCCTGCGTTCTGTTCGACGCGCACATTGGCACTCATTCGCTCTTGTCGGTCACGGACAATATCTTTGGGTTTGCCGCCGTGCATCAAATCCCCCGCGCGCGCATTGCCCCAAACGTTGACCGAATTTTGGAATTGGCGGGATTGACCGACGCGCGCGCGACGCCATTTCGTGACCTTTCCAAAGGACAGCGCCAACGGTTTGCATTGAGCATTTTTTTGCAAAGCGACGCGCAGTTTTTGATTTTTGATGAGGCGCTCACCAATTTGGATTTGGGCTTTTTGCAGGAATGCGAACGGTATTTCGCCGCGCTCAAGGCGGGCGACCGGACGATGATTCTGACTTCTCACGACTCGGATTTCTTGCGGCGACATTCCGAACGCGCGCTGTGGCTCGAAAACGGCGTGTTGAAAATGGACAGCGCAACCAACACCGTCATGGACGCGTATGAGCAATCGTTCTGAAACGCGCGGCATTTACATTTTGGCGAACGACGCGATGGTCAATCAACTCATCGCGCTGTTGAACAGTCTGCGCGTGCATGACGATTTGCAATTGCGCGTTTGCGTCATTCCGTATGACGATGCGACAAATGAGCTGGCGCGCGTGATGGCGTCCTATCCGAACGTTTTCCTTTGGAGCGACGCCAATGCCCTCGCGCATTGGGAAAA
>CAZXYP010000193.1:0-10007 GCA_964644955.1 uncultured Anaerolineales bacterium | reverse complement strand
TGGACGTGAAATTTCGCCCCCTTCCCGAACGCGAACGCCGCGCCGTCGCGGGCAAAAGTTCCGGCGGCTTTGGCGCGTTGACGCTCGGCATGCACCATCCCGAAATTTTTGGCAGTGTCGCATGTCACAGCGGCGACATGCACTTTGATTTGTGTTATCGTCAGGATTTCCCGCCGACGCTCAACGGCATCCAAAAATACGGCGGCATGGAAAAATTTCTGGAAACGTTCCGCGACGCGCGTCCGAAAAAAGGCGAATGGCATTCGATTCTGAGCACGGTTGGTTACGCCGCGTGTTATTCGCCCAACACCGAATCGGCATGGGGTTTTGATTTACCGTTTGATATGGAAACGGGCGAATGGAATGACGCGGTGTGGGCGCGTTGGAAGGCGTGGGACCCCATCGAATTGATTGGCAAATACGAAAGCGCGCTGCGTTCGTTTCAGGTCTTGTATCTGGATTGCGGCACGCGCGACGAGTTCAATTTACAGTACGGCGCGCGAACCTTTTGCGCGCGGCTGGAACGCGCGGGGATTCCGTATCGTCACGAGGAATTTGACGACGGGCATTTCGACATCCAATATCGCTATGATGTAAGCTTGCGGGCGTTTAGCGACGCTTGGCGCGCAGGATGAACTTTTCGCAGAACGGGTTTATTTTTCCACGCGTAAAATGATATTGTTCCAAAACCAGCCGATTTTGAATTCCGCCAACAATTCCGCGTGCGGCGAAAATTCATTCAGTAGGTTCAGCCATTCGTCCGTGGATTTGGTAAAGTAACAGCGCGGCACGCCGCGCCGCACAAACTCAGTGGAATCCACCAATTGCGTCAACGGTTTTCGTACCACGCCCTGCACATTATTTTCCACCAACAAGACGCCCTGCCGCGCCACGCGCAATGCTTCACGCAGCACCGGACGCGGGTCGGGATTGTGATGCAGCACAAAAATCAGCAGGGTCAGGTCAAACGCATTATCGGGAAACGGCAGGTTTCTGCCGTCGTATAGATGCAATTGGAGCGCGGTGCGGTTATAGTCCACCACATCCAACAGCGTGAACGTTGCGCCCGATTGGCGCTGTAACGTCTCGGCAACCAGACCGTTGCCCGCGCCGATTTCCAAAATCTGCTGCTGTGCCGAAAGAAACGGCGCGACGTTCGAAATGATGATTTCTTCACGCGTGGGCATATCGGGATTTTATCCAAAACCCGAAAAAAGTTCAACCAAGCTGCGCGCAATTTGATGTATAATCACTCCGCGATTCCGCCGGAGGACGAATGATACCCGAGCAAACCATCCAAAAACTCAACTGGCTGGACGAAGAACACCGCCGCGACCGCGCCGCCATCGCGGACTTGAACGGCAAAATTGACAGCTATCTCGCGCAAATCAACGGGCTGACCAAAGGGCTTCAAGATTTGGAAGAACGGCTCGCGCGTGTGCAGGGACAGGCGCTGCGCTATTCGCAGGTCGAAAGCGCGCTGGCGCAGCTCAAGACCGAAGTCAACGTCATGTTTGAGCAGTTCGAGCGGCGCGCCCAGCAGCGCGAAGGCGAATATCTCCAAGTCCGCATGCTGGACCGTGACCGTCTCGACAAGGCGATCGAAGCGCTCTCGACAAAAATCGAAGAAGTGAGCCAGAGCCAGCGTTTTATTCAAGGTGACCATGACGCCATCAAGCGCATTGAAAGCGGGCAGGTCGCCTTTATTCGCGGCATTGAAGAATTGAACAAGCGTTTGGAGAGCTTGAACAATCGAGTCCAGGTGTCCGAAGAATGGGTGCGGCGTTCCGGCGCGTTGATTGCCGAAGTTCAGCAGATTGCAGACCGTTTGCGGCAAGACCGCGCCGACGCGTTAGAGTCCATGCGGCGCTCGGACCAGGCGCGTTCGCGCCAAGTCACCGAGTGGAACGAGCAAATGAAAATGCAGCGCCGCGAAATGGAAGATTGGGTCGCGCAATTGCGTCCGCTGCTTGACCTGCCCAAAGAAACGCGCGGCTATCTCGCGCTCTTGCGCGAATTGGAAACGCAGCTCAAGCAAATCGAACCGCGTTTGTCGCAGCGTCAAAAAATGAACGAAGACTTTATTCGCAAAGAATTGGACTCGATGAAACAAGACCTCGCGAAACGCGAAGAGGTCTCGCAGCGCGAATGGGAATTTATGCGCGAGGATTGGTCGAAAAAAATCGCGGCGATTGCAACGCGGTTCGACCCGATTGACGAATGGCGTCCGCAAGTGATGGACGAATTGCGCGAACAACGCGAACGCGCGGACGCCGACCGCTTGCGCGTGTTGAATGTGTTGGCGGATGTCGTGCGGATGCAAATCGAGTACGGGCGCAGTACCAATTCGCGGTATGAACAGTACGCCAGCGATTTGATTACGCGCGTCGAAAACGAACGCGCCAGCGCCAAAGTCAAAAAGCCCGCGCCGCCCATCCGTCCCGTGGACGAAAATTCATGAGAGTGTCCCCGTAGGGGCGAAGCATTTGCACTCTACCGCGTGCCAGACAAGACATGCGCGCCTGCAAATGCTTCGCCCCTACACGCGTATTGTTCATTCTGCATTGCGCATTCCTCATTCCCCATTCATTCCATGCGTCTCGTCGGCACCGCCGGGCATGTTGACCACGGCAAATCTACGCTTGTGCAAGCGCTGACCGGCATCAATCCCGACCGGCTGGCGGAAGAACAAGCGCGCGAAATGACGATTGACCTCGGTTTCGCGTGGCTCACCTTGCCGCATGGCGAAACGATTTCGCTCATTGACGTGCCGGGGCATGAAGCGTTTATCAAAAACATGCTCGCAGGGGTCGGCGGAATGGATGTTGCCCTGCTCGTGATTGCGGCGGATGAAGGCATCATGCCGCAAACGCGCGAACATCTCGCGATTCTCGATTTGCTGCGCGTTTCAAGCGGGGTCGTCGCGTTGACCAAGACCGATATGCCGCTCGAACCCGGCTGGCTCGAATTGGTGCAAGCGGAAGTGCGCGCGACGCTGCACGATACCTGTTTGCGCGACGCGGAAATTATTCCCGTTTCGGCAAAAACAAAACGCGGGCTGATGGAATTGCAGCTGGCGCTGGAACGCGCGTTGTCGCACGCAAGCGAAAAAGTGGACCGCGGTCGCCCGCGTTTGCCGATTGACCGCGTGTTTACGATGACAGGGTTTGGCACAGTTGTCACAGGCACGTTGAGCGACGGACATGTCCAAGTCGGCGATGATGTAGAAATCGCGCCGCGCGGTTTGCGTTCACGCATTCGCGGTTTGCAGTCGCATAAACAAAAATTGGAAACGGCTTTGCCGGGCGGACGCGTCGCCGTGAATTTGGCGAATGTGGCGACCGATGATATCGCGCGCGGCGATGTCGTGATTTTGCCCGACACGTACGTGCCGACGACGATGCTCGATGCGCGGATTGAGTGGCTCAAGTCCGCGCCGCGCCCTTTGGCGCACGGACAAGCATTGGAAATGTTTTTGTACGCCGCGCAGGTTGCGGCGCGCGTGCGTTTGTTGGAAACCGACGCGTTGGCGCCGGGGCAACGCGGTTGGGCGCAGCTGCTTTTGCAAACGCCGGTCATTGCCGCCAAAGGCGACCGTTTTATTTTGCGTTATCCTTCACCGGGCATGACGGTCGGCGGAGGACAAATCATTGCGCCGCACCCGCAAGCGCGCCACAAACGCAAACGCGCGGACGTGATTCGGGCGTTGGAACGCACCGCGCAAGGCACGCCCGCGGAATTGCTTTTACAACTTACAGCACAGCATCCTGCGATGGAATGGCGCGCGATGTTGGAAACGAGCGCGTTGGAGGAATCTACCGCGCGCGCGGCGTTGGCGGAATTGTTGGCAAGCGGCGATGTGGTGGCGTTGGGGCAAACGCAAAACGCATTGTATGCGGCGCGCGGCACGCTGGAGCGCTGGCGCGAAAAAATGACGCGCGAACTCGCCGCGTATCATAAACAATTTCCTTTGCGCGCGGGGATGCCGCGTCAGGAATTGAAAAGTAAATGGAATGTGCCGCCGCGCGTTTTTGATTTGCTCGCGGACTATTTCGCGGCAGAGAACGCGGTGCGCGTTTCGGAAAAAACGATTGCGCTGGCGTCGCACCGCGTCGTCTTTGATGCTGCGACACAGCACAAGGTGAATGCGCTGCTGGCGCAATTCGCGCGTGCGCCATTTAATCCGCCGTCGCAAACCGATGCCGAAAACGCGGTCGGCGCGGATGTTTTGAATGCGCTCATCGAGCAAGGCATGGTGGAACGCATCGCGCCGAATGTGTTGTTCACTCCCGACGCGTTGACGCAGATGCAAACGTGGGTGACCGCGCAGCTGCAAGGGGGGGGGGAGATTACGGCGGCGCAAGTGCGCGACCATTTTGACACGAGCCGCAAATATGCGATTGCGTTATTGGAATATCTCGACGCGAAACATGTCACGAAACGCGTCGGCGACGCGCGCGTGTTGAGATAAGGCGAGAGAGCGGAGCCCGGAGATTTTTTTGCTTTTGTTCTTTACCTTTCCTCCTTTATCCTTCTGCCTTCATCCTTTGTTCCATGTCCGATTCTTCTGATTTCAAACCGCTGCCCCGTAAAAGCAAAGCAGCGCCGCGCAAACGCCAAGCGGTTGGCGCGAATACGCCATCTGCATCGCGACGCAGCGCGCGTTCGCGTTCTGCCGCGCCGGTTGCAGAAAGCGCCGCCGCGCCGCGTTCGCACCGTACGCGCAAGCCCGAGAATCAGAATCGTTTCGGCTGGTTGAAATATGTGGCGTTTATCATGATGGTGGGCGTCGGCGTTTTTGTCGTTGCCAATATCCAGCCCGCGCCGCCCGCCGCACTGCCGCCCGATTTCACGCCTGACCCCGACGCGACCCTTGTGCCAACGCAAGCGCCTTTGTTTGTCATGCCGCACATCTTTGAGCTGCCGACGAATACGCCGACACCTGTTCCGACACCGAGCGTGCCGGACGCGGCGATTGTGGCGGGGCATTGGGCAATCGAAGGCACTGAAGGCGTTCCCGCTGTGCTGGACAGCGGCGCGGTTTGCCCGGATGGCACGCGCGAAGTGGACATTACCAAAAGTGTCGCGGACAAGACGATTGCGCTGTTACAGCGCAGAGGTTATCGCGTCGAATTGCTTCAAGAATTTGACCCGGTGTACATGGACCCGAATCAAGATTTTGCGCCGCGCTCGTTTTTATCCATTCATGTAGATTCGTGTTTGCAAGGCGCGGATTATGTGTATGCGACGGGTTACAAAATCGCGCACGCGGAACCGAGCGACAATCAACTTGAAGACGACCGGCTGGTGACCTGTCTGACGCGCAGTTATGACAAGGTTGCGGCAAAATACGACAAGCCGTTCAATTACAACACCATCACGCGCAACATGACGGAATATCATGCGTTTCGCAAAATTGACCCGACGACGCCCGCCGCCATTATCGAACTGGGTTTTCTCGGACAGGACTATGATTTCTTGTTGAATCATCAAGACGAAATGGCGCAAGGACTGGCGCGCGGGCTGGACGATTTTTTGAAGGGACAGCCGTGCGTGCCGCCGACGATTACACCGCGACCGACACAAACCATTGAGCCATAAAAAAATCCGAAATCATGCGATTTCGGATTTTTTCTTTTTTTTTTCAACGCGCCGCGCGCCGCATCAACCATGCGCCCAATGCCGTAAACAAAACTGCACCGCCCATTACAAATAACGCAATGCCGTAGGACGCCTTCATCCAAAACAGTTCGGGATAAAACTGAATCAGACTGTCGGAATAATTAAACAGCCACGTGTCGCCCTCGAAAAAGACGCGATGGAACGCGACAAAGAACGTGTCAAAGGCAAACACCGCGACAATGCCGATGATGCCGACGAGGACGAACGTCAGAAGCCCGCCAAACATCAACCCCGTTCCCGCGTTCCGCCGCGTCGCCGGATTGCGCCACAGTAAAATAAACGCGACCACCATCGCCAAAATAAAAATCGGATTCAACTGCAGCAGCGGGCGTGAAACGTTATACACGTCCACGAGATGTTTTATTTCGCGTTCATTGTACACGCCCAAATCTTTTAGTTGTTGTTCGGTGCGCTCGCCGCGCGTATACAAAACGGTTTCAATCGCATTGTACGTGCGTTGGTCGGGGGTAAAACGATCGGCGGGCGGAAAATCGGGTTGGGCATATTGCCATTCGATAAACTGCGGCGACATGAAAATATACAAACTGCTGATGACGAGCACATACGGCAGCAGCAGCGTCAACAGCCACTGCAAAATCATTGCAACGCGCGGGGATAATTCTTTCATCTAGTTTTTCTCTCCTGCGAAAAGGGTGGCATCGAAAATAATCGCGTGTATCAAATTTTCGACGGCGGATTTGTCATCGGTCAAGACCATGCCGTCGCCGTCAAAGACGCGCGCGTTGGTTTGCGCGATGCGCGCGACTTGGTTCAAGGGCGCGGTTTGGATGCGCGCGAGCCGCGCTTGATAGTCTTGCAGTGCAATCTCATTTTGCGCGGCGAGGATGAGGGTGTTGGTGTCGTTCGGATAATCCAACAACAGCACGGTTGGAAATACTTGCCGGAGCGTGGACGCCAACGCGTTCACCAAACGCGCGTCATTAGGCGTGCGCGCGGCATTGACGGCGACAACGCCGCGTGCCGTCAAATGCGCGCGCAGCTCTTGATAATACTCTTGTGTCGCCAGATGAAACGGAATGTACGGCTGGCGATATGCGTCCACGACAATGACATCATACCGCTTGTCCGTTTTGCGTAACGCGGCGCGCCCGTCATCCGTCACCACATTCAAATTCGGTTCGTTCATGGCAAACAGTTCGCGTCCGACGCGCACGATTTCGGGGTCAATCTCGATGCCGTCCATTTCGATCTTGGGAAACACTTGCGCGAATTGTTTGCTCACGGTTCCGGCGGCAAGACCAATGACGAGCAAAGAGCGCGGCGGCGTTTGTTCCGTTAAAAACGGCGTCACCAAAAACAAATCCCAATAGCCGCCGAGCAAAACGGTGTTTGGAAAATATACGGATTGATACGCCTGCCCTTCGTTCACCGTCAACAGGCGCAAATTGTTTTCGTCCACGACTTGAATGAAATTGTACGGCGACTCGGTTTCGTAAATCACATTCGGCAGCGGTTTGATGCTCGCGCTGCGATTCACGAGCGCGATGCCCGCAGTGAAAAAAAGGAATGCGGCGGCGGCGAGCGCCGGCAGCGCGCGGCGTGTGCGGACAAAACCCAGCAGCGCCACGCCGAGCAGAACTACCGCAAATACCATGAATGTAAGGCGCGTCCCGATGGTGGGAATCAGCCAAAACACGGTGAGATAGACGCCGAGAATGGAACCGATGGTGGACAGCGCATACAAACCACCGCCCGTTGCGCCGACGGTTTTGACATCGCGCGCGGCAAGGCGCAAAGCAAACGGCGGCACGCAGCCGAGCAGCGTCACCGGCACCGCAAACAAAACGACGACGCCGATAAAAGAGACGAGACCGAGTTCGGCGTTGAACTGCGCGAGCGCCGGAATCGCCAGCGACAGGAGGGGCGCGGCAATGAACGGCAAAATGCCAATCGCCAGCCCCGCGCCTGTGAGAATGAAAAGGAGCGTTTGCGCGCGCGGGTCGCGGTCCGCCCACTTGCCGCCGAGCCAATAACCGATGCTGAGATAAATCAAAATCACGCCGATAAGGTTTGCCCAAATCAACAGCGACGTCCCGAAAAACGGCGCGAGCAAACGCGACGCGGCGAGTTCAACCCCCAGCGAAGCAAAGCCCGCGCAAAACACAATTACGCGCAAGAAACGATTCGACATGGACGCGCATTATACAATGAACTCGACTCGCTCGCGATTCGCCGGACAATGGACAATGCAAGATGCTGAAGGCAAAATGTCCAACCCATAATGACGCCCATTCCGAATTCCGAATTCCCAATTCCGAATTCGCTTTATTTGTTTGCCAATCCGCCCTAAAGATGTTATTCTTTTTGCCGTGCCAGCCAAAGCGTTATACCAAAAATATCGTCCACAGTCTTTTGACGACGTGCAAGGGCAAGACCACATTACAAACACGCTCCGCAATGCGTTGGTGTTGAACCGCATCGCGCACGCGTACCTGTTCACCGGCACGCGTGGGACAGGGAAAACATCCACCGCGCGTATTCTTGCCAAAGCCGTGAATTGCCTCGACCCCGACCCGCGCAAACGTCCGTGCAATCAGTGCGCCATTTGCCAAGCCATCAATCAAGAGCGCCTGCTCGATTTGGTGGAAATTGATGCGGCGTCCAACACGGGCGTGGACAATATCCGCGACTTGCGCGACAAGATTGATTTTCGCCCGAACGAAGCGCGTTTCAAAGTGTACATTATTGACGAAGTGCACATGCTCTCGACTTCGGCGTTCAATGCGCTGTTGAAAACGCTCGAAGAACCGCCGCCCTACGTCATTTTTATTTTGGCGACGACCGAAGTGAATCGCGTTCCCGCGACGATTTCGTCGCGCTGTCAACGGTTTGATTTCAAACGCGCGTCATTGCAGGAATTGATGCAGCAGTTGGACTCTATCGCGGGCAAAGAGGACATGCAGCTGGAACCCGCCGCGTTGGAATTGGTGGCGCGTCAGGCGAATGGCAGTTTTCGCGACGGCACGAGTCTGCTCGACCAACTTACCGCCTACAGCGGCGACACCATCACGCTCAAACATGTGCAGGTGCTGCTCGGCGCGGCATCGCGCGAAATCATTCATGAAATTGCCGCGGCGATTGCGGCGCGCGATATCGGACGCGGCATTGCGGCTTTGGATGCGGCGGTGGACGCGGGCGCAGACCCGCGCCAAATCGCGCGCGATGTGGTGGAATACCTGCGCGGGATTTTGATGTTTGTCGTCAAGAGCGATGCGACGCTGAACGTCGGCGACGAAGTGCGCGCGCAATTGCGTGACCTTGCCGCGCAAATGAATGCGGAACAATGCGCGCGCGCGATTCGCCTGTTTTCGCAATCTGTTCTGGATTTACGTAACAGCGCGAGCCCGACCCTGCCGCTCGAAATGGCATTGGTCGAAGCGACGCTGGACCCCGCGCCGGTCGTGGCCGCGGCGACGCAAGTGGCGAACGCACGTGCCGCATCGTCCGCCGCGTCGGCGAATCCGTTTGCCGCCACGCCAAATCCCAAGCCCAAAGCGGAAACGACATATCAACGCGTGAGCGCGCCGAAAAGAGCCAAGGCGTCCGAAGAGGTTCCAGCCCAAGCGCCCGAAATTTCCGGCGCCCTTTCGGTCCCGGGCTTGAAAAAGAATTGGGATAATTTGATACGCGTTTTTCAAATGACGAATAAAGCAATGGCGCCGTTTCTCAAGGACGCCGAACCGCTTTCGCTCAAAGACAATGTCCTGGTCATTGGTTTCTTTTATGAATATCACCAATCGCGTTTTGACAACGACAAACAAGCCCAAGTACAATTCGCCAAGGTTTTGCAAGACGCGTTTGGCGCGCCGATTCACATCAAGTGTATTGTTTCGCCGAAACGCGAAAAAATGCGCGAGGCGCAAAACGACCCATTGGTGCGGACTGGAATGAATTTGGGCGGTAAAGTAACAAACATTATTGAGGATAGTGAGACAGCGGAGGAAGCAGACGCATGAGCAAAAACAAAGGATTTCCCAAAGGCGGTATGGGCGGTTTCAATCCCGCCGCGCTGCAAAAACAAGTGGAAGATTTGCAAAAGAAAATGTTGGAAGCGCAGCAGCAGTTGGAACATGAGCAGGTCAGCGCGACCGTCGGCGGCGGCATGGTGACTGTGACCATGAATGGGCATCAAAAAATCCTCTCCATCAAAATCAGCCCCGAAGCCATTCAAGAATCATCTGACGACGCGACGATGCTCGAAGACTTGATTATGGCAGCCGTGAACGAAGCGCACGAACGCTCGCAGACGATGGCGTCGCAGCGCATGAATGCCGTGACGGGTGGAATGGGCGCCGGTCTTTTGG
>CAZXYP010000192.1:0-10042 GCA_964644955.1 uncultured Anaerolineales bacterium | reverse complement strand
GGGTTCATAAAACATTGCTTCGTGAAAGTTCGGGTCGAATGCTTTGCCGCTGACATCCATCGGTGTCACACCTTCTTGTTCCAAAATTTGCAGCATTTGGCGCTCCACCGCGCGCATCCCCTCGACCCACGGCTTGTGACGGTACGATTCGGGCACCGCTTTGAAACCGGCGTCGAAACTGTCAAGCACATCCAAGATCCGTTTTAACAAACGTTGATTGGCGTACTGGGCATAATCGGCTTTGTCTTTTTCCGCGCGCCGTTTGAAATTTTGAAACTCGGCAGCGGTGCGGCGCCAATTGTCCAGATACTCATCCGTTTTCTTTTTTTCTTCCGCCAATTGAGTTTCCAACGCGGAAACATCTTGCATCTGTTCTTGAAAGTCTTGGTCCAACCCATTGCCTTGGTCTTGTGCCATTTGTCCTCCGTTGTCCGTTGTAGTTTACGATGTCTCGTCTATCAAGTTACGTGAAATGAAAAAACCTTACGCCAAAAATTACGAATTACACAATGAATTTTGTAGAATGCGCTACCGCCCGGAATAAAAACGCATCATCAAATCATCCAGCATGACGGACACATAACGCACCGCGCTCACGGCGCGCGAGTACTGCATTCGCATCGGACCAATGACGCCGATAACGCCGCTGGCTTCGCCTTCAATGCCATAGCGCGCCATCACGAGCGAGTAATCGTTCAACTCTTCGCGACCGCCTTCACTGCCAATCACCACTTGCACGCCGTGCGCAGGCGCGAGCGACTGCAGCAATTCTTCCAGCATCGTGCGCTGTTCCAACACTTCCAAGAGCTGCTGCATCTTGTCCACGCCGACAAATTCCGGCTGCCGCAAAATGTCGAGCAAACCGTCACGATAGATTTCGCGCGAAGTCCGATGGTCCATCTGCTCGATGATTTGCTGCACGCGCTGCGCCACCGTCAGAACAAACCCGCTCAGATTGCGCGAGAGATTCTTGATTTCCGCCGCCGTACGTCCGATGAATCTTTCATTCAACTGATTTGCCACGCGGCGCAGTTCGTCCTGTTCCAACAAATCGGTCGAGTACAGCATTTGCTGTTTGACCGTACCCGCCTGCAAAACCAACACCATCATGGCGACCGTTTCGCTAATGGCAATCAATTCGACATGTTTGAAACGCGTTTGCTGCGCGGAGGGCGCGGTGACCAAGGCTGCCATGTTCGACGTATGCGCCAGCACCGCCGCCGAGAGCCGCATCCATTGCTCCACGTCGAGCGTAACCTGATGGAATTGATGTCGAATCATTTGCTGTTCTTCGGCGCTCAATTCCAGATTGTCCATCAGCGTTTCGACAAAATAGCGATATCCCTTTTCGGTCGGCACGCGTCCCGCCGACGTGTGCGGGTGCATGAGATACCCTTCTTCTTCCAATGCGGCGAGTTCGTTGCGAATCGTCGCCGGGCTGATGCCGAGGTCCATGCGCGCGAGCGTTTCCGAGCCGACCGGCTGGGCTTTTTTTACATATTCTTTGATTGCCAGCGCCAAAAGCATTTGGCGGCGTTCGGTCATTTTCATGGCGAAATTGTCAGGACGCAACACAAAGCAAGCGCGCTAATTGCCCGCTTGCTAAAAAACCTCTATAAATCAGGGAAATAAAAATTTGTCAAGTAATTAGCACTCTACAGCCAAGAGTGCTAAGACTATAGCACAAAAAATCCCGCGCGTCAAGGGGTCGCGCCTTAAAATTTTCTAATTTTTGCCCATTTTCTTGTTCTGAATAATATCCCTGCACCGCCATGTCTCCAACGCCATCCGATTCTCATTTTCAACTCAGAACCCTGCTCACAACCCGCGCGCCGGCGACGTTGCTCCGCGCAGACGTTCCCGGACTGGTTCGCGCGGCACAACAACAAGGCGTTGCGCCCTATTTGTATTGGCGGCTCAATGCCCTCCGCGTTCCGTTGGATGCGCCCGAATGGGAACCACTCCGCGCAACCTATCGCGCCCAAGTTACCCGTCACCGCACCTTTTGCGACGCGGCGGAAAAAATTGACGCGGCACTTCAGCGCGCCAATATCCCGTCTATCTGGCTCAAGGGCTTGGCGCTGGCACACAGCGTCTATCCCGACCCCGCACTGCGTCCGATGCGCGATTTGGATGTCTTGGTGCCGTTCAAGCAGCGCCGCGCGGCATTGGAAGCGATGCGGCAGCTCGGGTACGCCCTCGACATTGTGCGTCCCTCCGAAACGCTCCAGGACATGTCGCACGACTATCATCTCCGCGGCGCCATCCCGCTGGAATTGCACTATCGGCTGCTGGGCGTGCATTCCAAGTTCTTTACCCCCGGAGACCTCGCGTGGTTTTGGACACAAACGCGTTCGTTTCCGCTCGGAACGCGCGCGCTTGCCATGTTAGCTCCGGAAGCCCAAGTCTTGCATCTCTGCGCCCATGCCATCCTTAATCACAGCGAAGCGGAATTTTTGCTTTCGCGATTCTTGGACCTGCATCTGGTTATTACCGCTGCCCCGCAGCTGGATTGGGACCTTGTCCGGGAACGCGCGCGCGCGTTTCGCTGGACGTACGCAGTGGAGCGCGCACTCGAAATTACGCGCACGTATTTCGGCACGCCGATTCCGGAAACCGTTATCCAGGGGCTGATGACACAGCGCCCTCTCGATGAAGACAACGCCCGCGCCTTGCACAACCAACCTGAGGCGAACACGTTAGAAAATGTGCGCAACTATATGCGCGGCATGACCGTGCGCGAACAATGGACTTGGGTCAAAGATTCCGTTTTGCCTTCGCGCGAATATATGCAGTGGCGTTATCATCCCAAAACGCGCCGTCAATTGATTTTGGCGTATCCCTATCGCTGGTTTGACATTGCGCGTCACGCGGTGGGAGCTGCATTCCGGCACAAGTAACGAAAAGCATTGCGCAAGCCATCCGCGCGCGGGATAATTTCCGCGCGCGGATTTTGTTTTATAATGTTTGCCATGGATCCATGTGTACGCGCGCGTTATCTGCGCCAAATCATTTTCAACGGCATCGGCGAAAGCGGGCAAGAAAAACTGCTCGCCGCGCGCGTGCTCGTCGTCGGCGTCGGCGCAACCGGCGCGGTGATTGCTTCTACCCTCGCGCGCGCGGGCATCGGATTTTTGAAAATCGCCGACCGCGATTTTGTCGAGTTGAACAATTTACAGCGGCAGGTGTTGTATGATGAAGAGGATGTCCATGCATGCACGCCCAAAGCGATTGCAGCCGCGCGCAAATTGGAACAAATCAATTCGTCCATCACAATCAAACCTTGTGTAACCGACGTGAACGCGGAAAATATCGAGCAATTGATTGCGGACGTAGATTTGGTGTTGGACGGCACCGACAATTTTGAAACGCGTTATCTCATCAACGACGCGTGCGTGAAACATGGCAAGCCGTGGATATACGGCGGCGCGGTTTCGAGTTACGGCGCGACCATGACCATTGTGCCGAATGTGTTTGCGTGCTTTCGCTGCGTGTTTCGCCACGCGCCGTCCCCCGGCACATTGCCCACGTGCGATACGGCGGGCGTCATCGCTCCGATTGTGAACGTCATCGGTTCGCTCGTTTCCGCCGAAGCAATCAAATTCATCACCGGCTCGGGCGCGCTGAATCGCGGGCTCATCAACATGGACTTGTGGGAAAATACATTCGATGCATTCGAAATCGCGCGCCGCGCGGATTGCGCCTGTTGTGTCAAGCAGCAATTCGATTTTTTGGCAGACGCGCGTGACCATACCGCGTTTCTCTGCGGACGCAACGCCATTCAAATTCGTCCGTCCCAAAAAGCCGCGCTCGATTTAGCACAACTCGCTGCGCGCCTCACGCCGCTCGGACGCGTGATCCAAAACGAATATCTGGTCCAATTCGTTACAGATGATTTTGAGTTGACGATTTTTCCCGACGCACGCGCCATTATCAAAGGGACAGCGGATGCGAGTGTGGCGCGCAGTGTGTATGCGAAATATGTGGGGACGTGAAACGTTTGAATGTTGAAACGTTTCAACGTTCAAACAAGAGACCGATGAATTCTTTAGCGGCGCTCAACCGACACATCATCGCCTGCGAAAAATGCCCGCGTCTCGTCGCGTACCGCGAAAAAATCGCGCGCGAGAAACGGCGCATGTATCGCGACGACGCGTATTGGGGCAAACCCATTCCGGGTTGGGGCGACGCGAATGCCCGCGTGTATCTCATCGGGCTCGCGCCCGCCGCGCACGGCGGCAACCGCACGGGACGCATTTTTACCGGCGACAGCAGTGGCGATTTTTTATTTGCGGCATTGTATCGCGCGGGGTTCGCCAATCAACCGACTTCGATTGCGTGCGGCGATGGTTTGCAGCTCATTGACGCCTACATCGGCGCGGCGGCGCGCTGCGCCCCGCCCGACAACAAACCGACGCCGCAAGAGTTTGCCAATTGCTTTCCATTCCTCGCGCGCGAATTTGAATTGTTGAAAAACGCGCGGGTGTTGATTGGACTCGGCGCGATTGCATTCAACGCGATTCTGCGCGTATTGGAAACGCACCATGTCGCCCTTCCCAAACCGCGTCCAAAATTCGGACACAATGTGATGTATAATCTCGGGAAATACTCGGTCATTGCCGCATATCATCCGTGCCGCCAAAACACCAACACCGGCAAATTGACCGCGCCGATGCTCGACGCGGTGTTTCGGAATACAAAACATATCCTCTCCATCTAGAACGGATATGTGACTGCCGGTTCCTGATTCCTGTCACCGACTATGACTCTAGTACGTGATATTCTCCGCGTTCTCTTTCGCTTTGTCCTCTTTTGGGCATTGGATACGGCGTCACTGCTCTTGACGGCGGCGCTCGTGCCCGGCATCCAATTTCTGCCCTCTGCCAATGTTTTGGTCGTCGCCGCGTCCGCCGCGTTTTTGCTCGGCATTATCAATTTTTTGATTCGTCCGCTCATCCTCTTGCTCGCGCTGCCGTTTGGCTTTATCGCGATTTTTATTGTCGCCTTTTTTCTCAATGCCATCGCCCTCGTCTTGACTTCTCAACTCGTCGCCGGGTTTTCCGTCAGCGACTGGGGCGCCGCCTTTTTGGGCAGCATCGTGCTGGCATTTTTCAATACGCTGTTCACCAGTATCATTGCGGTTGACAATGACGATTCGTTTTATCAAGCCATTGCCGAACGGCTGGCGCAGCGCGACGAGTTTTACACCAAAACCAATACGCAAGGGATTGTGATGCTGGAGATTGACGGGCTGTCCTACCATCACATCAAAAGAGCCATCGCGACGGGCTGGATGCCGACGCTGAAACGTTTGCAGGAGGAAGAAGGGTACGTGCGGTCGCGTTTCGACTGCGGCTTGCCTTCGCAAACCTCCGCGTGCCAAGCCGGCATTTTATTTGGCGAAAATTTCGACATTCCCGCGTTTCGCTGGTACGACAAGCGCGCGGGCAAGTTGATTGTTTCCAGTCACGACGCGCCGCTTATTAACGCGCGGTACGCGCGCGGTCACGGCTTGCTGCGCGAAGGCACTTCGGTCAACAACATGATGAACGGCGACGCGCGCGTGTCCCTCCTCACGCTGGCGGATTTATTAACCGGCAGCGCGGAGCAGCAGCAGCGCCGCGCGCAAGACGTGTATCTGGTCATGTTGAATCCGTATTTTTTTCTGCGGACGCTCATTTTGTTTTTTGCCGATGCGCTGCGTGAAGTGGTCGAAGGCATAGTGCAGCGCGTCCGCCGCGAAGCGCCGCGCATGGACCGGCTCGCGCATTTCTATCCGTTGGTGCGCGCGGCGACGACGGTGTTGATGCGCGATATGGCTGCATCGCTCGCGATTTTGGATATTGTGCGCGGCACGCCCGCGTTGTACACGACGTGGCCCGGTTACGATGAAGTCGCACATCATTCGGGTCCCTGGACCAAAGACGCGTTCCGCACACTGCGCCAATACGACAAAGTGATTCGCCGCATTCACGACACCATCGAACGCAAAGCGCCGCGCCCGTACGAACTCGTGATTCTCTCGGACCACGGACAATCGTACGGCTGGACGTTCAAACAGCGCTATGGCAAATCCCTGCATGAAATGATCAATGAACTCACGCCCCACGAGACAGGAGTCGTCCAATCGTCCGGCGGCGACGACGGCATCGTATCGGTGAGCGCGATGGCGATGGAATTGGACAACCTGCAGCAGCGCAACATGGGCGGACGCATCGGGCGGCGCGTCATTTCCAACGCGCAGCGCGCGGCGCAGCGCGGCATGCGCGAAAGCGAACGCGCCAATGCCCTCCACATTGACGCTTCCCAAGTCGTCGTTTGCGGCAGCGGCAATCTCGCGCAAGTGTATTTTACGGCTTCGCCCGAACGACTCACGCTCGACGCGTTGAATGCCTTGTATCCCGGCTTGGTGGACACGCTGGTGCAGCATGAAGGCATCGGCATTGTCATGGCGTATGACGCGCACGGCGCGCCAATTGCGTTTGGCAAAAGCGGCGCGCGACATTTGGACAGCGGCGACATTGTGGGGCAAGACCCGTTGACGCCGTACGGCGACGCGCATTTGCGCGCGCAGCAATTACAACGACTCGCCGCCTTTCCCAACAACGGCGACCTCACCATTATCAGCACGTTGTATCCCGACGGCACCGTCGCAGCGATGGAAGAATTGGTCGGCAATCACGGCGGCATTGGCGGCGAACAAACGGACGCGTTCCTTTTTCATCCGCCCACCTTTGAAATTCCGCCCACAAGCAATTCCGCCGAAGTCTTTGCAATTTTGAACGCGCGGCGCGACATTGTCCCGCCGCCAAAACCGCAAACCAAACCCAAACGCCAGATCGAAAGCTGGGCGCCGGACGTGCTGGGACGCGGCTTGCTGCGCACCCGCAAATGGTTGACGGTGGCATTTCGCGCCCTTTTGCTTGACCGCTGGGCATATCGGCAAGCCGCATTCGACCCATACATGACCTCGCCCGCGCTGCTGCTCGTCGCCACCACCACACTCCTGGCATCCTTGCACACGCGCGGCGCATTCGATGTTGCCGATTGGGCAGGGCGGATGTTTTCGTGGCTGCTCGGCGTACTTTTCGCCTTTGGCGCAGCGCGGCTTTTGCGCGGCAGCGGCGATTGGACCATGACCATGCGCGGCATGGGATTTGCCCACATCACCAAACTGCTCGAATTGTTGGCGTTGATTGAGCCGTTGGGGCTCATTGCGCGCGTCGCCGCGTTCTTCGTGCACTTTTTGGCGACCTGGCTCGCGGTCAGCGAAGCGCACAAACTGCGCGGCTGGCGCACCATCGCGCTGCCCTTTCTGGCGCTGGGCATTGCCGCGCTCAGCGCATTGACGCTGGCAATTTTGTTTCGCGGCGCAGAAATGTCGGTGCAAAACGTTTTGCGCGCGTTGGATATACTGCCGCGTTGATTATGCCGCCGACAAAAGGATGACACCGACGGTAATCAGCAGTGCCGCCGGAATTCGCAGCCGCGCGCCGCGTTCGTGAAACAAATACGCGCCCGCCATGACGCCCAACACGATGCTGATTTGCCGCAAGCCGATGACGTAACTCGCGCGGTCATCGGATTGAAACGCCCACAAAATCAAAGAATAGCTCCCAAACACAAACAGCGTTGTCAACGCCGGCAGTTTCCAATCCGCAAGACGCGTCGGCAGTACAATCGTTTCGCTCATGCCGCGCAGCGCAAGCCAATACAAAATTCCGCCCACGACCGCTTCCAAAACACCATACCGCATTGCAAACCACAACCCATTCGGCAGTTGGCGCAGCGCGGCGCGGTCAATGACCGTGTAGGCGGCAATGCCTATGGCTGCCATCAGAATCCACAAGGTCGTCCGGTTCCAATACCGCGCCATCTGCAATTCACGCAGGGATTGGAGCGGCACCAGCACCGAGCCCAACGCAATCGCTACAATGCCGAGCCAACCCAACGGCGTCGGCGCTTCGCCCAACGCGACTTCGGCGCACGCAACCATCAACACGGGCAAAGCGCGCGCCAGCGGATACGCCACCGTGAAATCGCCGCCGCGATAGCTGTGCGTCATGCCAAAATAATAGACGGCAAGAAACAGTCCGCCGAAAAAAATATACAGCGGCACCGCGCTCAACACCGGCGCCGCAACCAATTCGAGCAGCAACAGCGGCACGAACAAGACACACACCGAAACGACCGTGATGCTCATGAACATGTTGATGCCGCGTTGGTCACGCACCAACAGATTCCAACCCGCGTGCATGGCGGCGGAGACGAGGACCAGCATTAGAGAGAAAAGGGACATTTAAATAAAAATTCGCCATCAAAATTTCCCGTGGGAATTTTGATGGCGAATTTTTATCAGGGACGCTCGCCGCGCCTCAAGCGCGCGCCAATTTCATCCAACACCGCCGGCACATCCCAAATACCATCTACCACATAATGCGCGCCCGTTTGTGCCATGCGCGTGTATGCGCGTTGTAGGCGCGCGTGCAGTTCATCCGACGGCAGCTGCGCGATTTCTTGCGCGTTCAAACCGATTTCGTTTCCCGTTTTCGCCAGTCCAATCGTCCACATGCCCGCATTCAATCCTTCTTCAATGCCGGGCAGGGTATCGTCCACTTTGACAATTGCTTCGGGCGGATATACCTGCAGGTTCAGCATATTTTGCAGACACATGTACGGCGCGGGGCGCCCTTCCGGCACATCGGTCGCGCACACGGTCGAATCGGGAACATAGCCGCGCTTTGCCGCTTCACTTTGCAGCAAGCCCATCATCTCGCGCGTGTATCCTGTCGTCGAGCCAATCTTGAAGCTGCGCGCGCGAAATTCTCTCACGGCGTCTAACGTTCCCGGAATCAAGTCCGCGTACTCTGCCAGCACGTTCATTTGCAGCGGTACAAAATCTTGGAACATGGCTTCCACGTCGTCTTCATTCGGCGCGCGTCCGTGCGTTTGTGTCCAGCGTTCGCGCACCGCCTCCTGCTGTGAGATTTTGCGAAGGTGTACTTTTTTGTGCGCCCCCATCGGCGCGCGGGCTTCGTCCATCGAAATCGGCACGCCCTTGCGTTCATACACTTGCATAAAAACAACCGCAGGCGCATAGCAGCCATAATCCATGGTCGTGCCGGCCCAATCCAACAAAATCGCTTTCAACGGTCCGCGATACGAACGCTGAAAATAAAATTCCATGCCGCTCCCTATTCTGCCGCGTTCCACGTGTCCGACGCGGGGTCGTATTGAAAACGAATCTCACTGCCCTGCGGCGTGTCCGCATTGGCAAGTTGAAATTCCACTGCCTGCACGACCATTTCCGTGGGCGCGAGCAATCTCAGGCGCAGCGCACGCTGCGGTTCGGTCAATGTTCCTACGTCGCGCGCTTTGCCTTGAAAATCGCCTGACGCTTCCAAATTCACCGCGCGCAGCTGCGGCGCGCGCGCCGCGCCAAAATACAACACTTTGCCGTTCGCGCCATTGCCCACCGCCAAGCCGAGCGCGTCCACATTGTCCATGCGTCCCGCCACAACGCCCAAGTTCAAGTCCACGCGATAAATGTGTCCTGCTTCTTTATCGGCGGTCGAACCCGCCAGCGTGGAAACGTACAAGCTGTTGGTATCGCAATCGTACGCCAAACCCACAATCCCGTACGGATTTTCCGGCGATGGCGCGTTCGCATCGGGAAGCGTCACATACGGCGCAAGATTCCCGGTATTGGTATCCACTTTGTAAATCACATTTTGCGGTTTTGCCGCCTTGACACCGGGACCGAGACGCGGGCTGGGCGCCACATACACATTCCCTTCCCGGTCCAATGCAAACGCGCCGACCAAACCCGCTTGACTCCACGATTGATTTTGATATTTGGATACGGCATCGCTGTCCGGCGCAGGCACGAGCAGCACGAGCCGATGCGTATCCGAAACCTCAAACAAAGCATTACTGCCCAAACCCAATTTGCCGAGAAATGCCGGCGCGGTCACACAATTTGCGCCGACCCCGGTTATCGTCGCGTCGCCGGAATTTTCCGCATTCGCATCCCCTGCGTTTG
>CAZXYP010000191.1:1643-10146 GCA_964644955.1 uncultured Anaerolineales bacterium | reverse complement strand
CAAACCGGCACGTTGACCACGAGCGAGGCGACCTACACGCTCGGCGGCGCGGCGGACACGTGGGGACGTTCCTGGACGACAGGGGATTTCTCGAATGCGAATTTCCGCGTCCGCGTCATCAATGTTGCCAGCAGCACCTCGCGCGATTTTTCGCTTGACTGGGTTGCGGTGCGTGTGACGTATCATTAGGTACAAGTAGTAACGATTTCAATCGTTCGCGCGTTGATGAGCGACCAAACGAATAAATTCGTTACTACATCGTTTGACAAACGGGGATGCAATCTCACAGTTGCATCCCCAAATTTTTCGAGTATCATTCGCACAAATGTTTCAACTCTCCAATCTCCAGTCTCCAATCTCCAAACCATGATTCGTCTCAAACGTCTTTACGCGCACAGTTTCAAGCAGCTGCATGAAATTGAAATTCCGTTCCCGGATGCAGGGCGCATTCTCGTGCAAGGCAAAAACGAAGCGGGCAAGTCCACGCTGTTTGAAGCCGTTTTCTTTGCGCTCTTTGGTCTGGCGCTCAACACCGAGACCGGCGCGAAAAATCTCGACGACCTGATTCGCTACGAACAGGAAAAAGCGCGTGTCGAACTTGACGTGCAAGTGCGCGACCGCATCTTGAAAATTACACGCACGCTTATTCGCGGCAAAACCAACAAATGGGAATTGGACATTGAGCGGCCGGACGGCACCTTTGAACAGATTCGCAGCAATCGCGCCGTCAATGACCGCCTCGTCAGCGAATTGGGTTTTGACGCGGAAGCGCTGCTCAATACCTGTTTTGTCGAACAAAAGAAACTCGAAAAACTCGAAGGGATGGGCAAGGCGAAACGTGAAGAATCGCTCTCGAAAATTTTGAATCTCGAACGCTTGCTCGAACTTGAAGAGCAAATGAAATTGCGCGGCGAAGATGAAAAACATCTGACGCGCCTCGCCCACCGCGTGGAACTCGCGCGTGCCCAAGCCGAACTTCCCGGCGTTGTCCAGGATTTACAGCGCGCCGATGCGGAATTGAAACAATTGGATTTGCGCGCCAACGTCGAACGCGCACTTCAGGAAATGCAAGCGCGCGACGCGCTTGCCCAAGACATGCGCGTGCTCCAAGAAAAACGCGCCGCGCTGCATTCGCAAGTAACGCGTGTGGACGCGTTGGACCGCGCCCGGCAGGTCGTGGCGGCGCTATTGATTCGCCATGATACGCTCACACAAGATACGGAACAAGCTGCGGCGCTTGAAACCGAACGCGCCGAAATTCAGACTGCCGTGGAGGAACAATTGCCTGCGCTGCAAGCGCGCCAGGACGAAATCAAACGGCTCGGCGTTTTGGCGGCGCGGCTCACGCGCGTGGAGTCCGTGCGCGGGACTGTGTTGAGCGATTTGCAGCGCGCGCAAAATGTGCGGCAAGAACTGGACGGACATCTGGAACGCGGCGTGACTTTGAACGAAGCGATTGCGCGGCACGAAGCGCGTCTCGCCGCGCTCGACGAAAAATTGCGCGCCTATGAGGTCGGCGAAGCGTTGGGGGAATGGATTGCGGCAGTGGAGAGTACCTCGGAAAGCGCGACAGACAATGCTCACATCAGCGCCAAGCATAACGAACGCGACGCGCTCGGTCGAACACAGCGGCAGCATTTTATGTATCTCGCCGGTCTCGTCATTGCCATCGGACTCGTCAGCGCGATTTTTCTGCCCGCGCTCGTATTGACCAGCAACAATTTATTTCTCGGCGTTCTCGTCGCCCTCGTGCTTGCCGCGATTGCCACGCTCGCCGTTATCGTCATTGCGGGGCGACTCATTCGGCTCAATCGTCAGGTTACGCAGCTGACCGAAGACCTCGGTCGGCTCGAAGGCGAAGCCACCGCCAAACGCGCGCTCCTGCAAAACGCGCAGGGGCAGGTTGACGCGTCGGTGGCGAAATTGAACGCGCTTGGCATGAACGTCCCCGCGTCGGTGGGCGCGGCGCAAGCGCAGCGCGTCGAAATCGCCGCCACGCTGGAAAACAAAACGCGCGCGGAATTGTCAAGTGAACGCGATGACGAACGCGAGAAATTGAATTATGCGCGCGCCCAACGCGATGAAGTGACCCGCCGGATTCAAGACCTCTCGCTCGCGAGCGACGGCGGCAGCATTCCGCAGTTGGAACGTAAACGCGACAAGGCGGAAGAAATTCTCAATCGCTGGCGTCCGCGTCTCGCGCGCCGCTGCGCGCCGTTGAATGTGCCGCCCGAAACCGAAGCCCTGCGCGACGCGTACCGCACTACGCAAGGCGACATCAAAGCAATGCAAGCGCGCATTCAGCAAGCCGACAAATTGGCGAACGATGCGGCGCGCATTCAAGCGCGTATTGCCAAATCTCAAACCGAACTGCGGGAACAATTTAACGACATTGTGCCACTGCTCGAAGGCAGCGCGCCCGCGTGGACGCCGAACTTGCCGCGCGCCGCGTATGTGGCGCTGGAAGTGGAATTGCGGTCTGCCTTTGAGAGCGCGGGCGGCAATGAGGTCCGCTCGCAAATGGCACAGGTCGAAAAACAATTCGGCGCGCTGGAACGGGAATACGCGATTCGACAGCGCAACGCGGAGGTTGCCCTTTCCGCCGCGCGCGCGCTCGAAACCGATTTGGGTTTCGCGGATGGTTTATCCGACAAGCCCACGCCGGAAGAATGGCAGACAATGTCCGCGCGTTTTGCTTCGAGTCCGCTCCAAGACCGCGCCGCGTTGGAGGCGCAGGTGCGGCGCTTGAATCAACGCGTCGGCGAATTGAGCGGCGCGCGCGAGCGTTTTGAGCGCGAACTTGGTTTGGTTGGCGAGACCGTCAACCTCGAGGACGCACAATTGGAATTGCAGGCGGAACAGCGCGCCCAATCCGAACGCAAGTATGGCGCAGAAATTGTAGCGCGCGCGCGGCGGCGCATTGTGCAAAAGGTTCTGCCCGCGACGATGGAATACATGCGCCGCATTCTGCCCCAGTTGACGCGCGACCGGTATCACGATGCAGAGCTCGACGCGGAAAGTTTCAAAATCAAAGTCTGGGATGAACGCGCCGGACAAAGCGGCGCGTGGAAAGAAAAAAATATTTTCAGCGGCGGCACCAAAGACCAATTCTCGCTCGCGCTGCGGCTCGCATTCGCGCTCGCGACTTTGCCGCAAGAACGCGGCGCGTCACCCGGATTTATTTTTCTCGACGAGCCGCTCGGTTCGTTTGATGATGAACGCGCGAACGCGCTCTTGTACTTGTTGACCGAAGGCGAAGTCGGACGCGCCTTTGACCAGATTTTTCTCATCAGTCATGTGCCGGTGCAAGAGAGTAAATTCACGCATCGGATTCGGCTGGAGAATGGAACGGTTGTTGAAAATGCGGCAAGATGAATTCAAGGCGGATGCGTATCCGCCTTTTTTTGGTTCTTGTTTGGATGAGAATTGTTTTGCGTCTATAATTTGCGCGCTGTGCCGCACTCTGCGTTCCGCTCGCGCGTGCGCCGCCCGTCTTTGACAAAATGCGTTTTTCACTTGTGCGCCGATTTTTTTCTGCCTTTAGCATTTCTATTGCGATCGGTAGTTACATGCTATTGACCGCATGCGGTGTCACCCCGGAGATTCCTCAAGCGCCGGCTACGTCCACTGCCAACTCTGCGGAGAATGTAACCACGCTCATCGTGTGGCATACCTTTACGGACGTCAAGCGCGAAACCTTTGAAGCGCTGACGCAAGCTTTCCATCAAGTCTATCCCGATTTGAACGTCAACCCGATTTTTGTTGGCAGCCGCGATGACTTGACCAAGCAGTACCATGCCGCCATCGCGTTGGGGACCGCACCGGACCTGATTCTTGCCGACCGCAGGCAAATCGCGGATTTTGTGGCAGCGGGCGGCATACAGCCGTTGGAATCGTTTTTGGGCGATGCCGATTTGGGTTTGACTAAACAAGACCGGAGCGATTTTTTGGATGGCGCACTGGAGTTGGGAAAATATCCTTCACTCAAGCAGCGCACGTACGGGATGCCGTTTGACCAGGAAGCGTTTGTGTTGTTTTACAACGCAGACCGTTTTCAAGACGTGAATGTCAATCGCGCGCCGCGTACATGGGATGAATTCGCGGAATACAGCAAATTGGTGTCCACCGAAAAAACATACGGTTGGACGCTGTATCCTAATGCTGCGCTCTTGGAAGCCATGCTGGCGAGTCGCGGCAGCGCGCTGTTGACCGATGCGGAAACGCGCGCGTTGTTTCACGAACGCGCGGGCTTGGCATCCATGAAATTGGCGGCGGAATTGACGGACGCGGGCTATGCCAAAATCGTGTCCGGCGCGAACAAGGCACAGCAGGAATTTGCGTCCGGCAACGCGGCGTATTATCTCGGCTGGATGTCGGAACTCGATACACTGCAGGCGCTGCAAAAACAAAATAAACAGAATTTTGAAATCGCGCTTTCGCCGCTGCCTTCCAATGCGGACAATGAAACATGGCTGCTAACGCGCGGCGATTTGTTTGGCGTCACGACCGCGCCGCAAGGACGCTCTGACGCGCAGCGCGCGCGCAACGCTTGGTTTTTTGTGCGTTGGATTACGGCGCCTACGCAGAGCGCGCAATGGGTGCGCGCGACGAATGCCATCCCCCTGCGTGCGTCCACGCTGCAATTTATCGCGCCCGACCTCGACAAAAACGCGCGCTTTCGCCAAATCGCCGCCGCGTTTGAGGGTTCTTTGCCAAAACTCGTCGCGCAGCCCGCGGCGCCGGCGATTGAAACGATTGAACAACAAGTCGCGGGATTGTGGCTTCAGGCGGCGGAACCGAAAGCCGATGTCACCTCGCTCCTCGACGCGCTGGCGGAGCGGGTAAATCAGATGTTGGCGGTAAAGCCGTGAGCGCGCGCCTTTCAAATCCTGCCCAAACAACGGAAGGCAAAATCGCCTTGCGCGCCGCCTTTGCCGCCGGGCGTGTACTCGAGCAAAAGTTCTATGGTGCGCGCACGGTGCGATCCAAAGGGTTCCGCGATATCGTCACGGACGCGGATTTTGCTGCCGACCGCGCGGCGCGGCGCATTTTGACGCGCGCGTTTCCGGCGCACGCCATTTTGTCCGAAGAAGATAAAACGCCGCTGCCGCAATCGGAATTTGTGTGGATGATGGATCCGCTGGACGGCACAACGAATTACGCGCGCCAACTGCCGGTGTTTGCCACTTCGCTTGCGTTGACGCGGCGCGGGCAGCCCATCGTTGGTGTGGTGTACGACCCGCTGCGGGATGAATGTTATTTTGCGGAACGCGGGCGCGGCGCGTTTTTGAATGGGGCGCGAATTCATGCGAGCAAAGTTGCGACCCTGGAGCGCGCCGTGGTGGGTTATGAATTTGCGCGCGAACCCCAGCTGCGCGCGTTGGGTTTGAAAGTACTCGCGCACGTGGCGATGCAAAGTACGACGGCGCGCGTCGGCGGCAGCGCGGCATTGTCCTTATGCTATATCGCTGCCGGGCGGCTTGACACGTACATGCAGTTGACGTTGTTTCCCTGGGATGTGGCGGCGGGGATGCTCATTGCGCGCGAAGCGGGCGCACGCGTCACGCATCTCGACGGGAAAACGGCAACACTGAAAGGCGGCGCGTATCTTGCGGGCGCGCCAAAAATTTTTCCGGAATTTTTTCGACAGGTGCAAACCGTAATCAATACCCAGTATTCAGGATGACGACTTGTACCTGACTGCGGAGTGCTGACTGCGGCTTTCTGCATTTTTTGTAGTGACCAGTACCGAATCGCGTTTTCTCAAACGCTTGATTATTTTTCTCGTCATTGCCGCGCTGTGTCCGCTCGCCGCGTTTGCGTACCGCGTGGCGTTGAGCATCGCGCCCGAGAGTGTGCCGGGACCCGCGCCGATTTACACGCTTGTTCCAGCGGTCGGCGATATGGGTTTCACGACTCCTGTGCCGACTTCGGTGGTTGTGGAAGTGCCGAACGGCTTGAGCGAATACGCGCTGCCTGAAAACGGCTATGCTGTTTCGGTGCCGACGACGTGGCAGCGTTTGCCGGTGCAAAAAGCCGAACTCGATGCGGCGCTGCAAACGGTGCGCCAGACCAATCCCGAACTCGCGCAGGCGTTGGGCGATAACGCCGAAGCGCTGCTCGGAAGCGGCGTCAAGTTTTGGGCAATTGATTTGAATCCCGAAACACAGCACGCGGGTTTCGCAACGAATGTAACAGTGACGCGCCAAGCGCTGCCCAACGCGGTTTCGTTCGAGACGTTTGTGGCGATTAATGTCAATCAACTCGAAGCGTTGACGACGCGCAATAGCGAAATTGTGCATGAACGTACCTCGATTGCCGGGCAGCCGGCGGAACGGGTGCGGTATTTGCTCGCCATCAACCGCGACACGGATTCGCCAATGACCGCCGCGATTACGCAATATCTGGTGTTGAACGGACGCAGCGCGTATGTGTTAACGTTCGCCACTCGCACCGATTTGATGAGTTATTATCGCGGTGTATTTGACCAAAGCGCGGCGAGCATGCGATTTATCGGACAGTGACATTACGCGTTTCGCGTTAAACGTTCAGCGTTTGACTCGCCGGGTCAAACGTCAAACAGATTTCTTTACATGAACAAGGTCATTTCGATGCACGACGCCATTCGCGCTTTGGTTCACGACGGCGACACGGTGGCGATTGAAGGGTTCACGCAGTTGATTTGTTTTGCTGCCGCGCACGAAATCATGCGACAGCGTAAACAAGATTTGACATTGTGTCGGCTCACGCCCGACATGGTGTACGACCAAATGATTGCGGCGGGTGTGTGTAAAAAATTGGTGTTTAGTTACGCGGGCAATCCGGGCGTCGGCAGTTTGCAAGCGTTTCGTCGCGCGATTGAAAAAAATGAACCGCGTCCGCTCGAACTCGAAGAGTATTCGCATTTTGGTATGGTGGGGCGATATATTGCGGGCGCGGCGCGTTTGCCGTTTTATCCTGTCAACAGTTATGTCGGCAGTGATTTGCCGAAGGCAAATCCGCGCATTCGACAAATCCAATCTCCGTACGGCGACGAAAAGATTTATGTCGTGCCGCCCTTGAACCCGGATGTCGCGATTTTGCACGCGCAGCGCGCGGATAAAAATGGCAACACGCAGATTTGGGGCTTGACGGGTGTGCAAAAAGAAGCGGCGTTCGCGTCGCAGCGCGTCATTATCGTCGTCGAAGAATTGGTGGACGAAAGCGTCATTCGCGCCGACCCGAATCGCACGTTGATTCCCGGCTTGATTGTGGACGCGGTGGTGGTCGAACCATTCGGCGCGCATCCGAGTTACGCGCAAGGCTATTACGACCGCGACAATGGGTTTTATGTGGAATGGGACACGATTGCGCGTGAAGCATCGTCGCTCAATGCATGGCTCGACGAATGGGTGTACGGGGTCGAAAATCGCGCCGCGTATGTCAACAAGTGGGGCGAGCGCCTGAACGCGTTGAAACCGGGGGACGCGTTCGCGGCGCCGATTAATTATGGAGAGTATAAATAATGCGCTACTCTCAAAACGAACTCATGATTGCGGCGGCAGCGCGGGAATTGCGCGGCGCGCGCGTCGCGTTTGTCGGCGTTGGTTTGCCCAACATTGTCTGCAATCTCGCGCAGCGTTCGCATGCGCCGAATTTGGAATTGGTGTACGAAGCGGGTGTGTTTGGCGCGCGTCCCGCGCGTTTGCCGCTTTCGATTGGCGACCCGACGATTGTGACGGGCGCGGCGAGCGTGATGGGCATGCCCGATCTGTTTCAATACTATTTGCAGCGCGGCTTGATTGATGTCGGTTTTCTCGGCGCGGCGCAAATTGATAAATTCGGCAATATCAACACGACGGTCATTGGCAATTATGCGAAACCGAAAGTGCGCTTGCCCGGTTCCGGCGGCGCGGCGGAAATCGCGGTGTTGTGCGGAAAGATTTTGGTGATTACGCGCTTGAACAAACGCGCGTTTCCCGAACGTGTGGATTTCATCACATCCCCCGGACATTTAGAAGGCGGCGACGCACGGAAAAACCTCAACGTGCGCGGACACGGACCCGAAGCGGTGATTACGGACTTGTGCATCTTGCGATTCGCGGAGGATACGCGTGAGATGATCGTGGCGAGTTTGCATCCACGCGTGACGCGCGAACAGGTACAGGAAAATATCGGCTGGCACGTGCGCTTTGCAGAGAACGTGGAAACAACGGAAGCTCCGAGTGTTGAGGAATTGCGTTTGATACGCGAGGAATTGGACCCGAAGGGGTTGTATTCGCGATGAAAAAATCTAGTCCAACGGGCTGCGCACCGCAAGCCCGCCGCGATTGAGAACGTGCGTGTAAATCATCGTTGTCTTGACATCTTTGTGCCCGAGTAATTCCTGAATCGTCCGAATATCGTAACCAGCTTCAAGCAGGTGTGTGGCAAACGAATGGCGAAAGGTATGCGGACCGACAAGTTTCGAGATACCTGCCTCTTGTGTCGCCGCGCGTACGGCGCGTTGAAGGGTGGCTTCGCT
>CAZXYP010000191.1:0-1543 GCA_964644955.1 uncultured Anaerolineales bacterium | reverse complement strand
TTATAGGCGAGCCGTTCTGAAGGGAACAGGAATTGCCAAATCAATTCACGTTCGGCATTCGGATACTTGCGGGCAAGGGCAAATGGCAATTCCACATAGCCATACCCGTTCGCAAGGTCTTGTTCGTGCAGTTTTTTTCGCCCGACAAGCTGTGCTTGCAATGCGTCCTCTAAACTTGTGGGTAGCATCGTCCTGCGGTCTTTATCCCCCTTGCCACTGCGCACGATGATTTGGTGCTGTGCAAAGTCAATATCCTTGACACGCAAAGTAACGCATTCCATCAGGCGCAATCCGCTACCATATAACAGGCGCGCCATCAATCCGGTCTCACCCGACATGTGGGACAAAATGGAATTGACCTCGTCTTTGGACAAAACGGTCGGGAGATGTTCCGGTTTTTCAGCGCGCATGGTTTGAATTTGGGGGTCGAGCGAGATGTTCAGCACTTCGCGATACAAGAACAAGAGCGCGCTAAAGGCTTGATTCTGGGTAGAAGAAGCCACTTGCTCATTCACTGCGAGATGAGAAAGAAACGCCTGAATTTCCGGTTCCCGCATTTCGCGTGGATGGCGCAAGTTATGAAAACGGATATAGCGGCGGATCCATTGGATATATGTGTCTTCGGTTCTGGGCGAATAATGCTTGAGCCGCAGCATTTCACGCACTTTGTCAAGGAGTTTGGGTTCCTGTGTCATAGGACGCCTCCGATTTCCAACATTGCACGAACCCCGTTTGACAGAAAAATAAGGGAGAATATACTTGTCGCATATAGTCAATTATACAACAGCATGTCGCATAATACCCTTCACAGGGGATTATACGACATTGAATGTCGCATAATCGCGAGTTAGGCTTACGCCCAATTTACTGCAAGACCTTGCGCGTGGACTTTACAGATTTGCAAGGACGGCTAGACCTTGCAAATCTGCAAACTGTGGAAGCCGAAACGTGATTCGTTTTCGGCGGCGAAGCCGCCATAACGGACATACAGCACGAAGGCGGCGGAGCGGAGCGGCGAAGCCGCCGCCGCCGAAGGCGTGCGGGCGTGGAGCGAAGCGGAACGCCGAAGCGGAGACGCCGAAGTGCTAATCCCGCTGATGACACAAAGGCGGGCTTTCGCCCGCCGTGTCAATTATGCTAGGTGAGAGTCGGTCAAGGGTTGCGCCTTCGGTTGCTTCGCAAGTCGGCGTCCGCCTACGGCGTCCTGCCGACCGCAACCCTTGACCTAACCGTCAAAGTGCCTTGCGTGGCAGAGTCGGCGAAGCCGTCCGCCCCATGCGAACTTGGGCGGCGCGGAGCAGAGCGAAGCGTCCGCCCAAGAGCCGAAGCATGGGCGGCGGCGGGTTGTGCCATGACTGTTCTTTTCCAGTCCTTCAATTAGAAAGAATGTGTGTGTGCTGTGTGTGTGTTTCAGTGACGATATTCGACAAGTGCGACAACGATAACGATGACGGTAATCGCCGCCATGCCGAAGTAACCGTCGCCACTAGCCGCAATCGCAGAGATAGCCGCCAGTGCAACCGCCTGAACAGCGTCTTGCTTG
>CAZXYP010000190.1:0-10154 GCA_964644955.1 uncultured Anaerolineales bacterium | reverse complement strand
TTTGTCGAAATCGTCGCCGTGCTGAACGGAATGAATAATTTTTTCCGCCGTCGCGCGCCAGAACGATGGCGCGGGCTGCCGCCGCACGAGGCCCAACGCCACATCCAACGCGAGCGCGTGATAGTCCAAACTCTGGAACAATCCTTCCAGCCATTGCTTGTCCGCGTCATTCGCGGGTTCCCACTGCAAACGCAATTTCGCCAGGGCGCGCGCGTCCGCCAAACTCAACTTGTCCAATTCAAACACGCCGCCGCCCAAATTTCGCATCACGTCTTGCGAACGCGTGGTGATGAGCAAGCGCGCTTCAGTCGGCAATGCCGCTTGTAATGGCTGCACCACGTCCAAATGCCACACATTATCCAGAATCACCAACAGTTTGGGATGCATCTCCAACAAACTCCGCACCGCGTTCGGCGTAAAATTCATGCCTTCCACTTTTCCGCGTATCACATAACTCGCCCATTCGTTCAAGACCGCTTGCGCGTGTTCGCGCGTCGTGCGTTCGGGACCGAGTTCTGTCCACACAACACCATCCGCGTATTCGGGAAACGTCGGCTTGTTATAAACATAGTGCGCGAGAATTTGCGCCAGCGTCGTTTTGCCGATGCCCGCCATGCCTTGCACCGCGAGCGCGCGCCCGCCAATCGCCACCGTGTCGCTTGTGGACAAAAGTTTCAGCACCTTGCCCACCTCTTGTTCGCGCGGAATCACGCCCGTCGGACGCGGCGGTGAAGGCGGATGCCATTCGTATTCGAAATTGAAATTGTTGATGTTGGTGACGGTCAGTGTTCCGCCCGCCGCGACCTTGGTCACGTTCATGTCGCCCTGCGCGAAAAAAGAATCGCCCTGCACGATATGGTCGCCGCCAACCAAATCGCCCGCGATGTTGGCGGTCCCCGAAATATGTACAGCACCCCCCTCTCCCATGGTGGGAGAGGGGTTGGGGGTGAGGGGTTGGGGTGGTTTCGGCGCGACGCCGCGCAGTTCGCGCAATAACGCGAGGCGTTCCGCAATGCGTTGTTTGCCGTCGTCATTGTCACTCTGAAATTTTTCATCGAGCGTACGCTGTGCTTCGTATGGCTGCAACAACGCGCGGCGTTGTTCAAACACAACGCGCGCTGCCGCGTCATCGGGCGCGCGTAAAAATTCCATCAGCGCGTCAATGACGGGCGAAACACTTTCCGCTTGACGCAATATGTTCTGCAGCGCGCCCAACCGCGCCTTGAACCCCGCGACATTTTCACTTTCGCCGTTCGCTTCGGCTTGCGCGATAACATTTTGCGCGGCGTCGAGAAAGGGCTGTTCCAGTTCGCGCGGCACCTGATTCCAAAATGCAACCATCTGCGCGTCGTTTTCGGTTTGCGCGAACGCGGCGAGAAATGCGTTCATTTGCGCGGCGGCGATTTCGTCCGCGTGTTGGCTCAAAAATTGTTGAAACGCGGCGGCGAGTTCGGGGTCGCGTTCCAGCGCGGCGCGGAGGGATGCGTCGTCGGTGACACCGGCGGCGTCGAGATGGGCTTGGAGTTCGGGAGGGAGTTGGGGAGCGGGCGCGTCGGTGTCCATAGGGGTTCACCTCAAACAAACGAGCCGACGAATGCGTTTGAATCCGATGCAACTACTATACCACAGCGCGCGAGTTTTGAACGAGTGAATTTAGGACGCGTTATGACCTGTTCTCGGTTCGTGGTGGGGTGACGGAATTGCGCACGAGGTTGTATTTTTTAGCGATGCTGCCTGCCGCGCGTCTCACCAGTCCGCGTCGTGCGCGTAACCGAGTTGGAGCAAGAGCGGATTCCATTCCTGTTTGAACAATTGCTTGACCAACGGTGTGAATTCGTCGCGCCATTGCGCGCGCGTGCCTTTGCGGATATGGTGCGCCGGGCGCGTGGTTTGATTCTTGAGACTATATTCCTCTGCCAGGGCAACGCCGCGCGCGGACAGCTGCGGATGAAAGCCATAATGCGCGAACGCGCGTTGAAACATTTCAGGTTCGTTACCGATAATGTCCTCGTAACGCAGTTCGAGGACATTTTTGTTTGGTGGAGCCCAGACCTGCATTTGTCTGAAATGCGGCTGTCGCCAGAGCATTTCCAAAAGCAGTCCGCGTTCGGGGGCGAGCGTTTTCAAATATTCTTGATACGAAATGTCTTTTGGGTATTTTCGCGGGTCCGCTTCGACGTGACCGAAAAGCGGATGCTGGACCAGCGTGTGCCATTTGAATTGCGGATTGATGCACCACGCTTCCTGCGTCCACAAATGATAGCGATAGCCCGATACGACCAAATCGCGCGGGTCGCGGACAAAGTGCGTGGCTTGAAACGGCGGCAACTGCGCCCAGGGAATGTCGCTGCGATTGTTGATGCTCAGGACGCGCTTGCCGTCTCCGGTTATTGCCTTGGCGACAAAACTATCGCGGTCGGCATTGAGGTGTTCGTAGATGAAACCGAATTCATTGCTCAAGCGACGCAAGATGCGAATATAGTACACCGTCAAACATTTGTGATAGGAAAAATGCGCGATGAGCGGTGTGGGAAAAAGGTCAGCGGCGGGCAGCGGGTACGTAGGACGCGGCAGCGCACGCCGCTGCTTGGTAAAGCGATTAAAGCGGTTAAAGAGCTTCATTGGACGGTTCCTTGAATGGGTGAGCCGGATTTGAAATCTATTCTACCGACGCTTGATGCGATTTTTGGCCATAGGGTTTTTCCTCAAGCAAGGTGAAACAAAATTCAAATTTGCTGTTCTCTACCACAAACCGCGGCGTTTGCGCGCGGGGACTAGACCTCCCGACGCGTGGTTCTTTCACTCTCGGTTTTCAAAAGCGCTTCAAACTCGTTACGATAAATCAGCGGCGTGTACTCTTTGCCGTCGAGCATGGCGAAAAGATAGGGCGCGAGATGTTTGTGGTGCTGCTGTACATACAACGCGAACTCTTTGCGCGAATCTTTTGGGGCGGCGTCGAACGCGGCTTGGACCTTTTGTTTTGTGGCGGCGACGACGGTTTCGATTTGCAGTACCCACGCGTTGAATTCTGCAAGATGTTCATCGGGAATTTGTTCGCGGATGTACGCTACCGTCCCCGCCTGGACGGCTTCGAGCGTGTGCTTGAACGACAACCCCGAAATCAATTTGTGCAGTTCGAGATAACGGTCGCCTTTGAATTTATAGCGCTCGCCGTCGGAAAATTCGACGACGTACCCTTCCTCTTCGGCGGGCAGTGTGCCGGTGCGTTCCAAAATTTCGGTGATATTGTTGAACGAATAGACGTTCGGCAGCGGGAAATTGTATTTTTGCGCGAGTTCGTAGAGGTCGGGAAAGAACGGCATGTACGCGCCGGTAAAGCGATTGCGCGCGGCGAGTAAAATCAACGCCTCGCGCCCGTGATAATCAATCACGATGCGATTTTCGGGATAGATGATTTCAAACAAGAGCGTCAGTTCGTTCGGCAAATCGCGCAAATCAAAATGCTCGTTCAAGAATTTCGTCGCCCACGCGCCTTGCGGGCTGAAAAAATCGCCGCGCGTGGTGATGCGGTAATTGCCGTTCAGGCGAAATAAAATTCCGAGTGACCCGTCTATCTTTTCCGTGACGCTGACGATATGCCCATGTGCCTTACGCCCGCCTTCGAACCAATTGAAAAATTTGTCGAACGGACGCGCGACAATTTCGCCCGTACGCGCATGGATAATCAAACCGCGACTGACGCGCTCGAAAAAATTCCAGCGCGCGGCGTACTGGGCTTTGGCGGTGTAATCGAACAACAACAAATCGCCGTCGCGCTTGACGTTCACTTCGCCATACTGTATCCAATCGGTAAAACCCGCGACGGCGAGGCGTTGGATGTCGGCGATGGATGTAATTTCTTGAATTGGCTGCACGGAAAAAAAAAGACCCGTTGTCTCGCAAGTCGAAAAAACGGGTCACACTTTTGGATGGGCGCAGATCCTCATCACGAGGAGGGGCGCACGGATGTGAAACCCTGTTCGGCAAAATGTTTATCAAATGTGAACACGCTGTCAATCTGCAAGGCGCGCATCGTATTGAAACTCGACCAATCCACTAAACTGATTTGGCGGCGATTGCCATCGAGTGTGGATTTTACGGCTTGCGCATGACGCGACTCATCCACCCATTCGATTCGCAAAATCGGCAGTGCATTTTCCACCAAATCGTTGACCGCATCCATTCCCAAGCGACGCTGCACCAGCGCCAGCAGCTCAACCAAAACATAATTCGTGCTGACGAGTTCTTGTTCGCTCGCAACGAGCTCTTGCCAAATCTGCTTGGCTTGAGGGTGATTCAAATCATCGGCATCAAGCGTGGCGAGCAAGCCCGATGTGTCTATGAACACACTCATTCGGCGTAACTGTCTCCCAAATATTTATCATGTTCGATGGATAGGTCGCCTATGCCTGAATGATACCGCCCGACGATGGAGAGCGCACGTCGGCGGCGTTCCGCCATGTCAAGCGGTGTTGACTCGATGAACTTGTCAATGCTGCGTCGAATCAGGTCCTCGACTGTTACCCGATAGGTGCCTGCCAGCATTTTCAATGCTTTGTCCTGTCTTTCCGTTAACTCTACCACTGTCTGAAACATACGCGCCTCCCGCGCCGTGTGGATGACTCTATTATAGCACGGCGCAAAAAATTCCAGCGCGCGGCGTACTGGGCTTTGGCGGTGTAATCGAACAACAACGCACGGCGCGTTCCGCCAAAACCCATTCCTGCAAATGGAAAATGCTTTGACACGCGGACTGAACAGGTTATAATGATTTCGATTGTGCCTTTCAAAAAAATCTGACGATGAGGTTGAGATTTAATGACGAATGAACCGGTCACGGTCGCGAAAGGACTGGAAGGCGTTGTTGCCGAAGCCACAAAACTTTCCGACGTGCAGGGTGAGGTCGGACGCCTGTTGTATCGCGGCTATGACATTAACGACCTTGCCGAATTTTCTACTTTTGAAGAAACGGTCTATCTCCTCTGGTATGATGCGCTGCCGACACAGGCGCAATTGGACGAATTTCGCGCCCGGCTTGCCGCACAGCGCGCGCTTCCCGCGGGTGTAATTGCCCAAATGAAAACGTATCCGCACGACGCGACCCCGATGGATGTTCTTCGGACGGTCGTTTCGCTGCTCGGCGTGTACGATACCGAAAAAGGTGACGCCGTCGCGTTGGCTCCGACGCAGGCGCTGCGTCTCACCGCGCAAATGGCAACCATTGCCGCCGCGTGGAATTCTGTGCGCCAGAATCTGGAACCCGTCGCCCCGCGCGCGGACTTGAATCACGCTGCGAATTTTTTGTACATGTTGACGGGCGAGGAACCGGACCCGCGCGCCGCGCGCATCATGGATACCGCGCTCGTTTTGCATGCCGACCACTCCCTCAATGCGTCCACGTTCGTCGCGCGTTCGATTGCGTCCACGCTCAGTGACTTGTATTCCGCAATTGTGGGTGCGATTGCGGCGCTCAAGGGGCCCCTGCACGGCGGCGCGAATGAAGCGGTCATGCGCACGCTGCTGCAAATTGGCAGTGTGGAGGGGGTGGAACCTTATGTTGAACAGACGCTTGCCAACAAAGGCAAAGTGATGGGCTTTGGACATCGCGTCTATAAAGCCAATGACCCGCGCGCCGAGTATCTGCGAAAAATCGCGCGCGAGGCAGGCGAGGTCACGCGAAATCCGTTGTGGTATGAAATGCAAGAGGCGATGCGCCGCGCAGTGCAGGCGCGTAAAAATTTGCCGGTGAATGTGGACTTTTATTCTGCGTCTGTCTATTATGCGCTCGGCATTCCGGTGGATTTGTTCACACCGGTCTTTGCGCAGAGTCGCATTGCGGGCTGGTCCGCGCATGTGCTGGAACAGTACGCCGATAATCGCATCGTGCGCCCCGACGCGTTGTACATTGGCGCGCGCGATTTAAAATACATTCCCATTTCAGAGCGAACCGGGCAATGAAGTTGACGCGTTGGACACACAACGAGTTACCCGCACTCGAGAGCTTGCGGCAAGAATTGGGCAGGCAGGGGTTTCGCGTGTCGGAATGGACCGATACGCCCGGGACAGTGTATCCCGTGCACCAACACGCCGAAGCCGAAGTCCGCTGGGTGGTGCGCGGACAATTGCGCGTGGGCTTGCCCGAACAGGGACAGGAAATTGTTTTGGAAGCGGGCGACCGTCTGGAATTGGACCCCAATGAATTGTATTGGGCGGACGTGGAAACGCCGCAGCCGGTGATGTATCTCATCGGCACCAAAAACGGACATCGTAAAAAGGACAACTGACAACCGATGGCTGACGGCGCACAGTTGGAACCGGATTTCAGCCAAATCATTTTCTCAACGTGGAGTCTATCATGCGACGCAAAATTTCTGTCATCGGCGCGGGCAAGACCGGCGCAACGACCGCCCAACGCCTCGCCGAACGCAACTATTCTGACATTGTTTTGTTTGATGTGATAGAGGGTCTCGCCGAGGGCGAGGCGCTCGACCTATTGGAATCGGGCCCGATTCTCGGTTTCGATTCGATGGTGACCGGTGTGACGGTCAAGGATGGCGCGGGCTATGAACAGCTCGCGGGTTCGGATATCGTCGTCATGACGGCGGGCATTGCGCGCAAGCCGGGCATGAGCCGCGACGATTTGGTGACGACGAATCAAAAAATCATGCACGGCTGGGCGGAAGCCATCAAACAGCACGCGCCGAATACTATTCTCATTGTGCTGAGCAATCCGGTGGACGCGATTACGCAGTACGCGTGGCATGTGACGCAGTTCCCGCGCGAACGCGTTATCGGTCAAGCCGGTGTGTTGGACAGCGCGCGCTTTCGCACGTTCCTCGCCATGGAGCTCGGCGTGTCGGTGCAAAACGTGGACGCGTATGTGTTGGGCGCGCACGGCGATTCGATGGTCCCTCTGCCGCGCTATACGACCGCTGCCGGGATTCCGGTCACCGAACTGATTGCGCCCGAACGCCTTGCCGAAATCGTGCAGCGCACGCGCGACGGCGGTGCGGAAATTGTGAAATTGCTCAAGACCGGTTCCGCGTTTTATGCGCCGAGCGCCGCCATCGCGGAAATGGTGGACGCGATTGTGCAGGACAAGAAAAAAATTGTTCCATGTACCGTTTTGCTGCAAGGCGAGTACGGCATGAATGGCGTGTTTGCGGGCGTGCCGGTGCAGCTCGGCGCCAGGGGCGCGGAAAAAGTGGTCGAGTGGAAATTGAATGAGCAAGAAAAAGCCGGACTGGCGAAATCGGTCGCGGCGGTGCAAGAGTTGTTGAAGGTGATGGGGATTTAGGGATTGGAGATTGGAGATTGGAGACCGGAGACTAAATGTTCAATCCCCTCCAATCTCCAGTCTCGTTTTTGGAGAAACATGGACAGCGGCGTACGCGAGACACATTTAGAAAATGGCTTGAAAATTTTGACGCGTGAACTGCATAACGCGCCGGTGGCGACGTTCTGGGTGTGGTATCGCGTGGGTTCGCGCAATGAATCTTTGGGCATTACGGGCGCGGCGCATTGGGTCGAGCATATGATGTTCAAAGGCACGGAACGGCTCGGCAAAGGCGACGTGTTCAAACTCGTCACGCGCAACGGCGGGAGCAATAACGCGTTTACGTGGCTCGATTACACCGCGTACTATGAAACGCTGCCGGGTGACCGCCTCGACATCGGGATTCAAATCGAAGCCGACCGAATGGTGAATGCGCGCTTTGACCCGGATGAGGTCGCGTCGGAACGTACCGTGATTATTTCCGAACGCGAAGGACATGAGAACGACCCGGGCTTTTGGCTGGCGGAGGAAATTCAGGCGACCGCGTTCAAAGTGCATCCGTATCATCACGAAACGATTGGCTGGAAAGCGGATTTGCAGCGCATGACGCGCGACGACCTGTATAACTTTTACAAAAAATATTACACGCCCAATAATGCGACGGTGGTGGCGGTCGGTGATTTTGACACCGTCGAGTTGCTCGACAAATTGAACGCCACGTTTGGTCAGATTCCGCGCGGGGCGGATATTCCCGTGTTGACGATTGAAGAACCGGAGCAGGCGGGGGAGCGGCGCGTGACGGTGCGTCGTCCCGGCGCGGCGCCGTACTTTGTCGCGGCGTTCAAGTCGCCGCGCGCGGCCGACCCCGATTTTTATGCGACCATGATGTTAGCCGGCGTGCTTTCGGGCGCGAGCGGTTTGGCGATGGGGCGCACGAGTCCGGGACGTTCGTCACGGTTGTATCGCGCGTTGGTGGATAAAGGGTTGACCGCCGACATTGGCTGTTTTTATCGTCCGATGCTCGACCCGTACTTGTTTCAGGTGAGCGCCACTGCGCGTCCCGGCGTCGCATTGGAAAAAATTGAACGCGCGATTTTGGAACAATTGGAACTCATCGGTTCCAAGCCCATCACCGACCAAGAATTTGAAAAGGTCTTGAAGCAAACTCGCGCGCAATACGTGTACGCCGAAGACGGGGTTGGCAATCACGGCTATCGGCTCGGTATGTTGGACGTGGTCGCGTCGTGGCGCATGTACGAAACGTTTCTGGAAAACCTGGAGCAAGTGAGCAAGGATGATGTGCAGCGCGTGGCAAAAAAATATCTCGCCGAAACGAATCGCACGGTGGGATGGTTTATTCCCGCCAAGAATGGTACGGCGAGTGATGGGAATGTGCCGAGCAATGGGAATCGGAGAGTGGTGGGAAAAAGTAGAAAAAAGAAAACAGCACGCGCAGGGCGCAAAAAATAATCCCTCAATGTCATTATGCCGACTATCGTCATCGAAGGATACAAATTTCGCTTTTATTCTAGTGACATCAATGAACCACCGCATGTCCACATCTTGCGCGATAAGCTTGTTGCAAAAGTACGGACGCATCCTGACGCTGCCGCTTGAAAAATACGCTTGGCTCCAATGGCTCGCGCAAGCATCGTCCGAACAGCGCGCACATTGGACAATTGAACCCGGCGGCTATGCAGTGTATTGGGACGACCCTGACGACGGAATCGAAATCGAACACGTACTATCACTCAACGCCTTGCATTAAAAAAAATCAAGCTGCATTCTGAGCTCATAAATCCAAAATCGAAATGACTCATCCCATCACTCCCGAAAACGTCACGCGCGCGGAACTTTCGAACGGCATTACAGTGCTGGTCAAAGAAAATCATACGAACGCGTCCATTTCCTTGCGCGGGCGTCTGCGCGCAGGCGGCATGTATGAAACCGACGCAACGGCAGGCCTCGCTTCGTTCACCGCAGCGGCATTACAGCGCGGGACAAAAAAATACACCTTTCAAAAATTGAACGAATTGTACGACAACGCGGGCATGTCGTTTAGCGTATCGGCGGGAACGGAAACGGCAGGGTTTAACGGCAAAGCGTTGTCCGAAGATTTCGAAGCGCTGTTGGGCATCGCCGAACAAGTCCTGCTGCAGCCGACCTTTCCCGCGCGCGAAATTGAAAAGCTGCGCGGGCAGCTTGTGACCGGCTTGCGTGAGGCGCAGGAGGATACGCGCTACAGGGCGTGGACCACGTTTGAGGAGCTCGTGTTTCCGCCCGGACATCCGTACCATCGCGCGTCGGATGGCACCGAAGCAACGGTCAAGAAGTTGACCCGCGCGAAACTCGCGGAATTTCACGCCAAATTCTTTCGTCCCGAAGGCGCGATTTTTGTCATTGTCGGCGACATTGAGGCGCAAAAAGCGATTGATTTGGTTGCCAAGCATTTTGGCGGTTGGAAGGGCAAAAAGAATTTGCCATACGTGATTCCCGATGCGCCATTTGCCGCGCGCGCCCTTCGTCGCGATGTTGCATTGGAAGGCAAAAGCCAATCCGACGTAGTGCTGGGCTATCCCGGCATCAAACGCAGTGACCGCGATTTTTATCCGCTGCGAACGGCGGATTTGATTTTTGGACAATTGGGCTTGTCGGGACGGTTGGGCGAAATCGTGCGCGACCAAATGGGTCTGTGCTATTATGTGTACAGCACGTTGAACGCAGGCATTGGCGCGGGCGCTTGGATGATAGGCACGGGTGTGAACCCGCGCAACGTGGATGCCGCCATCGAAGCCATTGGCAATGAAATTCGCCGCCTGCGGACGGAGGGTGTGACCGCCGACGAATTGGCGCACGCGCAAGATTATTTGACCGGCTC
>CAZXYP010000189.1:4902-10176 GCA_964644955.1 uncultured Anaerolineales bacterium | reverse complement strand
ACCCTCGCGGCATTGCAGGCAACGCTGCTGCATTATTTGAAAAATGAGGCGACGCAAAAAATTCCCGTTTGGCAAATGATTTCTGCGACGCCCGACGCGTTGGAGACAAAAGCCGGGGCGTGGTGCGCGCAGTGGCAGGACGCGGTGCCGGATGCGCGCGTCATTGATACGCAATCCACCGTCGGGGGCGGCAGCTTGCCCGGCGAAATTCTGCCGACGCGCGCGGTCGCGCTGCGCGTCGCGTCGCCGGATGCGTTGGTGCGCGCGCTGCGCGAAAACAATCCACCGATTGTCGCGCGGATTGAAAACGATGCGGTGGTCATTGACCCGCGCACGATTTTGCCGCACGACGAAATCCCATTGCTCGAAGGGGTGGCGCGCGCCGTCCGTCTGGTATAATGAAACACATGCTTTCTGATTTACAATTCGCTTTGCGTTACCGCGAATTGGTCCGCAATTTGACCACGCGCGACCTGAAGGTGCGGTACCGCAATTCCGTGCTCGGTTTCTTGTGGGCGTGGGGCAATCCCATCTTGATGACACTGGTGTTTACGCTGGTCTTTCAAGTCATTGCGCCCAACACCATCAAAAATTATCCGCTCTTTATCATGATTGGCTGGTTGGCGTGGAGTTTTACGGTCGGCAGTATCAATGACGGCGTTGGCAGTATCGTGCACAACTCGACGCTGGTGAAAAAGGTCTGGTTTCCGCGCATTACGCTGCCCGCGTCGGCGGTGTTTGCCAATGCTACAAATTTTCTGCTCGCCATGCCGATGGTCATCATTTTGATTTTCTATTATCGCATCGAGATTCAACCACTGCTCTTGTTGTACTTTCCCGTGATTTTTCTCGCGCAGCTCGCGTTGGTCATGGGCATTGCGTTTTTCCTCTCGGCGCTGAATGTCAAGTATCGCGATACGGGTGTGATTATGGGCGTGGTCTTGACGGCGTGGTTTTTTCTGACGCCCGTTTTTTATTCCGTCCCGCAGCTCACGCTTAGTAACGGCAGAATTTTGTATTATTTGAATCCGATGGCGAGTATTATTGAAGCGTACCGCAACATTTTGTACGGTTCCACCGATGGCGCGCCGCCGGGTCCGCCCGACCTTGCGTTTCTTGGGCGCACCTTCCTGACCGCATTGGTGATTTTGGTCATCGGGTTTGTCTTTTTTATGCGCGCCAGCCGTCGTTTTGGTGAAGAATTGTAAACAAAAAACCGCGGGCAATACGCCTGCGGTTTTTTTTGAATCGAAACGATTGTGCCAAACGCGGACGGAATCAATCTGCGTTTGATTGACGCAATCTGCGTTTGATTGACGCAATCTGCGTTTGATTGACTCAATCAAAGCGATTGTATTTTTTCAGCGCGTCCACCAACATGTCCAGCGGGAGCGCTTGCACCGTGCCGCGCAGTCCGGAGATTGTTTCTGCCGCGCACATGGCATTGAGAATGGATTCTTGGACCGCCTCAATCATCGCGTCAAACAAAACATTCATTTGGTCATGCGGCAGCATCCGGAGGGCGAGCGGTTGTTTGGTATCGTTCGGAAAATGATTGCCCGTGGAGAACGCGAGAAACAAATCGCCGCTGCCGTTTTCGCCGTGTCCGCCCATTTTCGCCAGACCGGTCGCGGCGCGCTGCGCGAGCCGATTGCATTGCGTGGGAATCAACGGCGCATCGGTGGCGACCAGAATGATGATGGAACCGCGCACATTGTTTGCTTGCGCCGTCTCGCTAAAATGTTTGCCGACAGGCACACCTTTGACGGTAAAATGCTTTTGTTGTCCGTAATTGGATTGCACCAACACGCCGAGCGTGTATGTCGCGCCTTCGATATTCACGACGCGCGAACTTGTGCCGATGCCGCCTTTGAAACCGTGCGTGCGCATTCCCGTACCGCCGCCGACGTTGCCTTCGTCCACCGCGCCGCCGCGCGCGTTTTCAATGGCTTGCAGTACATGTTCGCGCTGTACGTGAAACGCATCAATGTCGTTCAAAAAGCCGTCATATGTTTCCGCGACCACAGGCAATTGCCAGAGATGCGCGCCGGGCTGCGTCCGTCCGTATTCGACCAACACATCGCGCACGATACCAACCTGATGTGTGTTGGTGATGCCGATGGGCGTGGTGAGCAAACCGGATTCTTCAATCCACAATGTGCCGGTCATTTCCCCGTTGCCATTGTACCGATGATGTCCTGCGGCGCAGTGGTCCTGCCAGATATTGTCGCGCGGGATAACGATGGTGACGCCGGTGCGCGCAATGCGCGGTTCGTCCCAAATGAGCGTCGTTTGTCCGACGCGGATGCCCGGAACATCCGTGATGGCGTTGTAGGGTCCGGTCGGATATTCGCCGATGGTAATGCCCAAATTGCGCAAGCGAGTGCGGTTCATGTTTGTCCTCGTGCGCATTATACACAAACTTGCGTTTTTGCCGCCGCATTGTGAATTGACACGAGCGTATTCTAAAGGATAATCGCATCATGATCCCCAACCTGTTGAGGAGTTCTCTCTTGCGTTCGCAGAATCGCACATTTATTTTTCTCGCACTCGTTCTTTTGTTTTTCTCGGCCGCGTGCAGTCCGACGCGCGCGCCGACAGTGATGGCGCCGACCGCCATTGTCATGGCGACAGCGGTGCAATTGAATACGGCTCCGGCGGTGCAAACTAACAATACGGTTGCACCGGCGAAGCCGACGCAACCGGCTACCGTGACTCCGCCGCTCCCGCCCGCGCAATCCGCTGCCGCAACCGACGCGCCAGCGCCGACGCAAAACGCGTCCTCGCAAAACGCGCCCACCCTGCCTGTGCCAACGCTTTCGAGTCAACTCTCGCCGAGCGTTACGCCCTTGCCGCAATTGCCCACGCGTCCGCCCACGCCGGCGCCCGCGCAAACTGCCACGCCCGCGCCGCCGCAGGTCTCGCGCGAGGCATTGGCGGGAAAAATTTTGTTCAAGAGTACGCGCAGCGGCGGCAAATATCCCAACAATTACAAATGGTTTGTCATGAACGCCGACGGCAGTCAGGTGGAACAGGTAGATTCGGCACGGGCAAAGGAATTGTATCTGTCGCTCAAAGGACAGGAAGGGTATTCGCCGGACCGAAGTATGTTGGTCTTGGGCGAACGCACGTGCGCGTCGAATGCGCATTGTGATTTGTACGTCGGCGCACCCGAAGTCATCATGAATCGCAGTCAAGGGCAATGGACGCCGACCGGACAACGTTGGTATCGCGCCGACAATCCCGTTTGGTCGCCGCGGGGCGATTGGATTGCGTTCGTTTGGAATCGCGATAACGACCGCACCAAAAATATTTTCAAAGGCGACCCGTACAAACTGAATCAAGATTTCAAACGCTTGACCGATTTCGGGGGGCGGCGTGATACCAAAGACCCAACCTATTCGCCGGACGGTACAACGTTGGCGTTTGCGACACAAGACGGACCGCGTTGGCACATTTGGGTGTTGAATGCGGACGCGGACAATCCGACGGACGCGGCAGCGCACAATCTCAGCAGCGCGGACGCGGACGAATGGGACCCGTTGTGGATTAAATAAAAAGGCGCGGGCAGAATATTTCTGCCCGCGTTTCTTCATTACCGTATGCAATGGCTGATATTGGCGTTGGGCTGCGCGGCGCTGGATTGGATTGCGGTTGCGCGCGCCGACAAAAAGTTGGAATACCTTTGCAAACCCGCGACAATGGTCGTGGTGATTCTCGCCGCGTGGTTGTGGCTGCCGTACGCGCCGAATCAGTGGTTTGCGCAATTTCTGCTCATCGGTTTTGCGTTTTCTCTCTCCGGCGACATTTTTTTGATGCTGCCGAACCCGCGCTATTTCTTGTTCGGGCTCGCGGCGTTTCTCTGTGGACACATTGCCTACATCCTCGCGCTCAATCCGACACTGCCGCCGCTTGCTTCATTGTGGTTGGCGCTTCCCATTGCGCTTGTCGGTGTGTGGCTCATGACCAACATCGTGCGCGCACTGCACGCGTCGCAGCAGGACGCACTGCGCGCGCCGGTCGCCATATACGGCATTGCGATTTCGGTCATGCTGTTTTCGGCGTGGGCAACCTTGTATCGTCCGGAATGGAGTACCGCGCAGCGCGTGTGCGTTATTGTCGGCGCGACGTTATTTTTCATTTCCGACGCGCTGTTGGCATGGAATCGTTTTGTCAAACCGTTTGCGACGGCGGAACTTGCGGTCATTATCACCTACCATCTCGGGCAAATCGCGTTGGCGTTGACCTTGATGGTTTGAAAAAAAATTCCGAAATCATTTCGATTTCGGAATTTTTATTTTACACACTGCGTTCCTGGATTTTGTACGGAAAGCCGTACGCGCGCATCCGTTTCATAAACGGCACGGGGTCGAACGCTTCGGGCCCCAACACGCCCGCGCCTTGCCAAACGCCGGTGGCAAGCAATTCCATTGCAATCACCGGATTGAATGCCGTTTGCGCCACGACCGCTTGCGAGCCGATGGTTCGCATACATTTCTTGTTCTCTGCGACTTGGTACAAATAGACCGCGCGGCGTTTGCCGTTTTTTGTTCCGGTGACATACGTGCCCGCGCACGTCTTGCCTGACATTTTATCGCCCAGCGTCGCGGGGTTTGGTAAACATGCGGCGACGACATCGCGCGGCGCAACCTCGACGCCTTTGACGCGAATTTTGTTTTTGCTGTCGAGGCCCAACAGGTGCAGTGTTTTCAACACGCCGATAAATTCATCGCCCAATCCGTATTTGAACGTGACGCGTTTGCATTTCACATAGCGCGGAATCAACACGACTTCTTCGTGTTCCACATTCACGCATTCGACCGGACCGATGCCTTCGGGAAACTCAAACACTTCGGGTTCCGAGAAGGGGGGGGTGGTGTACCAACCGCGCGCTTGTTCCCAAATCACGGGCGGGTTCAAACATTCCTCAATCGTTGTCCAAATGGAAAACGTCGGTGCAAAGGCATAGCCGCGCACGACGAGATTCGCGCCATCGCGTACGCCGATTTCATCAATCTCGTCAAACAAATAATCGGCGGCGTACCGCGCAAAGACGTCCGACATGCCCGGTTCGACGCCCATGCCAACCAGCGCCAGCCGTCCTTTTTGTTCCCACGCCCGCGCGCGTTCAAATTGATAATCGCCCAATTTGACGCCGGTTTGTTCAAACGGTTTGGTCGGATGCGGCTTCGAGAGCGACATTGCCATGTCCATGTAATGCGCGCCCGCGTCGAACGCGGCATCGAAAATCGTTTCGTTGAATATGGGGTCAAC
>CAZXYP010000189.1:0-4892 GCA_964644955.1 uncultured Anaerolineales bacterium | reverse complement strand
ATTTCGCAATCGCGCGGCGGTCACTCGCATCAATGGCTTCCACGGGAAAGCGTTTGGGTGAACCCAATTTTTGGGCAACTTGTTTGGCGCGTGTCGGACTATAGTCCGCCAACACCATGTGTTCGAGCCAGCGGCGCGGTTTGCTCAATGTCGCAATCGCTTCGCCGACACCGCCAACGCCCAGCAAGAGAACTTTCACAGGATACCTCCATGAATCAAACTGCGGGAATCGGCTGCATTGTAAAGCGAAAGCTCAAAATTTGTAAGCGCGCCGTATGACGCACTGCGTTACAAAATTTAGACGAAATCAGGACTTGGATATAATACCCTGTAGATATTTGACGCACTGCGTCACAACTCGTTTAACCCAAAGCTTGCAAGAGGAGGCAATATGGCTAAAAAAGAAATGCACGAACACGCGGTCGAAACCTCGAAAAAAGAGGGCGGACGCATCGCCGGTACGTTTCGCAAAGTGGTTTTGGCAAGTGTCGGCGCCGTCGGCGTGGCGCAGGATGAATTGAATGCGCTCATCAAGCGTATGGTCGAGCGCGGTGAAATCACCGAAAAGGACGCGCGCAAATTGGCAAACGACGTACAAAAAGAAGTCAACAAGCGGCGCAAAGGCGGACAGACCAAAGCCGAAAAAGAAATGGAAGGGATGATGGAAAAATTGAACGTCCCGTCCAAAGCCGACATTGAAGACTTGACCGCACAGGTCGCGGCCCTTTCGCAACGCATTGAAGAGCTCAAAGCAGAGATACACAAAGCATAGCAAGTATCAAGCAGCAAGCCGCAGGAAGCATGGGCTCCATGTCTTGCGGCTTGCTGCAGCTTACTTTTTCCGTCCATGTGGCAATTTAAAAGTCCGTTTATCGTTTTCGGAGAGGACGCGCTCGATTATCTCGATTCCCTGCAAGGGCGCCACGCGTTCATTGTCACGGATGCCAACATCGTCAAGTTTGGTCTGACGAAATTTGTTACGCATCATCTGGAACATGCGGGGATTGCGTACACCCTGTTCGACCGTGTCGAACCGGAGCCGTCGCTGCAAACCGTACGCGCGGCAGCAGCGGAAATGTCACGGGTGCAGCCGGATTGGATTATCGGGTTGGGCGGCGGTTCGTGTATGGATGCCGCCAAAGGCGCGTGGTTGTTGTATGAACGTCCCGATGTGGATTTGGAAGGCATCACCCCGATGGAACATTTCGGACTGCGCGGCAAAGCGAAATTGATTGCGATTCCCACCACTTCGGGGACCGGTTCTGAAACAACGCTCGCTTCTGTGTTGACCGATTTGGAGCTGCATCGCAAAGTGACGCTCGGTTCGTACGAACTCGTGCCGGATGTGGCGATTGTGGACCCGAAATTGGTGATGAAACTGCCGCCTGCCGTTACCGCCGACACGGGCATGGATGCGCTCACCCATGCAATTGAAGGATATTCGAATCGGATGCGAAACGATTTCAGCGACGGCTTGGCGTTGTATGCGATTCGTTTGGTGTTGGATTATTTGCCGCGCGCGTATACGGACGGCAGCGATGCCGAAGCCCGCGAGCATATGCACAATGCGGCGACGATTGCGGGACTCGCGTTCGGCAATTCGCAAACCGGTTTGTCGCACGCGCTCGGACATTCGTTTGGCGCGTTGTTCAAAGTGCCGCATGGGCGCGCGGTCAGTTTGTTTCTGCCGTACGTCATCGAGTTCGAGGTCAAAAGCGGATTGTCGCGCTATACCGACATTGCGCACATGATGCGTTTGCACGCGCACGACGAACGCGAAGCCGCGCAGAGCGTCGCCGGGCGCGTGCGCGCGCTGCAAGCCGCTCTGCGGATGCCGATGACCCTGCAGCAAGCGGGCGCGACGCGAGACCAATTGGATGAATTGATGCCGCGTCTCATTGCGAACGCCGAAATGGATACGCAATTGGTCATGAACATGCGCGTGCCGGATGCGCAGGACATTGAGCGATTGTTCCGTTATGCGTATGAAGGACGCAGCGTAGATTTCTGAATCGGCGTGGGGTGGCGCAGTGTTGGATGCGTCACCCTTTTTTTTCCACCCACACGGAGCCGGACATGCAAGACCAAACCTTGTCCTCGCCGCACATTGCGCGGCAGGGGTTCAGATATTTCAATCGCGCGATGGTGTTGTTTTGGCGACTCGGGTTCGGGCAATGGCTCAACGCCGCGCCGCGCGTGAGCGGGCAAATCATGGTGCTGACGCACACCGGACGCAAAAGCGGCAAGACATTTCGCCAGCCGTTGAATTATGCGTTGGTGAATAATGAATTGTACTGCGTCGCCGGTTTTGGTGCGGGTTCGGATTGGTACAAAAACATCTTGGCTGACCCGCGCGTGCAAGTGTGGCTGCCGGACGGGTGGTGGCAAGGCGAAGCGCATGACATCAGTACTGCCCCAAATCGTGTACAATTAATACGCGCGGTGTTGATTGGCAGCGGTTTTGCCGCGTACGCGGCGGGAATTCACCCGCAATCCATGTCCGACGCGGAATTAGCGACCGTGACGCAATCCTATCGCCTCTTGCATATTCAACGCGCTGCGCCGCGCACCGGACGCGACGGTCCCGGCGATTTGGCGTGGGTGTGGCAAGTGAGTACTGTGGCGCTCTTGGCGCTGTGGCTCGGCACGCGCAAAACCGCGCGGCGTTAGCGTATGGGCGCCGGCTTGTCCTCGCCCGTTTCAGCCGAGCAACCACAAGGGATTGCCCCTACTACCCTCGCAAACCGGAACCCGCTCGAATTAACGAAAATGGACGCACTGCTGAAAACGCTTTTGCAATCCGACGAACCGGCGATTGTGTACAAAATCCGCGCGCATGTGCTGGGCGAAAATCCGCGCGCGAAATCAATGCGCGCGTTACGCGCAAGCATTGCGGGATCGCCGCGCGTGCGCGCGCTGCTTTCGGAACGCGACGTACGCGGCGAGATTCCGCGCCATCCGTATTCCAAATGGTCGGGCGCGCATTGGGTCTTGGTCATGCTCGCCGAATTGGAATATCCGCCGGGCGACCGGACACTACTCCCCTTGCGCGACCAAATGCTGGACTATCTTTATTCGGAACAGTATCAGACCGAAATGATTCGCCGCGTAAAACATCAAAAAGAGATTCGCATTCACGCCTCCATTGACGGCAACGCGTTGTGGTATATGCACGCGTTGGGGATTGCCGACGCGCGCGCGGAAGGATTGGCGGCGCGCTTGTTGGAGATGCAGTGGGCGGATGGCGGGTGGAATTGTGACGTGCGCGGAACGGGTGAGACGTCGTCGTTTACGGAATCCTTGATTCCACTGCGCGGGCTGGCGCGGCACGCGCGCGTGACCGGCGACCAAAAGGTCATGCGCGCGGTGAAACGCGCGGCGGAATTTTTTCTGCGCCGCGAATTGTTCAAGCGTTTGAAAAATGGGCGTGTGATTCGTCCTGACTTTGTCAGGTTGCGCTTTCCGAATTATTGGCATTATGATATTCTGTTTGGGTTAAAAGTGATGTGGGAAACAGGATTGCTTGCCGACGCGCGCTGCAACGCCGCCTTGGATTTGCTGGAAACACGCGCGTTGGCGCAAGGCGGTTGGGGCGCGCAAGGCAGCTATTATCGCGTGACCGACAAACCGATTCCGTACGGACGTTCTCTGACCGATTGGGGCGTCGTGAGCGAAAAACGGATGAATGAATTTGTGACAACGGATGCGCTCTGTGTTTTGCGCGCGGCAGGCAGGTACACACTGTGAACGGATTGAAACGCAAAACAGTCGGCTTGGCATTAAGCGGCGGTGGCGCGCGCGGTCCCGCGCATCTCGGCGTACTGCGCGTGTTGGAACGCGAAAAAATTCCGATTGATGTGATTGCGGGTGTAAGCGCGGGCTCGGTGGTTGGCGCGTTGTACTGCGCGGGCATCAAACTTGACGATATGGTATATGCAATGGGCGATTTCAATTGGCTCAAAATTGCCGGTCTGACCCGTCCGATACACGGATTGTTTTCGTTCGAAAAATTGGAACGTTTTTTGACACAGTGGATTGGGGACGTTTGGTTCAGTGAATTGCCGAAACCGTTTGCGGTGGGCACAACTGATTTGTTGACGGGGCGTCCGATAACGTTCACGACCGGGCGCGTCGCGACGCTGGTGCGCGCGAGCTGTTCGATTCCCGGGCTTGTCGTGCCGTTGGAATATGGTCCGTATTGGTTGGTGGACGGCGGCATCTCGTGCAATTTGCCTTCGCACGCCGCGCGCGCGTTGGGCGCAGACGTGGTGATTGGGGTGGATTTGCTCAAGCCGTATGTGCGTAAAAATCTCGGTGTGCCGGGGATTGGCAGCACTGCGTTAGAGATAATGATTCGGCATTCGGGCGGCGGCTTGGATGGCGCGGAGGTCGCGCTTTCGCCGGCGTTGGACAATAAAACGTATTCGCGCTTTAGTCGCGCGCAAGAAATGATTGCTCTGGGGGAGGAAGCCGCAGAAGCGGCGCTGCCGTTGATACGCCGAGTAGTCGGGCAAGCGGCGGTGCCCGCACCACTGCCGACGCGCGCATCGTCAATGGTATGAAAATGCGGCGCTCAAGGCGCCGCATTTTTCGTGGTGGTTGCTTTGCGCTTGCGTTTCGTTTCTTTCAGGTCGAGCTGTTTCAATTCATTCGAGAGGGCGTTGATTTGTTCCGAAAGCATTTGAATGTCGCTGCGCGTCGGCGTGCCGCGTTTTTCCAGGGCGCGTTCGATTTTCAATTCTTCGGGCGAACGCGTGACCGGATGGACCGCCAATAGTTTTTCCAGAATTTGATTGCCCTGCCGGGTGCTGATTTCGCCGCGTTCGATGAGAAGCTGCATGCGGCGTTCGATTTCGGAATCCAACTGCGCGGCGCGGTCCAGGGGCAAGAGG
>CAZXYP010000188.1:3182-10224 GCA_964644955.1 uncultured Anaerolineales bacterium | reverse complement strand
GAAAACGCGCCGTGTCGAGCGTGGTGCCGGAACCGATGACGCGTTCGTACGGCACGCCGCGTTGGCGCGCGAAATGCGCCGCAAGGTGCGTCATGACATCCACCGGATTGGTGGCGACGACGATGCGCGCGTCCGGCGCATTGTCCAACACGTGCGGAATAATCTCGCCGAAAATTTTTGCATTGCGTTCCAGCAATTGCAAACGCGTTTCGCCGGGCTTTTGATTGGCGCCTGCCGCGAGAATGACGACGCGCGCGCCGCGCAAGTCTGCGTAATCACCGTCGTTCACTTCCAACGCGTTCGCGAACGGCACCGCGTGCGCGATGTCGTCCGCTTCTGCCGCCGCGCGTTTTTTATTCGCGTCCACCAACACGATTTCGCGTCCGACGCCGCGCATGACCAACGCATACGCTGCCGTTGCGCCCACAAAGCCGCTGCCCACAACTCCGATTTTCATGGTTCGCTCCTCCTCTGAAAATGTACGGCAAATTTCAAATTTGCCGTACGGCGCCCCATTTTCATCCAATTGTTGGTGCGCCGCAAGGCGAATGACGAACTCCCCGGGCAAGATGCCGTGATTGTATCTAAAGTAATACGTTTGTGCGAATAGGGTTACATGTGCGCTTGAACGTGAAAGCGGCTTGGCGTTCAGAGCATTGCGGGCTGAATCCATTTGTCGCCGCACACAACACCGACAGGTCCAAAAAAAAACCCCGCCCGTTTGCACGAGGCGAGGATGCTTGCAATTAGCCATTTCATGGAATGACGAACTTGAGCCATTTCGTATTCTGGCAGCCGAGCGCGTTGCACGTCCACACGCGCCAGTAATATGTGTTGCCCGTCGCGAGACGTTTAGTGGTGTATTCGGACACGACCAAATCGAGTCGTTCATCCACAATTTTGCCGGTCGGCGACCCTTTGCGAACTTGGATTTCGTACCAGCCCAGGCACCCGACGTCATTCCAATCCAATTTCACGCGGCGCGTACTGACCACCGTGCCGTCAGCGGGTTTCAATTTTTTAGCGACCGCAGGTTTGCTTGTGCATCCGGCAATCAGCGTCGGTGTCGCAGTGGGTGTTAAGGTCGGAGTGGGCGTGAGCGTATTGGTAGGCGTCGGAGTGGGGGTGCGCGTATTGGTGGGTGTCGGGGTCGGGCTGGGCGCAATTCCGTTGCCGGTCAAATCCACCACTGCGCCCTCGCACGCGCCTCCACCAACCGCGTGGCACTGACCGCGAAATGTAGCAATGCGTTTTCCGGGCGCAAGCGGCGCAAAGCGAATTCGAGCCGTAATTTCGGTGCCAGGCGGATACGGTCCGCCGGTCATGTTGTCTTTGACAATTTGGAAATCGGAGGCATTGAGCCCCTCAATCCAGATTTGGTCCACGTACAGATCGCCGCCATACGTGGTGAGTTTGAGGGTTTTGATTTTACTGCTTCCCACAACCACGTTGCCGAACTTGAGGGCATTGGGCGTATCCGGCAAGCTGACCGCGCCCGTGTCGGCAAACACATTGGCAGAGAGGAGCGCCAAAACAATCAAGCCCAAGAGCGCCAGCCAAATTGCAAGGATGCGCCGTGAACGGTTTGCAAAAAACATATCGGACTCCTTTCCGTGCATTGCCAAGGCAACACGAAAGCGCGTCAATAGTTGACACTGACGCAATGAATCAATATGTTGTAAGCGAAAAGGGAGGATTTAGTTCGGCTGCCTCGCACACACGCAGTTAGATGTGTTTGGTGTTGGCAGATTCTAGCAAACTCAAAATTCCGCGTCAAGCTGCATGCACGCAGCGGGTATGCGTCAAATTTTTGGGTGATGCGAACGGGCGAATCGCAATTCGTCGCAAACTATGTTTGCGCGCAACAGGCGATGCCAAGTATCGCAACAAATCTCGACCCTTCGCGCACTCAGGGCAGGCACTGCATCGAATAGGAATCCAAAATCGTGACGCACACCCGCAAGCAGCAAGCAATGGGTGTTCACATTGGGAGTCAGTTTTTCGGTGAATTGAATGCGCGGCAACACATCGCCAATTCGACCTACGTCAAATGAGAATCCAATTTCCATCTGTGGCAGCCCACGGATTCATTCGGGCTGCAAAGCAAAAAGGACGGAAATCACTCCGTCCTTTTTTCATTGCTCCTGCTTTTCGATTTTGCCCCACGTGTCTTTTAAGCTCACGCTGCGATTAAAGACCAACGCGCCCGGTTTGGAATCGGGGTCAACGGTAAAGTAACCGACGCGCTCAAATTGAAAATGGTCAAACACATTTGCGCGCGCGAGCGACGGTTCCACATACGCGTTTTTGATGACCTGAAGCGAATTGAGATTCGCGTTTTGTTTCCAATTTTCGTCTTCGTCCGGACGCGCTTGCGGAAACAATTCGTCATACACGCGAATTTCAACGGGCAGCGCGTGCGGCGCCGAGACCCAATGAATCGTGCCTTTGACTTTGCGGTCAATCGGATTCACGCCGCGCGTCGCGGGGTCATACGTGCAGTTGATTTGCACGATTTCGCCCGCGTCATTTTTCACAACGCCGGTGCATTTGATAATGTACGCCCAACGCAAACGTACTTCTTGTCCGGGCGCTAAGCGGAAAAATTTTTTCGGCGGATTCTCCATAAAGTCGGATTGTTCAATCCACAATTCGCGTGTGAACGGCACCTTGCGCGTGCCCGCGTTCGGGTCTTCGGGATTGTTGACCGCTTCGAGTTCTTCGACCTGTCCTGCAGGATAATTTTCAATCACCACTTTGAGTGGATTCAAAACGCCCATCACGCGCATGGCGCGCTTGTTCAAATCTTCGCGCAGGCAGTGTTCCAACAACTCGACTTGAATGACGTTTGGTTTTTTTGCCAAACCGACGCGGTCGCAAAAATCGCGAATCGCTTCGGGCGTATAGCCGCGCCGCCGCAAACCGGAAATGGTTCGCATGCGCGGGTCGTCCCATCCGGCGACAATGCCGTCGTTCACCAATTGCAAGAGTTTGCGTTTGCTCGTGACGGTGTTGGACAGATTCAAACGCGCAAATTCGATTTGCTGCGGATGATGCACGCCAAGTTGGTCCAGGAACCAATCATACAACGGACGATGGTCTTGGTATTCGAGCGAACACATCGAGTACGTCACGCCTTCGATGGAATCGGACTGCCCGTGCGCCCAATCGTACATTGGATAAATGCACCACGCGTCGCCCGTGCGATGATGTGTGGCATGACGAATGCGATACATCACGGGGTCGCGCATGTTCAGATTCCCCGATGCCATGTCAATTTTGGCGCGCAAAACACGCGAACCGTCAGGAAATTCGCCCGCGCGCATTCGCGCAAACAAATCCAGATTCTCCTCGACGCTGCGATTGCGGTACGGCGACTCGCGTCCGGGGTCGGTAAGCGTGCCGCGATATTCGCGAATTTCATCGGCGCTCAAGTCATCCACATACGCTTTGCCGTCTTGAATCAATTTCACCGCCCATTGATAGAGCTGTTCAAAATAATCGGACGCGAAAAATAAATTGTCGCCCCAATCATAACCGAGCCAACGAATATCGTACATGATGGCGTCCACATATTCTTGCTCTTCTTTGGTCGGATTCGTGTCGTCGAAACGCAAATTGCAGTGTCCGCCAAAATCTTGCGCGACGCTAAAATCCGCGTGAATGGCTTTGGCGTGACCGATGTGCAAATAGCCGTTCGGTTCGGGCGGAAAACGCGTAATGACTTTTCCGTCGAAACGACCTTTTTTAAAATCTTCAATAATCCATTCGCGTACAAAGTCTTTGGGTTCGGGGTTATTCATTTTGTTCACATCCGCATTAAATTTTAAAAGATTCCTAACACTTCCCACTTTGCTTCCCACGCGGCGACACGCCTTTCATCAATCGCATGATGCTTCGAGTTTGGATTTCTTGCCCTCGTTCCGCCATGGCGAGCCAAATACGCATTGTGAGTTTGGTAAATGTTATTGCGTATCCACCATGACGGCACAATCCAGTAACGCGGGGGGGCATCCAAATTACCCAAATCTACAAACACCCAAAAAACTGTTTCTGCTAACGGATCGGATGGTTCAACCATTTCCTCCGCACCTACTATGCTCGTCTGCCACGTTCTACTATGTTTGCTCTTGACTTGAATGTGAACAGTGCGGCTCTGGTCTTGATTGCACGCAATAATGTCAATTTTCGGCATATTGCCTGCAAACGTAACCGCATACGCCCCACGTCTATTGAGTTCTGCCGCGACAAAGTGTTCCCCCGCGCGAGCAACTTGATAATCACGACGCATGTTCACCGCCAATCATATTTTCCAATTGCGCTAACGCGTCATTCACACGCGCCATCGTTTTTTCTTTGCCGAGAATTTGCAGCACGCCAATCAACGGCGGCGTGACCGTTTTGCCGCTGACCGCGTTGCGTAACACGCCGAAAAATTGCGCGGGTTTCAAACCGAGTTGTTCGCCTGCCGCGCGCAATGCTTGTTCCAATTTTTCCGCGTCGTCGAAATTCATGCCGTCCAAAATTTCGCTCGCCGCGCGTAACGCGCGCAATGAATCCGCCGCGTTCATTTTCGGACCGAGGAGCGTTTGCGGTTCGTACGAGATCTTTTCCGCAAACATAAAGTCCACCAGCGGCGCGATTTCGTCGAGCCGTTTCATGCGCTCTTGTACCAGCGGCGCGATTTTTTTCATTGTCTCCAAATCCGCCGCAATGCCCGCGCGCGTGAGAAACGGCAGGAGCCGCGCCGCCAAATCTCCGGTCTCCAGTCTCCGAATATATTCCCCGTTCATCCAATCCAATTTCGCGCGGTCGAATACGGCGGGCGAAGAATGAATGTGAGCGAGCGAAAAATATTCAATCAATTCTTGGCGCGTAAACAATTCGCGCTGACCGTCATACGCCCAACCGAGCAGCGTCATGAAATTGACCAATGCTTCGACCAAATATCCTTCGTCGCGAAAATTCAACACGCTCGTCGCGCCGTGCCGTTTGGATAATTTTTTCTTGTCGGGTCCGAGAACGACGGGCATGTGTCCGAACTGCGGCGGCGTCCAGCCGAACGCGTTGTACAAGAGAATGTGTTTTGGGAACGACGAAATCCATTCGTCGCCGCGCATGACGTGCGTGATTTCCATCAAATGGTCGTCCACCACGACGGCCATGTGGTATGTCGGAAAGCCGTCGCTTTTCATCAACACCTGGTCGTCCACGGTTTCATTCGGAATCGTAATGTCGCCATGCACAAAATCGGGCAGTGTGGTCGAACCTTCTAACGGAACGGCGAGACGCACCACGCGCGGTAAATGTTTCGCTTCACGTTCCGCGCATTGTGCGGGCGTCAACCAGCGACAGCGGCGGTCATAGCGCGTCGCTTCACCGCGCGCTTCTTGTGCCGCGCGCATGTCCGCGAGTTCCTCCGGCGTGCAGTAGCAAAAGTACGCTGCGCCGTTTTCGATTAATTCGTCCGCGTATTTTTTGTAAATTTCCAAACGTTCGGATTGATGATAGGGTCCGTACGCGCCGCCAATGTCCGGTCCCTCATCCCAGTCCATGCCGAGAAAACGCAGCGACTCCATGATGAGTTCCAGACCATTGTCCACTTCGCGCGCCTGGTCAGTGTCTTCGACGCGCAAAATAAATTTGCCGTGATTGTGGCGCGCCCACAGCCAATTAAACAGCGCAGTGCGCAAATTACCAATGTGCGGTGCGCCGGTGGGGGAGGGCGCATAGCGAACGCGAACGAAAGACATTGCTGATTTATGATTGCTGATTTAGGATTTTTGATTTGACTTATTCGTTTGAAATCGGAAATCAAAAATCATAAATCACAAATTCCTTTCACCCTCCAAACACAACAAAACTCAACTTGCCGTTTTCGATGGTGACGCGGCGTTCGTAAATCAAACTGCCGACATACGCGCGCACAACATAATCACCGGCGGGCAAATCGGGAAACGCCCAATTTTCACCCAACTGGTCGTCGGGATTGACGGGCGGAAACGCGTCGCGCGAATACGTTTCCGTGTCGCCGACATACGTGCCGTTTTCATCGTTGGCGTAAATCAAAATGCTCGCGCTGCGAATCAGATTGCCTTCGCGGTCTTGCAAACGTCCCGCCAGCGCGCCGGTGCCGGGCAGCGGGCGCATCCACAAAATCGGATTGCGCGTCGCGGTATAACTATTGGCGCCCAAACGCGTTTCGAAATGCACATGCGGACCGACCGCAATGCCCGCCTGTCCCACTTCGCCGAGCGGTTCGCCTTCCTTGACGCGCTGCCCGGGCTTCACGTACCATTTTTGCACATGCCCGTACGCCACATAGACGGGTTGATTTTTGTATGGCGCGTCCAGTTTCTGAATAATGACGTTGCCGTAATAATCCGGTTTGCGTCCGCAGATTTCATTGCCGCCCGCGCCGCACTGCGGCAAAAAATCGGGACCGGCAACGACAATGATGCCGTCCGCAACCGCAATCACCGGCGTCCCCAGCGGATTGACAAATTCCTGCCCGTGATGCACTTCGTATTCGCTGCGTCCGGTCGTGCCGTATAAATAAAAACGGTCAGGGCTGTTGCTCGACGCGTCGGGCAGCACGGGACGCCCGAACAGGAAATGCGTTTCAAATTTCGGACGCGGCGTTGATGTCGGCGCAACCGTTGCCATCGGCGTACGTGTCGGAACGGGCGTGCGCGTATTCGTTGGACGGCGCGTGGTCGTCGGTGGGCGGGTCGCGGTTTCTTGTATCTCGCCGAGCAAGGTCGGCGTGCGCGTAATCAAGTCGGGCAATTCAAACGCCGACACAAAACGCTGTGGTTCTTGCGCCAACGCATACCCGAAAATGAGCAGCACGGTGGTGACCGCCGCAATCACGCCGACAATCAAAGTCACCGGACGTTTGTTTGGATTTCTGCCTTTAATATACAAATGAAATTTCACCCGGCGCGAGCGCGTTCATCAATTGTACGCGCGCGGCACAAAAAAACAAAAAACCCGTTTGCAGTCAGGCGGCGCAAACGGGTTTTTGGCAATGCGTTTTGCT
>CAZXYP010000188.1:0-3172 GCA_964644955.1 uncultured Anaerolineales bacterium | reverse complement strand
TGCTTAATGCATCAAAAGGCGAGTGCGAATCGCCCACGCCAACATGCTTCCCGCTGCGACCGTGAGCCCGAGCGCCGCCGCGCCCAACACCCAATAATTGACGTGTTGCGGATGGCGCAGCTGCATCGCGCGCTGTGCGGCATGTTGTTGTCCCGCCAATTGCAGATTGGTTCGCAAATGATTGCGAAAGGACGCCGAAGGATGCACCGGCGTCAAAACCCGCTGCATTTTTAATTCGAGATTGTGCTCCCAGGCATTGTCTGGCATAGCTCGCTCCTGTCGCCTCAATCGTCAAAACCACAGCGAACGCGCGATGGACATCAAGAACAATGCAATCGCCGTCAGAATGGCAGCCCACAGTCCGACAGATGCCATGCGCGCTTGCAGTGCGCCCATTTGCGCGCCTTGTTCCGGCGTCGGCGGTTTTCCTTGCTGCGCAATTTCGGCGCCCAACGCGCCAATGCGTTTGGAAATGCCGCCGACCATACTCCCGACGACAAGCGCAATCGTGCCAATGATGCCGCCGATGAGAAAGGTCATGCCGGCGCCGGTGCTTAGCGATGGTATGCTGTAACGCATCAGCCACAATAACCAGCCCGCGACGATTGTCAAACCGCCTGCAATGCTGATATACATGGATAATTTTCGGACGCCGATGAGATGCCCCATAAACTTTGAGGCGTCGGGTCCCAAAGCGCGCACGGTCGGCACCAAAAAGAATGCGGACAGCCACGCCGCGCCGACCCAAAACACTGCGCCGAAAATATGCACGACGCGCAATGGTAAAACGATAAATTCCAAGCGTCTTATTCCCCTTCAAAGATGCCGCGTTTTTCCAATTCCTCGCGGAGTGACAATAACGTGCGATGATAAAGTGATTTAATCGCGCCTTCACTGCGCCCGAGAATCTTGCCGATTTCGAGATTGGACAAGCCGTCCACAAATTTCAAAATCAACAATTGCTGTCGTTCCCACGGCAGATTGCGGATGGCTTCCAACAGATTCGTTTGGGTTTCGGAACGCACGGCTTGGACATGCGGCGCGCCTTCGGGTGCAGGCGCAGGTTCCCACAATTCTAACGGCACTTCCGGGTGTCGCGTTTTGTCGCGATGCCAATTGGCGACCAGATTGTGCGCGATGCGATACAGCCATGCCACAAAGGGCGCGCCCGTTTGATTGAATTCGGGCATGTGCGCTAACGCGCGATAAAACACGCGCGCGGTCAAATCTTCCGCGTCGCGTGGGTCGCCTGTTCGATAATACACGTACGCGTAAATGCGGTCCACATAACGTTCGTACAATTCCGAAAACGCAGTGGGGTCGCTTTTGGCGCGCTCGACCAGTTGTGCTTCCACGGCTTGCTCATCCGCCTGCGACGGCGCATGACCGTCCGGCTCTGGAATAGATTTCGCGTCGAACCTGCGCATACATAAACACCGCGTCTCTACGCAGGTTGCGCGAGACTCGGTGAATTATAGCAGAAAAAACGCATGACTCTTTAATCCCGATAAAATGCCAGCCCGACCGCATCCGGTCCGGTATGCACCGCAATCGTCGGTCCGATTTCGGCGCGCACCAATTCCGCGATATTGAACCGCGCGCGCAGTTCGTCTTCGAGCTGCTGCGCCGTTTCGGGCGCGCGCGCGTGCAGCACTGCCACATGCAGCGCGCCTTCGCCTTTGCGCGGACCATTGGTTGTCGGCGGCGTTTGCACCAATTCCAACAGGCGCGCCACACCGGCTTTGCGACTGCGGACGCGCTCGAGCGGCTCGACGCGCGCGTGCGCGATTTCCAAAATCGGTTTGACATTGAACATGGTGCCCAGCCACGCCTGCGCTTTGCCGATACGCCCGCCGCGCTTCAGATATTCCAGCGTATCCAGCAGAAAAATGAGCGAGAGGCGTTCGTCCAATGCCGTGATGGCTTTGATGACATCCTCGCGCGAACCGCCCGCCAAGCCCACGCGCGCGCCTGCCATGCACTGGAATCCTTGCGCCATCGAAAGCCACTTGCCGTCCACAATCGAAATCGGCAAACTCTCACCGTGTTCTTGTTCCAGCTGCGCTTTGGCATTGACCGCCGACGCATAGGTCGCGCTCAAACCGGAGGGCAAACACAACGAAACGATCTCATGTCCCTCTTCGAGAATGGGTTTCCAGGCCTGAATAAAATCGGCAGGCGCGGGCGCCGAAGTCGTGGGATGCACTTTTTCATGCGTGAGCATGTGAAAAAATTGCTCGTTCGACAAGTCCACTTCATCCCCAAACGTACGCGTGCCGAACAGGACTTGCAATGGCACAAAACCGATCTTGTATTTTTCGCGAACCTGTGCGCTCAAGTGCGCGTTGGAATCTGTGACCACACGAACCATGATGACCTCACCTTATGTTGGTATGGAAATCGGACTGCGGCGCGCCCATTGCAGCAAGGCACGCAGCCAAAACACACAACCGACAAACAAAAATGCAAGCAGTCCCAAAGCTGCAAGACTCAACCCGGTTGATATGCTTGCCAGAGGTGTATTTGCCGTACGCGTCATCGAGACACCCGCGAGCAGCAGCGCCGACGTGTTCCAAATGGCATGCATCAAAACCGCCGTCAGCAGCAAGAGCGGCAAACGAATCGGACGCCGCGCGATCAACGCTTCGTACCATCCCGCTGCGACCGTTGCCGTTGTAATCATGTGCATCAACGAAGTGCCCGCGCGCAGGATCATGGCGCCCGCCCAAAAACCCGTGAGACTGTTTGGGTCGTTCAGCGTGCCTTGCCCGTTCAACATGTTTTCACTAAAGGCAAAGCCCGCGCCCGCGGCGAGTCCCCACAATACCGCATTTCCGCGCGTCGGCAAAAAGTTCGCGCGCCTGCGCCGTGTCAGAACGATTGCGACCCCCGCAGACTTGAGCAATTCTTCCACCAGCGGCACGAGAAGCACAATCATCAACAGCGCCGCGCCGCCTGCGATTGCCGCCGACAGCGGCTGCTGAAAAACGATTTCGATAATGCGTCCCGTATCGGTCGGCACTTGTGTGAACGCTTTTGCAATCTCGGCCACCGCCTCTTGCCCCATCACCATCGCGATGCCCAGCAATGCCAGCAGCGCCAAGCCGCCGCCAATCACCAATTCCAAAACCAATGCCGTGCTAATCGTAACCAGTCCGCCCCAAGTAAATTG